>NZ_BPRB01000338.1 GCF_022179685.1 Methylobacterium trifolii
CGTTGGTCAGCGTCAACTCACCAATCTTGGCGTGCAACGTCTTCACGTCGATGGCCGGCGCCGTCTCCAGCCGGGACGCGGCTCCGAACACCCCGGCAGCCCCTTCGAGAACCTGAGCCTTCCACGTCGTGATCTGGTTGGGATGGACATCGTACTGCTGGGCCAACTCGGCCAGCGTCTTCTCGCCCCGCAGGGCGGCCAGGGCCACCTTCGCCTTGAAGGCCGGGGGGTGGTTCCGGCGGGCTCGCTTGCTCATCGTCGCTCCTGATCCGCGGCCATCCTGGCCGCCGTCAGGCAGAAATTCCACCCAGCCCCGCTGTGCAGATTCCCCGAGCCACCTCTGCTTGTGAGCGGGACAGCGGTGTCCTTGCCTCATCGACCATCGGGACTTCCGCATCGATCGTCGCCACGAGGACGGCTTCAGCCTTCGTCAGGCTGTCCCGCCCCGTCGTCATCAGCCGGAAGAGGATGCGTGCTGACGGCACCTTGCCCGGCGATACTTCCGGCGCGTGCTCGCTGCGCCGGCGGCGAGTCGCCCATTCCCCGACCACCCGCAAGCTGCCAGTGAATCCGCTGGCGCGAAGCCACCGCCAGAGTTCTGCCCCGTTTCGGCAGCCGGTCGCCCATTCTGCATCGAGCCGGGGCAGATGGACGTCCAGGCTGCTCGGGCGGGCCCGGAAAACGTCGCCGGTCAGACCGCACATCATGGTGCGCACGGGCTTGCGATTGTGCCCGGTCGCTCAGGAAATCGTCTAGATCGGCATGCCCTGTTGCGACAGGGCAAGGATCGTCTCGCCCGTCGCCTCCGTTCGGAGATACCGGCCGAGGTTCGGCCGGCCGCTGGTGGAAAAGCCAATCCCGGCTGACAAACCATCTCAATTTCATCGACCATTTATCTCAATTGGTCTAGAACCGTACACAGGCCTGTATCGGGTCTCGCGTTTCTGTGTTGCTGCAGTCCTCATCAGCCCTGGTGAAAAATGACACGGCCATGTTAGGGGAAATTTAATAGGCGGACGTATGGCGCGCTGTCCGGGCCGCTCGACCGCGTCGAGGGGACCAGCATGGCGACGTTCACGATCGGCAGCGGCAACGCCGGCACCGCGTTTGTGGATACGGGCACGACACCCAACGGGGTGACCGGTGGGGCGAACTCGCTGAGCTGTCCGTCGTCAGATGA
>NZ_BPRB01000339.1 GCF_022179685.1 Methylobacterium trifolii
GCGGAGATGGTCGACGCGGTCTCGGTGACGGGGGGGCATCTGGGCTCGGGGCTTGGCGTGGTCGAGCTGACGGTGGCGCTCCACCACGTCTTCGACACGCCCGACGACCGCATCGTCTGGGATGTCGGGCACCAGGCCTACCCGCACAAGATCCTGACCGGGCGGCGCGACCGCATCCGGACGCTGCGCCAGGGCGGCGGGCTGTCGGGCTTCACCAAGCGGAGCGAGAGCGAGTACGACCCGTTCGGGGCGGCGCATTCCTCCACCTCGATCTCGGCAGCCCTCGGCATGGCGGTGGCCCGCGACCTGCACGCGGCCGCGGCGCGCGCCAAGGGGATCGAGGCCCCGAAGCGCCGCAACATGATCGCGGTGATCGGCGACGGCTCGATGTCGGCGGGCATGGCCTACGAGGCGATGAACAACGCCGGGGCGCTTCATTCGCGCCTGATCGTGATCCTGAACGACAACGACATGTCGATCGCACCCCCCGTGGGGGCGATGTCGGCCTACCTCGCCCGGCTGGCCTCGGGCGGCACGTATCGCGGACTTCGCGAGACGGCCAAGCAGCTCGGCAAGCTCCTGCCCAAGGCGATCTACCAGCGGGCGGCGCAGGCGGAAGAGTTCGCCCGCGGGCTGATCGTGGGCTCGGGGACCATGTTCGAGGAGATGGGCTTCCACTATGTCGGCCCGATCGACGGTCACAACCTCGACCACCTGCTGCCGATCCTGAAGAACGTGCGCGACACCGAGCAGGGCCCGATCCTGCTGCACGTCGTGACGCAGAAGGGCAAGGGCTATGCGCCGGCCGAGGCCTCGGCCGACCGCTACCACGGGGTGGTGAAGTTCGACGTGGTGTCGGGCGTGCAGGCCAAGGCCAAGCCGAACGCGCCGGCCTACACGCGGGTGTTCGGGGAGAGCCTGATCAAGGCGGCCGATGCCGACGAGAAGGTGGTGGCGATCACGGCGGCGATGCCGGGAGGCACCGGCATCGACCTGTTCGGCAAGGCCCATCCGGACCGGACCTTCGACGTCGGCATCGCCGAGCAGCACGCGGTGACGTTCGCCGCAGGCTTGGCCACCGAGGGCTACAAGCCGTTCGTTGCGATCTACTCGACCTTCCTGCAGCGGGCCTACGACCAGGTGATCCACGACGTGGCGCTGCAGAACCTGCCGGTGCGCTTCGCCATGGACCGGGCGGGCCTGGTGGGGGCGGACGGCGCCACGCATGCGGGCGCCTTCGACCTCGCCTACCTCTGCTGCCTGCCGAACATGACGGTGATGGCGGCCTCCGACGAGGCGGAGCTGGTGCACATGGTGGCGACCTGCCACGCGCACGAATCCGGCCCGATCGCGCTACGCTATCCCCGCGGCGAGGGGGTGGGGGTGGACCTGCCCGAGCGCGGCGAGCCCCTGGCGATCGGCCGCGGGCGGATCGTCAAGCGTCCCGAGGGCGCGCGGGTGGCGCTGCTGTCGCTCGGCACGCGCCTGTCGGAGGCCCTGAAGGCGGCCGACCT
>NZ_BPRB01000340.1 GCF_022179685.1 Methylobacterium trifolii
CCGCAGAAGGGGGAGGGGGGGGAGGCGGCCCGATCCCCTACCGCGGCGGCGACCGCACCTGCGCGACGGACGCCCGCAGGGCCTCCAGCAACTCGCCCTCGATCAGCAGCGCCGAGCCGTAGTGGAACTCGATGTCGAAGGCGTGGCGCGCGTTCATCGAGAGGGAGGCGCTCTGCAGGGCGATCAGCCGGCCGGCCTCGTCGAAGAGGCCCGAGCCCGAGCCGCCATAGCCGTCGTTGCAATCGTGCCGGACGCGGCGGATGGCATCCTCGCTCGGCGGGTCGATCCGGTGGATCGTGCAGCGCTCCAGGCTGCTCGGGCCCCGGTAGTTCTCGTGGCCGCCCGGCGAGACCATCACCACCGGCAGCGCCATGTCGCCCGTCGCCAGGGACGGTGCCTCCGGCAGCGGCTGCGGGCCGGCCTCGGCAGGCTGGGCCAGGCGCAGGATCGCCCAGTCGTCGGTAATGTGCAGCCGCCGGGCATCGGGCGCCGTGCCGAGCCGCAGGCTGTCGGGCAGGAAGTCGTAGTTGCGGCCGCCGATCTGGAAGTAGCAGTCGGCGACCAGGCGCGTGACCTCCAGTTGCCGGTTGCGAAAGTTGTGGGCGTTGAGGACGACGAGGGACGGGTCGGCCACCAGCCAGGCCGCGGCGGCCTTCTGCGGAATACCGTCCGGCCTGCGGCACCACAGCACGCCGGCGCCGCGGTAGCGGTCGAGGTCGGCGCCCGTGAGGTCGCGGCGGCCGTCCCGCGGATAGAGCGCGGCGGTCCGCGCCACGTCGCGCGCCAGCCCGTCCGAGGCGATGGCGAGGATCGTTGCCGCCATGGCGAGCGCCCGCAGCCGTGTCGGGCGGGAGACGCGCTGCCGGCCGCGCCGCTCGATCATGGGCGGTATCCCCCGGTCTCGGCCCGGTCGCGTGATGCCGGGCGTTCCTGCCCATTCCTGCGTCGGCACGCACCCGCCGGTCAAGGGCATCGGCCCCGTTCTCAATCGTCCAAAGCAAGTTGCCGAATCATCCTGCCTAGAAATGTCAGATCGGCTAAAGACTTCTCCGCTAACTGATGCCTAGAAATGTCAGGCGAAGGAGCACTAATAAGTCTCTCATAAGACTGACGAATTCTAAGTTTTTACTTAGATGATCATCGTCTCACTGAGGATGGATTAAAGTTCGCTCCTAGGCCCACCGAGGGAATAGCTGAGCAGTGCCGTGAGGCCGAAAGGCGTGGCGGTCAGGCTAGGAGACGCAGGATGAGCAGGTACTTGAATTCGGTCTCGATGCTGGCGATCGCGGCGCTCGCCCCGATCGGCCTGGCGAACATGGCGGCGGCCGCCGACAAGCTCGTCGACCTGTCGCAGAAAGACGAAAACTGGGTGATGCCCGGCAAGAACTACGATTCGAACAATTACAGCGAGCTCAAGCAGATCAACAAGAGCAACGTGAAGGACCTCAAGGCGTCCTGGACGTTCTCCACCGGCCTGCTGAACGGGCACGAGGGCGCGCCGCTGGTCGTCGACGGCAAGATGTACATCCACACCTCGTTCCCCAACAACACGTTCGCGGTGAGCCTGGACGATCCGGGCACGATCCTGTGGCAGGACAAGCCGAAGCAGAACCCGGCCGCCCGCGCGGTGGCCTGCTGCGACCTCGTCAACCGCGGCCTCGCCTACTGGCCCGGCGACGGCAAGACCCCGTCCCTGATCCTGAAGACGCAGCTCGACGGCCACGTCGCGGCGCTGAACGCCGAGACCGGCGAGACGGTGTGGAAGGTCGAGAACTCCGACATCAAGGTCGGCTCGACGCTGACGATCGCCCCCTACGTGGTCAAGGACAAGGTCATCATTGGCTCCTCCGGCGCCGAACTCGGCGTGCGCGGCTACCTCACGGCCTACGACGTGAAGACCGGCGAGCAGATCTGGCGCGCCTACGCCACCGGCCCGGACAAGGACCTGCTGCTGGGCGCCGACTTCAACGTCAAGAACGCCCATTACGGCCAGAAGGGCCTGGGCACCTCCACCTGGGAGGGCGACGCCTGGAAGATCGGCGGCGGCACCAACTGGGGCTGGTACGCCTACGATCCGGGCACCAACCTGATCTACTTCGGCACCGGCAACCCGGCGCCGTGGAACGAGACCATGCGTCCGGGCGACAACAAGTGGACCATGACGATCTTCGGCCGCGACGCCGACACGGGCGAGGCCAAGTTCGGCTACCAGAAGACGCCGCACGACGAGTGGGACTATGCCGGCGTCAACGTGATGATGCTGTCGAACCAGAAGGACAAGGACGGCAAGGACCGCAAGCTCCTCACCCACCCGGACCGCAACGGCATCGTCTACACCCTGGACCGGACGGACGGCTCGCTGGTCTCGGCCAACAAGATCGACGACACCGTCAACGTGTTCAAGTCGGTCGACCTGAAGACGGGCCAGCCGGTGCGCGACCCCGAATACGGCACCCGGATGGATCATCTGGCCAAGGACGTCTGCCCCTCGGCGATGGGCTACCACAACCAGGGCCACGATTCCTACGACCCGAAGCGTGAAGCCTTCTTCATGGGCATCAACCACATCTGCATGGACTGGGAGCCCTTCATGCTGCCCTACCGCGCAGGTCAGTTCTTCGTCGGCGCGACCCTGAACATGTATCCGGGCCCGAAGGGCGACCGCCAGAACTACGAGGGTCTGGGCCAGATCAAGAGCTACAACGCCATCACCGGCAAGTTCAACTGGGAGAAGATGGAGCGCTTCGCCGTCTGGGGCGGGACGACGGCCACCGCCGGCGACCTCGTGCTGTACGGGACGCTGGACGGCTACATCAAGGCGCGCGACTCCGACAACGGCGACCTGCTCTGGAAGTTCAAGCTGCCGTCGGGCGCCATCGGCTACCCGATCACCTACACCCACAAGGGCACGCAGTACGTCGCCATCTACTACGGCGTCGGCGGCTGGCCGGGCGTGGGCCTGGTGTTCGACCTCCAGGACCCGACCGCCGGCCTCGGCGCGGTCGGCGCCTTCAAGAAGCTCGCCAACTACACCCAGATGGGCGGCGGCGTGGTGGTGTTCTCGCTCAACGGCAAGGGCCCCTACGACGACCCGAACGTCGGCGAGTACGACAAGCAGGCCTCCAAGTAAGGCTCTCCCGACCAGAGGTGGTCCCGCCGGCCCGTGCCGGCGGGACCACCCGTGACGATCCCCGCGCGAGACGGCCACGCACACCGACGGGCACGCCATGCCCGGCCCCGCGCCACCAAAGAGACTCCAAGAGGAAACCGAGATCCATGTCCCTCGTGAACGGACACCGCCGCGCACGCGCCTCGGCCGCGGCCCTGACCGCGCTCGCCGGCCTGTGGGCGCCCCCCGCCTCGGCCCAGGAGCCCAAGGCCCGGGAGGCGAAGGCCCAGGAGACGAAGCCTGTCGCCGCCGACCCCGGCGTGCTGCGCGTCTGCGCCGCCGAGCAGGCCCCGCTCTCGATGAAGGACGGCTCGGGCCTGGAGAACCGCATCGCGTCGGCCGTGGCGGAGGCGATGGGGCGCAAGGCCCAGTTCGTCTGGGTCGGCAAGCCCGCGATCTACCTCGTCCGCGACGGGCTGGAGAAGCGGCTCTGCGACGTGGTCGTCGGCCTCGACAGCGACGACCCGCGGGTGCTGGCGAGCCGGCCCTATTACCGCAGCGGCTACGTCTTCATCACCCGCGCCGACAGGGACCTCGACGTGAAGTCCTGGGCCGACCCGCGCCTCAAGAGCGTGGACCACATGGTGGTCTCGTTCGGCTCGCCGGGCGAGGCGATGCTCAAGGACATCGGCCGCTACGAGGAGGACATGGCCTACCTCTACTCGCTGGTGAACTTCCGCGCGCCGCGCAACCAGTACACCCAGATCGACCCGGCCCGGATGGTGAGTGAGGTCGCCGCCAACAAGGCCGACGTGGCCGTGGCCTTCGCCCCCGACGTCGCCCGCTACGTGCGCGAGTCCGCCACGCCCCTGCGCATGACCCCGGTGCCCGACGACACGGTGCGCAGCGACGGCCAGAAGATACCCCAGAGCTTCGACCAGTCGATGGGCGTGCGCCGGGACGACACGGCCCTGAAGAGCGAGATCGATGCGGGCCTGGTCAAGGCCAAGCCCCGGATCGAGGCGATCCTGAAGCAGGAAGGCGTGCCGGTGCAGGCCGCCTCCAACTGACCGTGACGCCAAGCGCACACGTACAAGAGTGAATCGATGATCCGGACGACAATCAAGAAACGGCTGGCCTCCCTCCTCGGGCTGGCGCTGGCCTCGACCACGACGGTGGCATTCGCCCAGCCGCAGGGCGGTCCGCAGACGGGCATCGTCTTCCGCAACACCGTCACCGGCGAGCAATTGGACACCGCGCAGGGCAAGGAGGGTGGGCGCGACACGCCGGCGGTGAAGGCGTTCTTCGAGACGGGCCGGAACCTCTACATCGACGACAAGGCCTGCCTGCGCAACGGCGAGAGCCTGTTCGCCACCTCCTGCTCGGGCTGCCACGGGCATCTCGCCGAGGGCAAGCTCGGGCCCGGCCTCAACGACAACTACTGGACCTATCCCGCCAACACCGAGGACACCGGCCTGTTCGCCACCATGTTCGGCGGCGCCAACGGCATGATGGGTCCGCACAACGACAACCTGAACCCGGACGAGATGCTGCAGATCATCGCCTGGATCAGGCACCTCTATACGGGTCCTGCCAAGGACGCGATCTGGCTCAGCGACGAGCAGAAGAAGGCTTACACGCCCTACAAGCAGGGCGAAGTCATTCCCGCGGACGCCAAGGGCCAGTGCAAGCCACTGGAGAACTGACGGCCGCCCGAGGGAAAGCGTGTCGCGCCCGCGGGCGCGGTCAAGGGGCGGCCCGAACCGCCCGCGTTACGAGAGGATGGAGGAAACCAATGCGGACACTCATCGTTGCGGCCGCTGTCGTGGCCGGTGCCCTGATCGCCCTGCCGGCGGCCGCCTACGACGGCACCAAGTGCAAGGCGGCGGGCAATTGCTGGGAGCCCAAGCCCGGCTTCCCCGACAAGGTCGCCGGATCGAAATACGATCCCAAGCACGACCCGAAGGAGCTGAGCAAGCAATCCGAATCCATCAAGCAGATGGAGGAGCGCAACAAGAAGCGCGTCGACGCCTTCAAGAAGACCGGCAAGTTCGAATACGACGTGGCCAAGATCTCTTCGAACTGATCGCCCGCGAACCGATCGCCATGGGTCGCGGGCGGGGCCGGCGCACCGACGCGCCGGCCCCGCCCTGCCCGCGCCCCCGGCTCGAAAGCTCAACCGGATGAACACCCTCCGCCACGGCGCCTCCATGCTCACCGACTGGCGCGCGGCGGCCGGCCGCTTCGAGGCCGAGATCGCCAAGGCCGTGCTCGGCCAGGACCGGGCGATCCGCCTCGTCACCATCGCGATCTTCGCCCGCGGCCACGTGATGCTGGAGGGCGACGTCGGCGTCGGCAAGACCACCCTGCTGCGGGCGGTGGCCCGGGCGCTCGGGGGCGCCTACGAGCGCGTCGAGGGCACGGTCGACATGATGCCGACCGACCTGATCTACCACACCTACCTGGCCGAGGACGGCCGCCCCCGCATCGAGCCGGGGCCGGTGCTGGCGCGGGCCGAGGACCTCTCGGTGTTCTTCTTCAACGAGATCAACCGGGCGCGCCCGCAGGTGCACGCCCTGCTGCTGCGCCTGATGGCCGAGCGCAGCGTCACCGCCTTCAACCGCGAGTACCGGTTCCCGAACCTCCAGGTCTTCGCCGACCGCAACCGCGTCGAGCGCGAGGAGACCTTCGAGCTGCCGGCCGCGGCCCGCGATCGCTTCCTGATGGAGATCGGCATGGAGGCCCCGCGCGATGCGCAGGCCCGGCGCTCGCTCGTCTTCGATCCGCGCTTCCACGACACCGACCGGCTGGTCGGCGAAGTGGCCGAGGGTGTCCTCGACCACGCCGGCATCGGTGGCATCGCCGCCGCGATCCAGCACGCGATCCAGGCCAGCCCCGAGATCGAATCCTACGTGCTCGCCCTGTGGGAGGCGCTGGTGCGGCCGGGCGAAGCCGGCATCCGGCTGCCGGGCATCGACATGGCGGCCCTGGTGCAGGGAGGCGCCTCGCCCCGCGGCGTCGCCTTCCTGGTGCGGGCCGCCCGGGTGCGCGCCTGGCTGGAGGGCCGCGACTGGCTCGTGCCCGAGGACGTCCGCGCGATCTTCCCCGAGGTGATGGCCCACCGCGTCTTCCTGGAGCCGGTCTACGAGATGCGCCGCGCCACCATCGTGCCGGACCTGTGCCGGGCGGTGTTCGAGACGGTGCCGGCACCGTGACGGGCGAGGCGGACACTGCCGAGATCGTCTACCGGCCCCGCTGGCGCCCCGGCGGCGGCCGGGCCGGCGCCCATCGCGGGCGCGACGCCGGGGGATTGGGCACGTTCCGCGACCAGGTGCCGTTCCTGCGCCTGCCGGATGCCCGGCGCATCGACGTGCGGGCCTCCCTGCGCGATCCCTTCGAGGGCATCCACGTCCGCCGCTTCGAGACGCGCACGGCCGTCGAGGTCTGGGCGCTGGTCGACCTCTCCGCCTCGATGCGCTTCCGGGGGGCGGCCGACCGCATGGCGCTCGCCGGCCAGTTCTGCGCGGGGCTCGCCCGGTCCGCGACCCGGATCGGCGACGCCTTCGGCCTGATCGGCTGCGACGACGCCATCCGCCAGGATTTGTTCCTGCCCGCCACCCGGCGGCGCGGGCCGGCCGCCGACATCGCCGCCCGGATCGCGCGGGCCCCCTGCTCGGGCGCCGGTGCGGAAGGCCTGATCGAGGCCGCCCGCCTGCTCATGGGCCGGCCCAAGCTCGTCTTCCTGGTCTCCGACTTCCGCTGGCCCCGGGCCCTGATCGAGCGGACCTTCGCGGCGCTGGCGCTGCACGACGTGGTGCCGATCCTGCTCTGCGACAGCGTCGAGGATCTGGGCCTGCCCGCCTGGGGGCTGGTCGAGCTCGACGACCTCGAAGGGGCCGGCCGCCGGCTCGTGTTCCTGCGCCCGTCGCTGCGCCGCCGCTGGATCGCCCGCGAGCAGGCCCGGATCGAGGACCTCCGCCGCATCGCCACGGCCTTCGCCCGGCCGCCGTTCCGCCTCGCCGACCGCTTC
This sequence comes from Methylobacterium trifolii, assembly GCF_022179685.1. Lineage (GTDB taxonomy): Bacteria > Pseudomonadota > Alphaproteobacteria > Rhizobiales > Beijerinckiaceae > Methylobacterium > Methylobacterium trifolii. The sequence continues at coordinate 7,140 of NZ_BPRB01000340.1, forward strand.
GATCCCGAGGCGCTGAGCCGCCACCTGATGGCGACCTGAACGATGCGCGCCCGCCTCGCCACGATCCTGTCGCTGCTGCTCGCAGGCGCGGCCCAGGCCCAGGTCCGCTCCGTCGAGGTGCGCAGCCCGCGCGCCTTCGGCTACTTCCTGGGCGACCTCGTCCAGGCGCAGGCCGACATCGTCGTGGATGCGGGCTTCACCATCCAGCGGGCCTCCCTGCCGCGGCCCGGCCCGGTGGCTTACTGGCTGGACCTGCGCGCGGTCGCCGTCGAGGAGACCCGCCAGGGGGACGGCAACCGCATCCGCCTGCGCCTGACCTACCAGAGCTTCTACGCCGCCCTCGACGCCCGCACCCTGGAGATGCCGGGCTTTGCCGTGACCCTGGCGAGCGAGGCCCCCGGCATCTCCAGGGTGCGGGCGTCGAGGGCGGCGTAGAAGCTCTGGTAGGTCAGGCGCAGGCGGATGCGGTTGCCGTCCCCCTGGCGGGTCTCCTCGACGGCGACCGCGCGCAGGTCCAGCCAGTAAGCCACCGGGCCGGGCCGCGGCAGGGAGGCCCGCTGGATGGTGAAGCCCGCATCCACG
>NZ_BPRB01000341.1 GCF_022179685.1 Methylobacterium trifolii
CTTTACCCTTGGACCACCTGGTGGGGGCCGATCACAGGTATGTCGAGCACCATCGCCTATTTTGTGGCATGCCACGGGGTAAGTCCCTTACAAACGGGAGCAGCCGGCTCAGGCTTCGCCGTCCTCACCCGTAAGTTCGGGTACTCCGGCCCACTAGACGACGAGGCCGATCAGATTACGCTGAACCGTCCGGACGACGTCCTGGTAACGGCTCGAAACCGTGCAATGAAACGCTGACGTAAAGCCGGGATCGATTTTCATGCGCCGCCATCTTGTAGTCGCAGCCCTGACCGCCTTCATCGGCTTGGGAGGCGTCGTTCAGGCACGAGAAGCTTTTGAGGGCGTCTGGGCCCATAACGACAAGGAGTGTCGAGATGAGGATGGCCCGAACTCTCGGTTGTTGATCGATCTTAATGCCAAAGGAGGATCACTTGCCGACAGGTACGAGTGGCACTGTAAGATACTGAGCTCGAACACAACGAACCAGACAACTCGGGTGTCGTTACAATGTCACGAGTTCTGGGAGGATTACACGAAAAATCAAAATGCTGAGCGGCGCGCAGAAACATGGACCATGAAAGGTCCGACGCGGATGCAAGTCGACGGCAAAATATTTGTGCGTTGCATTAGGTAGAAAACTGATAGATAGGAAATCTACTGAACGATAGAATTCTAAGGATCGCCCAATAATTTGAGAATGCCAAGAGGAGACAAAAAATTATTCTTTTCGCCACCTGTTCCTCCACGGCCGTGAACTTCCATCCGATGGTGTATGGATTGGAGGTCGAATCGTAAATTCCCCTTGTATATGATGACCAGCTTAAATTTAGTATTGTACTTCCACACCTCCACCCTCGAAAATGGGGAGGAAGCTGCGAGCCTGTTTGGCTGAGTTGGACACTCGGGCGTTGGCTTCCGGAGGAGAAGCCGATGTGGACGGAGGCGGATCGGGAGAGATACCGGGACCGAGGCGGTCGTTATCCGAGCGACCTGACAGACGCGCAGTGGGCAACGGTAGCGCCGTTGCTGTCGGGCTACGATCCGTTGACGGCAGACCTGCGGGAGATGGTCAACGCCTGTCTGTACCTGGAGAAGGCTTGCAGCTCTGCTGGCGTCCGCGAACGTGAGGCGGGAGCAGCTCTACGGACGTCAGGCCACGCCGGAGCTTCAGTCGGCGATAACCGAGATGCAGCACCGTTTCACCCAACGAAAGGCGGCTACATGCGCTGACGCATGGGTCTGCTTTGGACCGCCGAGTGACCCGAGCCTGCTAACGCGGTGACTTGAGACGATGCCGCTGGCCATCTGCCTCCAATTTGTTTACTTGAACGCCTGTTCGACTTCGTTCAAGATTCGCCGCCAATCCGCCCGAGTGCACGGCCGAAATTTGCGCTTATGGAAAAAATAGGTAATCTACCTTATTTCCTTCGTCATCAATCTACGTTGTAAATATTTTTACTGACAGCGGATACTCCGCGAGCGTGCGGCTGGCTCAAGATGACAACTCGCCACCAAATGAGCAGTGCTTTGCAATAGCGAACGTATCGACGATAAGATTTGTTAGCCGTAGGTATGTATGAACAATCAGTTATTGGGGATGCGGCGACCTATCTAGTTTCAAACGACACTGGTCCGTGCTGATATTGATTGACACATATCCTCACTGAGGCACACACAAGGTTGTCTGCCTGGAGCCTCCGATGCGATCCGTTCTGCCTTCCGTCGTAGCCTGCATTCTCGTGCTGCCTGCCTCCGCTCAGACTTACCGCGCCCCAGAGTTCTATCGAGCCGAGGCCTACTTTAACAGTTCCAGTTTCGAGGACCGGATTGCGGCGCAGGTACTGCTGATCGCTGCTGGCTACCAGAATGTGGTTCCGACCGAGCGCTTCAGCCTGCGAACCTTTGAAGCAATCAATCGCTTCGAGGCCGACGGCCGCTTCAGCCACATCGACGGCATGCTCACGAAAAATGTGATGGACAAGCTCTTCGACGCCGCTGCGCCGATGCTGAGGATGTGGGACTTCCGGCCGACATCCCATCCGGTCAAGGGCGCCCAGATCTGGATGCCCTTCGGGATGGGGTTGCGCCGGGTGCCGAGTAAGAATGGCATCAGCCTCGACGATCCGGGGGGCAGGCTCAAGGTCGGATACAACTACTTCGAAAACGTCTTCGTCGAGCAGGCTTACCAGGACCTCGTCGAGAAAATGGTCCGCAACCGCACCACGATTCACTACAAGGTCTTCAAAGAAGGTTGGTTCGTAATCTCAGCCACAACGAGCGAAGGTACGGATCAGTACACGCGCTATCATCAGGATGGCAGCGGCATCCTTGGCTTTACGCTGTTCTGGAACACCGCCCAGGGCGAGGTTTCGGGCGAGCGCGTGGCCGTTTTGATGTCGGCCTCGCTCGGTTCGGTGATGAACGGGCGTCCGATGATCCAGCCGCCGGGCTATGACCGCTCAGGCGCGCCGATTGCCCAAGCTACCGCCCCCGTCCAGCCCACGACTCGCGTCGAGCCGCCTACTCAGTTCGCGGCGATACCTCCGAGCGCCGCACCGGAGCCCAAGGTCGAGCCGAAGCCCGCCCCTGTGACGCCTCCTGCTCCGGCACCCAAGGTGGAGGAAGAGAAGGGCATCAAGACTGGCACCGGATTCTTCGTGACCGCGGGAGGCAAGATGCTGACCAACGCCCACGTCATCAAGGGCTGCTCGGCAGTCGCCGTGAAATTGAGCGACGGCTCCGCGCGCAAAGCCCGGGTCGATGCAACCGACGCGAACAACGACCTTGCGCTTCTGACCGTCGAGGGCATCACGGAGGGCAAGTTCCTGAAGCTCCGCGCTGGAGTGCGCCTAGGCGAATCGGCAGCCGCTTTCGGCTATCCGCATACCGATGTGCTGGCCTCGTCCGGCAACTTCACGCTTGGCAACGTCACGGCGCTCGCAGGGATCAACGACGACAGCCGCTACTATCAGATTCAGGTGCCGGTCCAGAGCGGAAACTCGGGCGGCCCGCTTCTAGACTACTGGGGCAACGCTATCGGTGTCGTCTCGTCGAAGCTCAACGTCATGAAGATGGCTTCGCTGACCGGCGATGTGCCCCAGAACGTCAACTTCGCGCTCAAAGCAACGACCGCGCTTTCGTTCTTAGAAACCAACAGCGTTCAGGTTGATTTGGGCTCGGCCACCGGCGAAAAGCGAGACCCAGCCGACATCGCCGAGGCGGCGAAGCAGGTCACAGGCTTTGTTGCATGCCAGTGATGATTGCGGCGTAGCGGCGGCCCAAAGCGGCCCTCGGCCAGACCTTGCAAAAATCCGGGCATTACCGCATTCGTGCAGGATGCGGTCTCCAATCCTCGCCCTCATCATCGCGGTCACGCTAACGCCAGTGTCGACGTTGGCTGCAACTTGCAGCGTCGATGACTATGGCATCAGCGACTACTACGAAGAGCCATGCACGGTCATGGACCCGGTCGAAGCCCTCCCAGAGACGCTGCAGGGCGTTGAGCGTGGCCTGGATCGCCGGCCAACACTTATCCCACGGGATCAGGGTGTCCTTTGCGCCTTCCTGCCACCGGCGATAGTCGTTGAAGAGCACAACGATGCCGGCGCTGAGCGCCAGGAGTCCACAGAACATGACCAGTGAACCGCACCCGGTCTTCCAGAGGCCATTTGGTTTGAGTTGCGCGGCCAAGGCTTGGCCTTCGATCTGAGCAAAGTAACGCGCTTCGGCCTCGGCTGGAGGCACGTTGCCAATCGGTTCGAGCAAGCGGCATGTGTTGTACCAGTCGACCCAGTCAGGCGTGGCGAACTGACCGCCTCGAAGGAGCGCCATGGCCCGCGCCGATGGATCACCTCGGCCATGAACAGGCCTTTGATCGTCCACGCCAAGGGCATTGTCTTAGGAGTCGCCGACGCTGCCGACCTAGTGCACTGACTCAG
>NZ_BPRB01000342.1 GCF_022179685.1 Methylobacterium trifolii
CAGGGTGGCCGCGCTGCTCATCGATATTCCCGAGCGCCCCGCCCTCTTTGGAATGACCGGCTTCGGAGCCAGGCTTGACCGGCTTTTTCATCGTTTCCTCCATAGGTTTTATGGAGATCAACGGAAGGCCACGGGTCGGCGTTCCAGGAACAGCTTTTGGATCCACCGTCGGCGGCGTTCGCAGCTTGGCAGGCATCGGTTGCTTCACGCGCCTCCGCGCTCAACTTGGGTCACATCTGCACTCTTGGTAGGCCTTCCGGAACGGCGCCTTTAGTCACTCGCCTCTGCGCGCGACTACAGCTATCTCGTGAATCCCTATTCCGGAGAGGAAACATGTTCACGCACATCATGATCGGCAGCAACGACCTTGAGCGGGCCAGAGGCTTCTACGACGCCACATTCGCCGCGTTGGGAGGCAAGCTTGGCGAGATGGACCCAAGGGGCAGGCTAATCTACGTCCACGAGGGCAGTCGGCTGATGATCACGAAACCGATCGACGGCAATCCAGCGACCGCGGCCAATGGTGGGACTATCGGTATCGCCGCTACGAGCCGCGAACATGTCCTTGCGTGGCACGGAGCCGGCACCGCGCATGGTGGCACCGCGATCGAGAGCCCGCCCGCCGAGCGCCCAAACGGGTCCTTTGTCGCTTACCTACGCGATCCGGATGGAAACAAGCTCACCGCACGGACCTGGCCGGCGGAGTAACCTGAGCCGCCCGTCATGCCGACCCCGCACGGTGCTGTGAGTGCCGCAGTCCGCAATTTGTGGCGGTGACGCCGTGCGATGGTTCAGCCGAGCCAGCGCTCGTCGATGTCGGTTGCGTTCCGCTCCGCCATCGTTTGCGTCTCGTCGCCCTCGGCGAAGATGACCACGTCGTCGGGTCCGACATCGTGCACCGCGTACCAATCCCAGCGGCGATGGATTACCCGAGGGCCGCCGAAGATCCGGAAGGCATTCCAGTACCTGTCGTCCTTGAAGCCGACGTAGTGGACGCAACGCGGCGGCTGGGAAGCCTCAGAAACCCGGGTGGGCGGTTTGGCCGTCCCGTCTTGGATCACGTCACCTACTCAGGAGAAGGTGAGATGCGCCAGCCTCACGAGCGATTGGTGAGAAGGTACAGCGTAAACCCGGCGATGGCAGCTAGACCAAGCGCCAGGAACTGGTTGTCTTTCACAGCCCCGACCGTCCGATCGGCTGCTTGCTGCAGGTCATCGGCGATAGCCGAGCCTCCGAGAATTTGCTCGGCGCGCTCCCTGTTCTCCTCACGCGTGTTGATCAAGACCTGAAACGCGTCGTCCACGCGCTCGATGTCGATGCTGTTGCGAGCAAACCCCGCCCGAGAGAGCCGCTCGCGCATGCTTCGCGCCGTCCTCAGAGACGAATACGTACCTGAGATCAAACCATTGTCGGACATGAATTTCCCACCGTTTGCAGGTCGAACCGCGCTCGCTGTCGAACTGTTCCCAGAGAAGGATCTGGAACGATGTCGAGGCCCTCGAAGGTGTTCGCCGCCTATCTGTCTCGCTGCATCCATGCTACTGGTCGGTACGGTTTCGGACGCGGTCCCCCCAGGTCCAAGATCTGCCAAGACCCGCCCGGTGCGAACCGCGGCGGATTTGTCGTTTCACGGCCTACTAACCCATGCTCGGCATCCTGCCGCTCTGACGGTGAGATGATCGACCACCCCGCCAGCTTGTGATCGGATCGGGCGGCGGGGCGAGCGGCGGCCGTGCGAGTCAGGCAAGCCCGCCGCTCGCCGCATGGCGCCGCTCGTGTGGCCGCCGTATCCGCGCAGCATGTAAGCCAGCGCCGCACCCATCCTGCTCCAGACGCCTGTCGATCTATGGCGCGCCCACCTCAATGAGTTCCCACTGCACGCCTCGCCCTGCCGCTACCTGACGCCGCCAGGTGGGCCACGATCCGGGAATCGGCGCTCAACTTCCTCGACCGGTTCGGCGCCGAGGCGCATCAGCCCGGCTGGACGGCCCCGGAGCTGTTCGCGATCCGTCCGGAGCACGGCACGCTGCGCCTGGACTATTGCGGGGCGTTGACGGTCTCGGGCGACCGAGCCCACGGGGTCGAGGCCGAATGCGTTCTGTTCGAACGCACCTCGGGATACCGAACCAAGCCGGGACGGCAGTGTGGCGTGCCGGTATGGGAGATTGCTTCTTCAAGGAGCTCGACTGCCGTTTACCAGGATCATCCCGGCCTTGGTCCCGGTCAGTGAGCGTGGCATAGCAAGGCATGCCCTACCAAGTCCGCATCCTACGGCTTAACGAGAGCGAGCCGCTTTCCGCCGATCAGTTGGACGGGGCCTTCGATAGTGTGGACGAGGCATGGGACGCCGGGACCGCAGAGGTCTTGGCTTTGAGGCTTCGTTCGATTGAGGCGGCTTTCCAGGTTCTCGACGCTTACGGTCAAATCGTGGATGTGGTTGCCAAGCAGGTAAATGTTTAGCGCCCTAAAGCGCCGTTCGCTCCACCGCCCGCCTCGACCACCTCCAGTGCCCGCAGGACGGCCAGCCCGCACGCCTCGGCGTCGATCTCGCTGTTCCCATCGGCCGGGTATACCGCTACGGCCTCGACCGAGTTGCCGGCGACCGGGCCGACCACGACCTTGAGCGTCGAACCTTCCGGACCCGCGTCGTCGCGCATCAGAGCGACCAGGAAGCCTGCCACGGTGCCGTAGACGCGCAGCGGCACGTACTCCGCGATCGGCTCCGAGGTTGGTGCTGAGGGCTCGGGCCGACCCTTGCCGAAGGTCGGGCGGATGACGTTGGTCATGCGGTGAGCAATAGCCGACCGCCCAGGCGCCCGTCAGCCCCTCACGCCTGCCCGATCTCAAATTCCATACCCCTGCCCGCCCCCTGATCGGCATAGTCGACGAGCACGTACCCTCTGTCGACCAGGGCGGCTTCCAGGATGTCCCGGTGCCTGCGGAACATCTGGCCGACGGCGAGCGGCGTCAGGCGCGGGTTAGCATGCCTGAGCCGGTCGACGCCGATCTGCGCGGGGGCGCCCTCATTGTCGGCGATGCGCACAAGCGCCGAGGCCAGATCAGCAGCCTTCGTCTCCGAGGCCGATTTCGCCTTGAATGCCATGTCCTGTCCTCGATCCCTGTTCGTCAACGCTACCCGCCCTGCAGGCTCTCGGCGAAGTCGTCGAGCACCTCGCCGAACTGCCCGAGGATCGTCGCGCTCTCCAGTTCCCCGGTCTCGTCGTCGGCTACGATCTTCAGCCGCGGTGCCGGGCATCCAGCCAGGCATGGCCTCGGCCCGCTTGAGCGCGCCGTACTCTGGCGGCGCGACCTTCCAGCCGCCAGGCATCAGGTGCTTGATCGTGAAGGTCCGGACGCAGAAGGTCGTCCTCATGCCTATGACCGGTCGTTCGTCCGCCACGAGAGTCTCACCGACGGTTTCAACGCGGGCGGCGACATCCATCGTGGTCGCCGACATGGTGGGCGTCGGCATCTTCACCACCCTCGGATTCCAGGTGACTGACATCCCGTCCGGGTTCGCGCTGCTGCTTCTGTGGTTCGTCGGAGGGGTGGTCGCGCTCTGCGGAGCCTTCAGCTACGCCGAATTGGCTGCGATGTTTCCCCGTTCCAGCGGCGAGTACAACTTCCTCACGCGCGCCTTCAGTCCAGCCCTCGGGTTCATGGCGGGATGGCTTTCGGCCACCGTGGGCTTCGCCGCGCCGGTGGCGCTCGCGGCGATGGCGTTCGGACAGTATGCCGGGGCCGTCCTGCCGGGAGTGCCGGCGCTGCCTCTCGGGCTCGCAGTGGTTTGGTTCGTGACCGCCGTGCGGCTCCGCGGGGGGGACCTCGCCAGTAGGTTCCAGGTCGGCTTCACGCTGCTCAAGCTCGTGCTGATCCTGGCCTTCATCGTCGCGGGCTTAGCCGGGGGCGGAGGCGGATCGGTCTCCTTCGCGCCGAGCGCGTCCGATCCGGCCCGGATCTTCAGCGCCGGCTTCGCACTGAGCCTCGTCTTCGTGATGTACGCCTATTCGGGCTGGAACGCCGCGACCTACATCGTCGGCGACCTGGCCGATCCGGCCCGCAGCCTGCCACGCGCCCTGTTCGTCGGGACGGGCCTCGTGTCGGCTCTCTACGTCACGTTGACTGCCGTGTTCCTCTATACGACGCCGGTGGCGGACATCGCCGGGCAGATCGAGGTCGCCCTGATCAGCGGCCGCCACGTCTTCGGCGATGCGGGCGGACGGATCGTCGGCCTGCTGATCTGCGTCGGCCTGATCCCGACCATCGGCGCGATGATGTGGATCGGTCCGAGCGTCACCGTGGCGATGGGCGAGGACGTGCCGCTGCTGCGCCGGTTCGCACGCCGCTCTCCCACCGGCGTGCCGGTCGCCGCGGTCCTTGTCCAGGCCGTCGTCGCCAGCCTGCTGCTCCTCACGCGGAGCTTCGAGGCGGTGCTCGAATTCATTCAGTTCGGCCTGCTCTCCTGCGCGTTCCTGACGGTGCTTGGCGTGATCAAGCTCCGCATCACGCGGCCGGACCAGCCGCGACCGTTCCGGGCCTGGGGCTATCCCGTCACGCCTCTCATCTTCCTCACCGTAACCCTGTTCATGCTGGTGCACCTTGCGGCCTCACGGCCGCTCCAATCGTTCGCCGGCGCCGTCCTGATGCTGGTCGGCCTGGGGCTCTACGCCCTGACGGCCGCGCATGCGCGGCGCGAAGCGACGAAGGCCCCACGATGAGGGTCTCCGGATCGACAAGCGGCGTCGAAGGCTATCACCGTGCCGCGCCCGCATCAGAGGTGGCCGACCGCAACACGTCGAGGCGATACTCGGCGGTTCGTGCCTGCTTCAAGATCGGCGCGAAGCCTCGGGCACCCGCGATGAAGCCTTCCGCAGCATCGTCGCCTGAGAGCGGGTAGTGGGCGACGCCGAGCCAGTGCACTAGAACGACGTCTCCGCCTGGCAGCAACGCGCTCCCAACCCGCGCGACGAGACGTGCGAGGTCGGCTCGGTCAAGATAGTAGGCCACTTCCGAGATCACGATCAGATCGAAGCGCCCGTCCGGCCACTCGGCCGGGACGGCAGCCAGCTGGAAGCGGGCGTTCGGCCGATCGGCGCAGCGGACGCGGGCGGCGTCCAGCACGGACGGCACCACATCGAGCCCAAGCACGGCGTCGCAGCGCGGACAAAGCTGGCGGGTGAACACGCCGATGGAGCAACCGACGTCGAGGGCGGACGTGTAATGGGCCCGCGGCAGCGCCGCGAGCGTGGCCACATACTTGTCCCGCTCATACGCGCTCGTGGCGAAGCGCCAGGGATCGGAATCCGTGGCGTACATGCCCATGAAATAGTTCGTATCGAGGGAGGTTGCGCGACGGCCCGTTGCGGTCTCGGCTGAAGCGCCGGCACCGGTCTCGGCGCCCATGACGCCATTCATCCCGAGCATCGCACCAGCGACGGCGGCACTTCCGGACCCGAGCAGAACGCGACGTGAGGTCGGCTGGCAGTCGCGCACGATAATCCTCGAACACCGCTGTGTGCAGGTCTCAGGGCAACCGCACCTGGAAGGGACAGTTCCCGGGCGCGAGACCGAGCAGCGCTGCCTGGTCCCGGGGACCGCCCTCAGCGAGTACGCCGACACCAAGCCACGCACCTTTTGGCCGACTATGCCGATCAATAGCTGAGGTAAACGACCGAAGGGAAGAGCCGCCCGTTTAAGGCATAACGTTGAAGATTGGTCCTATGAGGGAAGAGCCCAGCCCTCAGATGAGGCGCATCTCGCCGGGCGTGAGACCGAGGCGGCGAGCGGTGTCGCGTGACAGGCCACCCACCACCCTTACCTGCATGTCGTCGGTGGCCTTGGCGGTGACCTGCGCCACGGCTGCTTCAGGCGAGAGGGCCACCACGGCATAGACGCGAACGACACCACGGCGCTGCTGCACCGCGATCAGGTAAGCCCTGCGCTTCTCGCCCTTCACCATGGATGGGGCCGACTCCTCTGCCGACGGTCCTGTTTCGGCATGGAGCGGTATCCCTAGGCCGAGCCCAGTAGCACGACGCCCGCGATCATCACGGCGCAGCCTACCAGCCGCCAGCGCCCGACTGCCTCGCGCAGAACGATCATCCCCAGCAAGGCGCCGACCATCATCGACATCTCGCGTGCGGGTGCGACCACGCTGAGCGGCGCACCCATGTTCAGAGCCGTCAGCACCAGGATGTAGGCCAGCGGCGACAACAAGCCGACAGCGACGGACGGGAGCCAGTGCCCCCGCATCCGCGCACGCGACGAAACGAAATTCCTTGCGAAGAGCGGCCCGAGCAGGATGATCTGAAGCAGGTTCGAGCCGAAGTTGACGAATAGCGGTGGCACGCCGAGATCCTTGACCGCGTAGGCATCGATCACGGTGTAGGCGGCAATCAGGCCGCCGGTCGCCGTGCCCCATCGAATGCCCGACAGGCCGCCCGGCCGTCGGAATGCCGACAGGTTGCCCTGGGTCGTGATCAAGACGATGCCGAGAACGACGGCGATCAGGCCAAGCATCCCATTCAAGGTCGGCGCCTCGCCGAGCAGAGCGAAGGCGGCCAGCGAGGACAGCATCGGGCCGGTGCCTCGCGCCACCGGATAGACCACCGACAGGTCGGCGACGTGGTAGCCGCGCTGCAGGCACAGACTGTAGCCGAGATGCACGAGCCCGCTCAGCAGGACGCAGCCGGCTGCGGGCAGGCTCCAGGTCATCTCCGGGTGTACGAGGAGCCGGACGACCCAGGGCGCGTAGGCGAGGCAGGAGAACAGGTCGTAGGCGAAGACGAAGGTCCAGCCCGCGGGAGCCGCGCGCTTGGCGAGCAGGTTCCAGGAGGCGTGGACGAACGAGGCGAGGACGACGAGGACAAGCGGTGCGAGCGACATGAGACCTCCGCGCACCCCTGGGGGTGCTGGTTGTCTCGACATCTTCGCCTCTGGGCTTTTGTCCCTCGGGTGCAGCCGCGGGATCGCCGCGGTCTCTGCAACGCTCGGACCAGCGACGGCCGGTGGCCGTCCGGAACCCTAGTTGCCGTTCAGTCGAAGGCGGCCTCTTTAGCCCGCACTCCGATCCCTCAGCAAGACATCCGCGGTCGACCCCGATCGGCCCGCTCAGAATGGCGCCCCGTTCCTATTGGGTGAGGATCTCAAGGCTACCGATCGCGCTCGGTCCGAGGCGGGTCGATCACCTCGGTCCTCACCCTGCTGGCGGCAATCGCCGCCGCGCGACCTGCGGCGGCGTAGAGGTTGAGGCGGGCGTACACGCCGAAGCCAGAGCCGTTGTCCAGGAACCCGCCCCCGGGACCCTGGGTCTCGGTCAGGATTGCGTTGGCTTCAGCGAGCGTGATCGAGGGAAAGGCCGCCGTCAGGAGGTGACCTGCCTCCGGCGCGAGCTTGCCGACATCCTCCTTCGTATCGGCCGTTTCCCGGTGCACGACCGGCAAGTCGTACGTCTGGGTGGTATTGTAGAGGGCCTCGTTGGCCTTCGAGTCCTTGAAACGCCCGTTGTCGGTCGCAGCGCAGGTCGCGATGCTGGCACCGCAGGCATCCTTGAGGAACGCCTCCAAGTCGGCACCAGCCGCCTTCAGCGCCGCGGGATAATCGGTGATGACGATCTCCTTGTCCGGCCCATGGCTCATCTCGTTGATCACAGCAGGGTTCTTGCGGGTCTGTCCCACGTAGGCCGGATCGTTGGCGAGCAAGTGGGCAACGGCGTGCAGGGCGGTCGCCCGACCGCCGAGGACGTCCATCGCGTAGTGTGCGCCCATGACGATGCGATCGTTGCCGTATTCGGCCGCGCGCGTGATCATCTGCTGGTAGCGATCGGGTACGAGGATGGCGAGGACCAGCGCCTCCGTATACCCGTAGGTGGTGTGCCCGCTCGGGTACGAGGGGCTGTCGAACAGGTTCTGGTTCGGTCCCCTAAGCCAATCGAGACTGTGCGAGGCACGGCCGAAATAGTCCTCGCTGCGGAATGCGATCAGGCGCGGCTCGGTCTGGAATGGTCGGGAATTGCCGTAGGCATCGGCCCCCTGGCTGCCTGCCGGACGCCCATAGCTTTTGCCGAAGACATCGGTGGTGCCGCCATTTGCGCTAAGGATCGCATTTGCCGGCTCGGACACCGGCTTCTTGCCGTTCGTGGTTGCGTTGGCGAAGAAGTATTTTCCCGCGTTCGAGTCTGATTTGGCAATGTTGTTTGTATAACCAAGCAGATCGGCAACCGCCTGTGACACGTTCGTGAAGGTTTGGAAATCTTTGTACTGCGCCTTGGCTTGATAGGCCGCTCCGAGCGTCGACCCAAGGCCGTCAGCGAGCTGGGTGGCGTTGCCATCGGTGATGAAGCTGTCGCGCAGGGCTAGGCGCTGCTGCTCCGGAAAGGACATCAGCAAGGGCTGCTTGAACATGCCGGTCTGGATGTCGCCGGTGATTTTCAAGTTCGCGTCCAGCGCCGCCCTGCCTTCGGGCGTGTTGGGCAGTGCGGCCACGGGCGCGAGCCCAGTCAGCGCGGTCATATTAGGCGGAGACTGTGCCTCTGCCCCCAGGGAGACAACGGTGAGGAGGGCGGAAAGCCCAAGTCCGGCGATTCTGCTCATGGGATGAGCATAACCCGCTTCGACTTCTATTCCAAAGTGGTCGACCCCCCTCGGCTGGCTAATCGAAGGCGTTCTCTTGGTCACGAGCCTCGACTGGCATCGGCGCAGCCGGCAAGCGGCAGAATGGTCATCCTAGACCGCCACAGCGGACGGGATACGCTATGCAGATAGCTCGTTTTCTCGGTGAAGCGTGAGGCTCTCTGAACAGACGGCGTTCAAGCTGGAGCGCGATGAGGGGCGCCGTCGAGAAGCTTCTGAAGCATGGCTGCAGTCGGCAGCTGAGTCTCATCGACAAGTACGAAGAGTGCATCGCATGTGACGAGCCCGTGAGGGGGCGGGTTGCTATGAGGCTGGCCCTGCACGTCCGCATAGCCGACCGGTGTCCCGAAGTTGGCGCCGAGGACGGTCGAGACGATGTCGGCCCATGCGATGCCTTTCACGCTGACGTCGAAGCGCAGACACTCATCACCCTCACTCGAGAACAGGCGCTCGATGATCCATTCGGTGCCGGGCGCGACGATGGCGCGGACGATCATCTCAGGGTAGCCGCGCAACGGTCTAACGATGGCCGACGCCCCCGCGCGCTTCAGCCGTTCGCGGTTCAGGTCATCGACACATTCGGCGACGATGCGGGCGGCCACCCCTCGTTCACGGAGGCGGTGGATGATATCGAAGGTCCGGCTGTCCGAGAGGCGGTCGCCCTCCTGCTCCGCCAGGATGATCAGCACCCGCGCCTGATCGACTCCCGCTGCCTCGAGGGCCGCCGGGTCGTCGAAGCGACCCTTGAGCTGGACGATCAGCGGGTCGTCTTCGAGGTCGGGGGGCAGGCCGTCGGGGAAGGCTTCCGTCAAGATCAGGGACGGCACGTTGGCGAAGTTGGCGTGCGAGCGGTGCAACTGATCGAGAAGGCGGCGCAGGTAGTCGCCCGGCTCGTCGGCGGGCGCATTCACGAAGACGATGTGGTCACGCATGTCCCATCTCCACTCGCCCCGGCGCTTGCGCTCGCGCCGTAGGATTCGAAACTCGAAGAAGGCACCACCGGCCTGTGTGAGCAGGAAGATGCCCGAGAGGTAGATCAGCAGGATGGTGGAGGCACGGCCCGCCGCCGTCTTGGCGGAAAAGTCGCCGTAGCCGGTCGTGGTGATCGTCGTGGAGGTCAGCCAGATCGCTTCCCCGAGACTGAGGTGCTCGAAGGTGATCATCGAGACGACGTGCAGACCAATCAGGATCAGCAGGCCGACAAGGGCAAACCGGATACGATTGCGCAGGTCCCGCACGACGCTGCGCCGGAACCGCAGGGGCCGGGTTCGAGATCGCTTCGTGCGCTGCATGCGAACGCCTATGGCGTATCTGAAGATGAGCCCAACCTGCGCCGATCGGCCGGCTCGACGACGACGTTGAGCGGCGTGTCCAATCCCTGCTCCAGGATGTCCCGCAATTCCCCGTCCACGACTTTCTGCGAGGTCACGGCGGCAGTTATGCCCCCGACACGGTGGC
>NZ_BPRB01000343.1 GCF_022179685.1 Methylobacterium trifolii
CCCGACCCTCGCTGACGCGAGGCCCACTCTCCCCCGCAGAGGGGGGAGGGAAACGCCTTCAGGAACAGAGGCTTGTCGGAGTACCGCGCCGATCCAAGTCGAGCCCGAGACTTGCCCTGCGAGCACGTGCGAAGATTTTCGGCAGACGTGCATAAAGTCTTTGCACGCATGACAATCGCCCACGTTCGTCAGACATGAATTCAAAAGCCGGCATGGAACGACTTGCGCAATACCAGGGGCCGCGCTAGCCAAGTCTCGCCCATTACGACGATGCGGGAGAGCCCGAGGCGAGCGTTTCGCCCTCGGCGCCGACGGAGCAACCGCCCCGGAAACTCTCAGGCCCAAGAACCGTATCGTCAGGGCGATCTGGAGAGAGGTGTCCCGCCAGGGACACCCACCGAAGGGGACGTCCACCCGCGCGACAGCGCGGGCGGATCAAACTCTCAGGTACCCGAGACAGATGGGGCGCATCGGCCGGCGGCGACGCCGGTCCCACGCGTCCGCACGTCTTCGGGAGTCCAGGACCCATGCCCCATATCGCCGTGGTCGGCGCCGGTATCACCGGCGTGACGACCGCCTATGCCCTGCGCCGGCGCGGATACCGCGTCACGGTCTTCGACCGGCACCGCTATGCCGGGATGGAGACCTCGTTCGCCAACGGCGGCCAGCTCTCGGCCAGCAACGCCGAGGTCTGGAACAAGACCTCCACCGTGCTCCAGGGCCTGCGCTGGATGCTGCGCCGCGACGCGCCGCTGCTGATGAACCCGCGCCCGAGCTGGCACAAGTATTCGTGGATGGCCGAGTTCGTGCGCAACATCGCGCATTACCGGGAGAACACCGTGGCGACCGTGCGGCTGGCGCTCGCCGCCCGCGCGCACATGGACGCCATGGCCGAGGCCGAGGGCATCGACTTCGACCTGGAGCGCCGCGGCATCCTGCACATCTACCGGGACCGGGCGGCCTTCGCGGCGGCCGGGCGCGTCAACGCCCTGCTGGCGGAGGGCGGCCTGGAGCGCCACGCCGTCACCCCGGAGGAGATGCGCGCCATCGAGCCGGCCCTGAAGGGGGCCTATCACGGGGGCTACTTCACGCCCTCGGACGCCACCGGTGACATCCACAAGTTCACCCGCGGCCTGGCCGAGGCCTGCGCCCGGCAGGGCGTGCGCTTCCGCTACGACGCCGCCGTCGATTCCATCGTGCCCGAGCCCGCGGGCTTCACCCTGCGCTGGCGCCCGGCCCCGCAGGAAGACGGGGGGGCGGACGGGGGCCCGGCCCGGCCGGAGGGATACGACGCGGTGGTGATCTGCGCGGGCGCGGCCAGCCGCCGCTTCGCCCGGATGCTCGGGGACCGGGTCAACGTCTACCCGGTCAAGGGCTACTCGATCACCGTGGGCCTGCACACGCCCGCGAGCCGGGGGGCGGCCCCGCAGGTCAGCATCCTCGACGACGCGGCCAAGATCGTCACCAGCCGGCTCGGGCCCGACCGCTTCCGGGTCGCGGGCACGGCGGAGTTCAACGGCTTCAACCGGGACATCCGCCACGACCGCATCCAGCCCCTGGTCGACTGGACCCGCGGCCAGTTCCCGGAGGTGACCACCGACCGGGTCGTCGCCTGGAGCGGCCTGCGCCCGATGCTGCCGGGCATGCTGCCCCGCGTCGGCCGCGGGCGCCGGCCGGGCGTCTTCTACAACACCGGCCACGGGCATCTCGGCTGGACCCTGTCGGCCGCCACCGCCCAGATCGTGGCCGACGCCGTCCTGGCCGAGGTCGGCCGAACGGTCGGCCAACAGGCCGGCCCCCGGCCCCTGCCGCAGGCCGCCTGACCCTTCCCCTCACAGATAAGGACCCGCCATGAGCCTCAACCGCCCCGCCGCCATCGGCACCCCGATCGAGGAGGTCGACACCCCCTGCCTGATGGTCGACCTCGACGCCTTCGAGCGCAACGTCGACACCATGCGCCGCTTCATGGAAGCCAACGGCCTGCGCCACCGGGCGCATGCCAAGACCCACAAGTCTGCCGACATCGCCGCCATCCAGGTCGCGCGGGGTGGCGCCTGCGGCGTCTGCTGCCAGAAGGTCAGCGAGGCCGAGGCCCTGGTGGAGGGCGGCGTCTACGACGTGCTCGTCTCCAACCAGGTGGTGGCGCCGCAGAAGATCGAGCGGCTGGCCGCGCTCGCCGCCCGCGCCCGGGTGATGGTCTGCGTGGACGATCTCAGTAACGTCGCCGACCTGTCGGCGGCGGCCGTCCGGCACGGGGCGGATCTCGGCTGCCTGGTGGAGATCGACGTGGGCGCCGGCCGCTGCGGCGTCGCGCCGGGCGAGCCGGTGCTCGCCATCGCCGAGGCGATCGCGGCCGCCCCGAACCTGCGCTTTGCCGGCCTCCAGGCCTACCAGGGCAAGGCGCAGCACGTCTACGACCACGCCGAGCGCAAGGCGATGATCCAGGCGGCGGTGGACGCGGTGGCCGACACGGTGGCCCGGCTCAAGGACCGGGGCTTGCCCTGCGAGATCGTGGCGGGTGCGGGCACCGGCACCTTCGAGATGGAAGGCACCAGCGGGGTCTACAACGAGCTGCAATGCGGCTCGTACATCTTCATGGACGCCGACTACCAGCGGGTGAAGGACGCGCAGGGGCAGGTCATCTCGGATTTCGAGAACAGCCTGTTCATCTACACCTCGGTGATGAGCAAGACCAAGGCCGACAAGGCGATCTGCGATGCCGGCCTCAAGGCCCAGAGCGTCGACAGCGGCCTGCCGGTGATCTTCGGCCGGACGGACGTGGAATACGTCAAGTGCTCGGACGAGCACGGGGTGATCGCCGACCCCGGCAACGTGCTCCGGCTCAACGACAAGCTGAGGCTCGTGCCCGGCCATTGCGACCCGACCGTGAACGTCTACGACTGGTACGTGGGCGTGCGCGGCGGCCGCGTCGAGGCCCTCTGGCCCGTCACCGCCCGCGGGATGTGCCTGTGAGGGCCGATGGCCGTCGATGCCGACGCCTCGACGGCCGCCGGTAGGACATCCGAACAAAGGGCAAAAAAGAAATGAAGTTCATTTCCGAGGAGCGGTCTGCGGCGCTCGTCACCCATGCGGTGGCCTTCGAGGCGGCGCGGGAGGCCCTGGTCGCGGCGGCTAGGCCCGACACCACGATCTTCCCCGCGGTGCTCGGACACGGCTCCGATCCCGGCAACCGCTTCTCGATCAAGTCCGGGGCGACGGCGTCGGTGGCCGGGCTGAAGGTCGGCTCGTTCTGGCCCGGCAACCCGGCCCGCGGGATGCCGCGGCACAACTCCCTGATCCTGCTGTTCGACCAGGAGCGGGGCCGCATCGACACGGTGGTGGAGGCGGGCCTCGTCAACGCCTACCGGACGGCCGCGGCCGACGCGGTGGCCGCCAGCGTGCTGGCCCGGCCGGACTCGCAGGTGCTGGCGGTGTTCGGCGCGGGCAACCAGGCCCTCTACGAGTGCTTGGCCCTCGCCCGCGTGCTGCCGATCCGCCGGGTGGTCGTGGCCGCCCGCGACCCCGAACGGGGGGCCGCCTTCGCGGAACGGCTGCGGGAACAGGGCCTCGCGGCGGACGTCTCGGGCGCGCAAGGGGCCTGCGAGGCCGCCGACGTGATCGTCACCGCCACGCCCGCCCGCGCGCCCCTGTTCGAGGCCGCGTGGGTCCGCCCCGGCACGCATGTGGCCGCCATGGGCTGCGATGCGGCGGGCAAGCAGGAGCTGCCCGTGGCGCTGCTGGAGCGGGCGGCCCTGTTCTGCGACCTGCCCGCCCAATCGGTGACGATCGGCGAGTTCCAGCACGCGGCCGAGCGCGTCGCCTCCGGGGCTCTGAGCCTGCGGGCGATCGGCGCGGTGCTCGAATCGGGCAAGCCCGGCCGGGCCTCGGCGGAGGAGATCACCGTGTTCGACAGCTCGGGCATCGCCCTGCAGGACCTGACCATCGCGCAGGCGATCCTGAGGCTGGACCAGGCCTGACGTCCATCAGGCTGCCAGAAAAGCCTCCGCGCTGCGCAGCGCCAGCGCCATGATGGTCAGGGCCGGGTTGGCGGCCAGCGAACTCGGGAAGGTGGAGCCGTCGCTGATCCAGAGGTTGTCGATGGCAAAGCTCCGGCCGTAGGGGTCGACCACGGAATCGTCCCCGTCCCGGCCCATGCGGCAGGTGCCCAGCGTGTGGGCGACGCGCTCCAGCACCCAGATATCCTGTGCACCCGCCGCCTCCCACAGGTCGGTCATCACGCGGGTGGCGTGGGCGTTGAGGCGCGCCTCGTTGGGGCCGTAGCCGAAGTCGATGCGCGCCTTGCGCAGGCCCAGCGCGTCGGTCTCGTCCGACAGGGTGAGCCGGTTGGCCTCGCTCGGCAGGGTCTCGCCGTTGATGCCGATGCCGGCGAGATGCTCGTAGCGGTCGAGGTACGCCGTCAGCGCCGGCCCCCACAGGCCGCGCCCGCGGGCGACGGAGTTGGCGAAGGTGAGGGGCTCGACCCCTAAGCTCTGCATCAGGTAGCCGCCGGCGAAGTCCGCGTCGGCCGGGCGCAGCATGTCCTCGCTGATGAGCGAGGAGGGGTAGCCCCGGTTCATCCGCACCGCGTCGGGAAAGCGGCCCCAGACCTGGGTCGCCACGTGGCCCATGTAGTTGCGCCCGACCTGGTCCGAGCCGTTGGCCAGCCCGAGGTTGAGCAGCAGCCGGGGCGTCTCCACGGCGCCGGCGCACAGGAACACCGCCCGGCAGCGCTGGCGCCTGTCCACGCCCCCGGCCCGGTAGACCACCGCGGAGATCCGCCCGTCCGCCCCCCGCTCCAGGCCGTGCACGACGCTCTCGGGCCGGATCTCGGCGCCGTGGGCCACCGCCAGCGGCAGGTAGGTCACGTCCATGCTGGTCTTGGCGCCGTTGCGGCAGCCCTGGTGGCAGAAGCCGCAATTGATGCAGGCGTTGCGCGCGGGCGCGCCCTCGGCCGTGAACGGGCGGGAGACCACGGCCGCCGGCGCGTCCGTGGCGCGCAGGGCCTGCCGTCCGCAGGCCATCGCCATGATCTGCGCCGGCCCGTTGCGGGGCACGGGGGGCAGGGGGTAGCGCCGCCCGGCATCCCAGGGGTAGGCCGCCGGGCCGGAGACGCCGATGAAGGCCTCCACCCGCTCGTAGAAGGGGACGAGGTCGGAGAGCACCAGGGGCCAGTCGCTGCCCTGCCCACTCTCGCTCTTGAGGCGCAGGTCGCGGGCATCCGCCCGGGGCACGAAGGCGCCCCAATGCAAGGTCGAGCCGCCGACGCCCGTGCCGCTGTTGTTGGCCCCGAAGGCCTCCGGCGTGGAGCCGCCGCTGAGGCGCTCGTCCGTCCAGTAGATCGCGTCGGCCAGGGTCTCGTCGAACGCGAATTGTTTCGGGTCGAAGTTCGGGCCGGCCTCCAGGGCCACGAC
>NZ_BPRB01000344.1 GCF_022179685.1 Methylobacterium trifolii
GCCCGAGGAGGTCGCCGGCATCGCGGTGGCCGCGCAGGGTCAGCGCAACCAGGCGCTGCTGGCCATCGACGCCCGCAGCGACGGGCGCGGCAACCCGTATTTCTGGCTGGCCTTCGCCAAGGCCCGGTTCGAGCCGGGCAACGGCTCGGACCTCAAGGCCATCGCGGAGAAGCGCATCTCGGTCACGCCCCTGCGCCTCGACCTCACCGACGAGCCGACCCTCACCCGCTTCGCCCAGGCCTTCGCGGAATGAGCGCGGCCCGGACCATCACCACAGCCCGAGGGTCACGCCCCATGCCGCGCCGCGCCGTCGCCTGCCTCGCCCTCGTCCTGGCCGCATCGCCGGCGGCGGCGGACTTTCCGTGCGACGAACTCTGGGGCGAGCGCAACGCGACCTACAAGGACGCCGGCTACTGCTTCAAGACGCAGCGCGGCATCCAGGCCTTCGGCAATGCGGGCTGCCAGTACGACGACATCGCCGACGTGCCCCTCTCGGCTCGCGACCGCGCCAAGGTCGCCGACATCCAGCGCCGGGAGCGGGAGAACGGCTGCCCGCGCTAAGCAGGGCCCCGCCCCATGCCCCCCGAAGACGGGCTCGCCGACCATGGCGGCCTCGAAGGGCAGATCGAGAACGCGGCCTTCGTGATGGCGCTGCGCGGCCGGGGCATGCGCGACACCGCGGTGCTGCGGGCCATGGAGCGGGTGCCCCGCGCCCGCTTCGCGCCCCTCGCGCACCGCGACCGCGCCCGCCGGGACATGGCCCTGCCGCTGCCCTGCGGCGCGGCGATGACGGCGCCGACGCTGGTCGCCACGATGCTGGCGCTGCTGCGGGTCGAGCCGGGCCAGGACGTGCTGGAGGTCGGCACGGGCTCCGGCTACGCCACGGCGCTGCTGGCCCAACTCGGCGCGGCCTCGGTGACGAGCCTGGAGCGCTACGCCACGCTGGTGGCCTTCGCCCGGGCCAACCTCGGCCCCGGCACGGTGGCGCGGGTGCTCCAGGGCGACGGCCTCGCGCTCGATGCCGATGAACAGCGCTACGACCGCATCCTGGTCCACGCCAGCGTGGCCGCCCCCGAGCCCAGGTGGCTTGCCGCCTTGCGGCCGGGCGGGCGCCTCGTCCTCGTGCTCGCCGCGGGGGAGGGCTCGCGCGTGGCCGCCTTCGAGCGGGACGCCGATGCCGTCCGCCAGGAGCCGGGGCCGCCCGCGCGCCTCGCGCCGCTCGTGCCGGGGCGGGCGCTCTGCCTGTAGCCGGGATAAGGTTCCCGCAGGTCGAGGAACGTGGTGAACGGGAACGGTTGCTTAACCTGAATCCGGCTTCAATGGGCTCATCAAGTTGCGTCAGGCAAACGGGTGCGTCGATGCGGGTTCGCGGAACTGGTCGGGGGATGAGAACGCTGTCGCGCTTCGCCCTCATCGGGGTCATCGGCGGTGGAGCCGCCGCCTGCTCCTCGGATGCGTCGCGGCTTGGCGACCCCTTCACCAACCCCTTCGCCTCGAACCTGTCGAGCGAGCCCTCGGCGACGGGCAGCCTGCCGGACGGCGGCCTGCCCGCCGGCCCGGCGATCCGCACCGGCCGCATCCAGTCCGAGGCGCTCGGCGCGCCCTCGGCCCCGATCACGCCGCGGGCCGCCTTGCCGGCCGGCCGGGCGCTCTCGGCCGCGACGCCGGCCGCCGCCTCCCCCGTCACCCGCGTCGCCTCGACGGGGGCCGCCGGCTGGAGCGCCCAGGGCGGCACCTCCATCACCGTGTCGCAGAACGACAGCCTCAACCAGATGTCGACCCGCTTCGGCGTGCCGGCCTCGGCGATCCTGTCGGCCAACGGCCTGACGAGCGCCAGCCAGATCACCCCCGGCCGCCAGATCGTGATCCCGGTCTACAACGCCTCGGGCATGAACCCGGCGGCCGCCCCCATGACGGCCCGCACCGTGCCGGCCGCCCCCTCGGAGCGCATCAAGGCCGTCGAGGCCAAGCGCGGCGAGGACGAGGCCAAGCGCAAGGCCGAGAGCAAGGCGGAAGCCAAGCGCGAGGCGGCCGAGAAGGAGGCCGAGCGCAAGGAGGCGGCGGCCAAGAAACTCGCCGACGAGAAGGCGCGCAAGGAGGCCGCCCTCAAGGAGGCCGACAAGAAGCGCCACGTCCGCCCCGGCCAGACCGCCAAGGCCGAGACGAAGACCGACACGAAGACCGCCCTCAAGCCGGTAGCCAAGGTCGAGACCAAGCCCGACGCGAAGGCGGAGGCCGCCCGCAAGGCGGAAGGCGAGGCCAAGCTCGCCAAGGCGGACGCCGCCAAGGAGGCGGCCAAGAAGCTCGCCGAGGCCAAGGCCGCCAAGGAGGCCTCACAGAAGGCTGCCTCGGCCGAGAAGCCCGAGAAGGTGGCGGTCGCAAAGCCGGCAGCCCCCGAGAAGTCGGAGCCCGCCAGCACCGGCTCGGTCGCCGCGGCGTCCGACCAGACCTTCCGGTGGCCCGCCAAGGGCCGGGTGATCTCGGGCTACGGCTCGTCGGGCAACGAGGGCATCAACATCGCGGTGCCCGAGGGCACGGCGGTCAAGGCCGCCGAGGACGGCACGGTCGCCTATGCGGGCTCGGACGTGAAGGGCTACGGCAAGCTCGTGCTGGTGCGCCACACCAACGGCTACGTCTCGGCCTACGCCCACAACGGCGAACTCGACGTGAAGCCCGGCGAGAAGGTCAAGCGCGGCCAGACCATCGCCAAGTCCGGCGCCTCGGGCAACGTGACCTCGCCCCAGCTCCACTTCGAGATCCGCAAGGGCGGCGCCCCGGTGGACCCGATGTCCCAGCTCGCCAGCAACTAGTTTTATTGGGATACGACGACCGCGCGGCGGCCCCTCGGGGCCGCCGTTTCGCGTTTCACGCGGCCGGCGGCTGAAGCCTGCCTTCCGGGCTGTGCGTGTCGACCGCCGCGGGCAGGACCTTGGCGAGCGCGTCGAGCACCTGGTCGGCGGGGATGCCGAGCTTCTCGGCCACCTGCCGCACCTGCGCGTTGTCGAGGACCTTGCGCAGGTCGTCGGCGGTGATCGGCTCGTTCTCGCCGCGGCCGAGCCAGGAATTGACCTGCCGGCCGTAGCCCGAGCGCTGGAGCCGGTCGAGCAGCCCCTGGATTCCGCCGGGCAGCACTCGCTCGACGAGCCCGGGCAGCGCTTCCGCCGCGGCCTGCCCCAGCGGTCCGGCCAGCGCGTTCCTGAGGGTGTCGATCAAGCTCATCGGCCGGTCTCCTGTCGCGTCGTGGCGCGCCCACTGAAAGCCGGCATGGGTACGGAAGGCAAGCTCAGGCGGTCAACGCCGCCTCGACGCGGCCGCATGCCGTAGCCCTGCCGCCGCATGGGCGCAGCGCAAAACCAAGAAAGAATCAGTCCAGCGTCCGGCCGAGCCGCCCGGCGAGGTCCTGGATGAACTGGAAGGCGGTGCGGCCGGAGCGCGATCCCCGGGTGGCCGACCATTCCAGCGCCTCGGCCCGGAGCCGGTCCGGCTCGACGGCGAGGGCGTAGCGCTCGGCATAGCCCCGGATCATGGCGAGGTACTCGTCCTGGCTGCACTTGTGGAAGCCGAGCCAGAGGCCGAACCGGTCGGAGAGGGAGACCTTCTCCTCCACCGCCTCGCCGGGATTGATCGCGGTGCCGCGCTCGTTCTCCACCATCTCGCGGGCGAGGAGGTGGCGCCGGTTGGAGGTGGCGTAGAACAGCACGTTGCCGGGCCGGCCCTCGATGCCGCCGTCGAGCGCCGTCTTCAGGGACTTGTAGGAGGTGTCGTCGGCATCGAACGAGAGGTCGTCGCAGAACACCAGCCAGCGGTGCGGGTCGGGGCGCAGGATCGCCATGAGGTCGGGCAGCGCCTCGATGTCCTCGCGGTGGATCTCCACGAGCTTCATCGGCAGGCTGCCCTCCGGCCGGCGGCCGTTGATCTCGGCATGGGCCGCCTTGACCAGGGAGGACTTGCCCATGCCGCGCGCGCCCCAGAGCAGGGCGTTGTTGGCGGGCAGGCCGCGGGCGAAGCGCTCGGTGTTCTCCACCAGCAGGTCGCGCACCCGGTCGATGCCGGTGAGCAGCCCCATCTCGACGCGGCTGACCTGGGTGACAGGCAGCAGGCGCCGCTCCGGCCCCCACAGGAAGGCGTCGGCCGCCCCCATGTCGGTCTCGGGCCGGGCAGGCGGGGCGGCGCGCTCCAGGGCCGCGGCGATGCGTTCGAGGAGCGGCAGGACGATGGCAAGCTCGGTCATGCCCGGCCTCTTATGCGGATTGCCACCGGAAATCACGCCCCGGCATCGCATCCGTCGTCGCGCAGCCGGTTCGGTGCGTTGCTTTCGGGTCGCCCGTGGCTATAGTCCGCGCGCTTTTTGACAGGCCCGGCGGGCATCCGCGCGGGCCCACACATCCGAGGAGACGCTGTTGATCACCCCCGCCTTCGCGCAAGGGGCCGGCACCGCTGCTGGCGGAGCGGAGATCGCCTTGCAGGTGGTCCCGTTCGTCCTCATCTTCGTGATCATGTACTTCCTGATCCTCCGCCCGCAGCAGCGGCGGGTCAAGGATCACCAGGCGCTGGTCAAGAACGTGCGCCGCGACGACACCATCGTCACCAACGGCGGCCTCGTCGGCCGGGTGGTCAAGGTGACGGACGAGGCTTCCGAGATCGAGGTCGAGATCGCGCCCAACGTCCGGGTCAAGGTCGTGCGCACCATGATCTCCGAGGTCCGCGTCAAGGGCGGCCCGGTCAAGGCCGCCTGAACCGCCATCTCAGCATGCCGGGCCAGGCGCCCGGCAGGACTGCAAAGACAAGAGACGGCGGATGTTGCGCTTTTCCCGTTCCAAGATCGTCGCGACGCTCGCCGTCATCCTCGTGGGCCTGAGCCTGGCCGTGCCGAGCTTCTTCTCGGCCGAGCAGCGCAAGGGCTTCATGGCCTCCCTGCCGGGCTGGTTCCCGGCCTGGATCGTGCCGACGCGCGCCATCGTGCTCGGCCTCGACCTCCAGGGCGGCTCGCAGCTCCTGCTGGAGGTGGACCAGAACGAGCTGGTCGCCTCCCAGGCCAAGGCCCTGCGCGACGACGTGCGCCGCATCCTGCAGCAGGAGGGCGTGCGCGCCGAGGGCGGCATCGGCCTGCAGCAGCGCGGGGTCCAGATCCGGGTGCCGGACGCCGCCGGCCGCGCCAAGCTGATGCCCAAGCTCCAGGAACTGGCGCAGCCGGTCTCCAACCCCCTGGTCGGCCAGACCGGGGGCCGCACCATCGAGATCGCCGAGCAGCCGGACGGGCTGGTCCGCCTCAGCCTGACGGATGCCGGCATCAACGAGCGCACGCGGCGCGCCGTGACCCAGGGCATCGAGGTCATCCGCCGCCGCCTCGACTCGACGGGCACCACAGAGCCCTCGATCCAGCAGCAGGGCGCCGACCGCATCCTGATCCAGGTGCCGGGCGAGCAGAACCCGGAGCGGCTGGAGAAGATCCTCGGCTCCACCGCCAAGCTCGAATTCCGCATGCTGTCGGATTCGGCCGGCGGCGACGTGGACATGCTGCCCTCCAAGGACGAGAAGGGCGCCAAGGTGCCGGTGGAGCGGCGGATCATGGCCGACGGCGGCGACCTCACGGACGCCCAGCCGGCCTTCGACCAGCAGTCCCACGAGCCGATGGTGAGCTTCAAGTTCAACCTGAAGGGCGCCCAGCGCTTCGGTCAGGCGACCTCGGAGAACGTCGGCCGCCGCATGGCGATCGTGCTGGACAACGAGGTGATCTCGGCCCCCGTGATCCGCACCGCCATCACCGGCGGCTCCGGCCAGATCACCGGAAACTTCTCCGTGCAGCAGGCCAACGACCTCTCGGTGCTGCTGCGGGCCGGCGCGCTGCCGGCCAAGTTCACGGTGGTCGAGCGGCGCGTGGTGGGGCCGGGGCTCGGGCGCGATTCGATCGAGGCCGGCAAGCTCGCCACCGGCGTGGCCGCGCTCCTCGTCGTCGCCTTCATGTTCCTGACCTACGGCACCTTCGGCTTCATCGCCAACATCGCGCTGGCCGTCCACGTCGGCCTGATCCTCGGCCTGATGTCGGTGCTGGAGGCGACGATGACGCTGCCCGGCATCGCCGGCATCGTGCTCACCATCGGCACGGCGGTGGATTCCAACGTGCTGATCTACGAGCGCATGCGCGAGGAGCACCGGGCCGGGCGCTCCCTGATCTCGGCGCTCCAGGCCGGGTTCGACCGGGCCTTCGCCACCATCATCGACTCGAACTCGACCATGGCGATCGCCGCCCTGATTCTCTTCTTCCTCGGCTCGGGCCCGGTGAAGGGCTTCGCCGTCGTGTTCATCCTGGGCATCCTCACCACCGTCATCACGGCGGTCACGCTGACCCGGATGATGATCGCGGTGTGGTATACGACCTTCCGGCCCAAGGCCCTGCCGTTCTGAGTTTGGAAAGACGGATCATCGACGGAGGACGCGGACGGCGCGACAGGCCCCCTCTCCCGAGCGGGAGAGGGTTGGGGTGAGGGAGGAGACCTCACCGGAGAGGTTACACCCCTCACCCTGTCCCT
>NZ_BPRB01000345.1 GCF_022179685.1 Methylobacterium trifolii
CTCCACGCATGAGGGCCGCAGGACCCGTCGCGGCCCTCATGCGTGGAGTGTCCCCGATGTGCCATTCCCGGACCAGGACGCGGCAGGATCGGGTCCGGCACCGTGGCCTGGGCAACAGCCTGATCCTCGCCGGACTGGCCGCGGGCGCGATGGCGGGGTCCGCCTGGGCGCAAGGCGAATCGGCGGTGCAGCTCGACGAGTTGTCCGTCCGGGCGGCCGGGGGACCGGCCCGGCCGCCGGCCAACCCGAACGCCGTGGTCGGGCCGCCGCCGCCACCCTATGCCGGGGGCGAGGTCGCCACCGGCTCGCGGCTCGGGTTCCTGGGCAACCGCAACGTCTTCGACCAGCCCTTCAGCTCCACGAGCTACACCGAGAAGCTGATCCGCGATCAGCAGGCGCGCAACGTGCAGGACGTGGTCAACAACGACCCGTCCATCCGCACCAACGTGCCCGCCTTCTCCGGCATCCTCGGCTTCTTCATCCGCGGCTTCCCGGTCTTCGCCCAGGACATCGCCTTCAACGGCCTGTTCGGCGTGGCCGATTCCTTCAATCCGGCGATCGAGCCGATCGAGCGGGTGGAGGTGCTGCGCGGCCCCTCCACGCTTCTCTCGGGCATCCCGCCCTTCGGCAACATCGGCGGGGTGATCAACCTGATCCCCAAGCGCGCCCTGGACGAGCCCCTGGCGCGGGTCACGGTCGGCTACGCCTCGGACGCGCAGATCTACAAGGCGGTCGACCTCAGCCGGCGCTTCGGCGACGACAAGGAGTGGGGCATCCGCTTCAACGGGGCCGTCAACAACGGCAGCACGCCGATCGACAATCAGAGCCTGCATTTCGGCGTGGCTTCGCTGGCGCTGGACTATCGCGGCGAGCGCCTGCGGGCGAGCGTCGACCTCGGCTACCAGGAACTCGACTTCGATTCGCCCCTGCGCAACCGCTCGGTGGCTGCTGGCGTGCGCATCCCCCGCGCGCCCGACCTGCCCCTGAACCAGCATCAGCGTTGGGAGTACCGCGACAGCGCCAACCAGTCGGTCGCGACGCGGGTCGAGTACGACCTCACCGACGCCCTGACCGTCTACGCGGCCTACGGCCGCTCGCACTTCAAGCAGGAATATTTCGGCGGCGTGCTGACGATCTTCAACACGCGCGGCGACTACCGCGACCCGATCAGCTTCATCCCCTTCCGCATCGAGAACGAGACCGTGGAGGCCGGGCTTCGCGGCACCGTCGAGACCGGGCCGGTCGAGCACAGCTTCGGGCTGGCGGCCGTGGGCTTCTGGCAGGAGAACGCTCAGGTCCCCGGCATCAACGTCGGCCCGACCATCGTCTCGAACCTCTACGACCCGGTCTACCTTCCGCCGCGCACGGCGATGGGACTGTCGGAGGCCACCCCGCGCACCACGTCGCGGGCCAACCGCAGCATCGCTGTGGCCGACACCCTGTCCTTCCTGGAGGACCGCGTGCTGCTGACGATCGGCGGCCGTTGGCAGGGCATCGATACCCGCTCCTACAGCGCGGTCACGGGCTTCCAGACCGGTTCCAGCGACAGCGGCGCCTTCTCGCCGGGCGTGGGCCTCGTGGTGAAGCCGATCGAGCGCCTGTCACTCTACGCCAACTACATCGAGGGCCTGACCTCGCCGGCCCCGCCGGTCAACGCCGTCAACGCGAGCGCCGCCTTCCCGGCCGCGGTCTCACGCCAGACCGAGGTCGGCGCCAAATACGATTTCGGCAGCGTCGGCGTGGGCTTTGCCGCCTTCGAGATCGAACAGCCCTTCGGCTACACCGATCCGACGACCTTGGTGTTCTCGGTGGACGGGCGCCAGCGCAACAGCGGAGTCGAACTCACCGTGTTCGGCGAGCCGACGCCGGGCCTACGCCTGCTCGGCGGCGTCAGCCTCCTCGACGGCGTGCAGGTGCGGGCACAATCGGCCGCCACGCTCGGCAAGACCGCGGTCGGCGTGCCCGACGTACAGTTGAACCTCTACGGCGAGTACGACCTGCCGCCCTCCCTGCTGGCCGGCCTCAGCCTGACGGGGCGGGTGATCTACACGGCCTCGCAGTACTACGATCTGGCCAACAGCCAGAAGATCCCGGACTGGGCCACCCTCGATCTCGGCCTACGCTACGCCACCACCCTCGACGACCGACCCTTACCCTGCGCGCCAACGTGGTGAACGTGACGGGCAACAACTATTGGGCGTCCACCGGCCGCGGCATCCTCAGCCAGGGCACGCCCCGGACCTTCCTGCTCTCGGCCTCGATGGATTTCTGATCGGTGAGCGCTCAGGCCGCGGCCGACACCTTCGCGGGAGCCAGGGCGCCGAAGCGGCGGTCGCGGCGTGCGAACTCGGTGACGGCCGCGGCGAGATCCGTCTCACCGAAATCGGGCCACATCCGCTCGGTGAAGTGCAGTTCGGCATAGGCCGCCTCCCAGAGCAAAAAGTCGGAGAGCCGCTTCTCGCCGCCGGTGCGGATCAGCAGGTCGACGTTCACCGGCGAGCCGTGCATCTCGCCGGCCACCGCCCGTCCGAAGGCATCCCGCGAGGTGTCTGCGCCCTGGAGGCGTTGCGCGGCCGCGATGATCGCGTCGCGGGCGGAATAGTCCACGGCGATGCGCAGGTGCAGCCGGTCGCCGGCCTCGGTCGCCGCCTCGGCCCGCTCGATCGCCTCGGGAATGCCCTCCGGCAGGCGGTCGCGTCGGCCGATCACGCTGAGGCGCGTGCCGGTGCGGGCGAGCCGCGCTGTCTCGTTGCGCAGGTAGGCGCGCAGCAGGCGCATCAGGCCGCCGACCTCGTCGGCCGGGCGCTGCCAGTTGTCGCTGGAGAAGGCGTAGAGGGTCAGCGTGCCGATGCCGAGGTCCGGGCAGGCCTCGGCCGTGCGCCGGATCGCCTCGACGCCGCGGCGGTGGCCGGCGGCGCGGGGCAGGCCGCGCCGCGTTGCCCAGCGGCCATTGCCGTCCATGATGATCGCCGCGTGCAGACCGGGTCTCGAATCGGCCTGGCTGTGCATCTGAGTGGTCTCCGGGCGACGGGATTCGTGGGGGATGGTGGCGGCGCGGCGTGGCGAAATCGGGCCGCCTAAGCGGTCTTCGTATTGAGGCTGCCGTCCGGCATGCGCTCGGCGGCCTTGGCCGCGTCGCGCACCACCTGCTCCAGCACCGCGAGGTATTCGAGGAAGCGGGTGCGGCCGGCCTGGGTCAGGTGGCAGAGGGTCTGGGGCCGGTTGTGGGCCTGCCCCTTCTCGATGCTGACGAGGTCGGCCTCGCTCAGCACCGCGAGGTGGCGGCTGAGGTTGCCGTCCGTGAGCCCGCAGAGGCGCTTCAGATCCGGGAAGGGCAGGCCCTTGGGGTGGGCGACCAGGGAGGTCAGCACGCTGAGCCGGGCCTTCTCGTGGATGATCCGGTCCAGCCCCTCGTAGGAGAAGCGACCGTCCGCCCCGTCAGAGCGCGCCATCATTGCCTCCCGCGGCCCGGTGCATCACCAGGGCGAGCCAGCCCTGGCCGACAAGGAAGGGCACGCCCATCAGCCAGGGCGAGAGCCCGTGCGAACCGCTGGCCAATGCCAGCACGACGAGGCCGGCGAGCAGATACCAGGCGCCGACCCCCTGCACGGCCCTGGGCAGGATGCGCGCAGAGGCGAACAGCCCCAGGCCCATCAGCACCTGCCACAGGCCCGGCAGCATCCAGACCTGCTCGGGGGCGAAGCGGGCGATCACCAGACCGAGGCAGGCGCCGGCCCCGGCCGAGGGCAAAAACACCTCGATGGCGTTCCAGACCATGGCGTCGGCCAGTCCCGAATGCAGGCGCCGGGAGCGCCGCACCGTCTCGAAGCCGATCAGGGCGAAGGCGACGAGGGCGGCCGCGATCCAGAGGCCGAAGAACAGGGCCGGGCGCGCGTCCGCGTCGCCGAGCCAGAGGGCCTGGCCGCCGGCCACCGCGAGGGCGAGCAGGCCCGTGGCGGCGAGGGTCGCCGAGCCGAGGCCGCGGAACGCGGTGTCGCGCGCGATCTGCGAACGGATCGCGACGATGTCGGCCAGCGCCTTGTCCAGGTCCCGCATGTGGCTCACTCCGTGGCCGCACCACACTTTGCGATGCAAAGTATGACGGAAGCGTTACCGCCGCAAGCGCTCTATCGCTGGCTGCGCAGTCCGGCGAGGTCGAGGCGGCGGGTGACCATCTGCAAGTTGCCGGCCGCGTCGCGGGGCCACTCGGCCTCGGGCCGGTCGCGGTAGAGTTCGACGCCGTTCCCGTCCGGGTCGCGCAGGTAGAGCGCCTCGCTGACGCCGTGGTCGCTGGCGCCCTCAAGGGCGATGCCCGCCTCCTCGACGCGGCGCAGGGCGTCCGCGAGCGCTGCCCGCGTCGGGTAGAGCAGCGCCAGGTGGTAGAGGCCGGTGCTGCCGGGCGGTGGCGATTGGCCGCCAAGGCTTTCCCAGGTGTTGAGCCCGATATGGTGGTGGTATCCGCCAGCCGCGACGAAGGCGGCCTGCTGGCCGAAACGCTGCGTCAGCCCCAGGCCCAGCACGCCGCAATAGAACCCGAGCGCCCGGTCGAGGTCGGCCACCTTGAGGTGGACATGCCCGATGCGGGCCTCGGGATGGATCGGTTCGGCCATGCGTGCGTGGAGCCCTGCGCGCGGTGCCCCAGCAGTCGGAACCCGCTCGAAACCCAAGCCTATACCGCTCGCACCGGCCCCGGATACCGCGCCAGAATCGGGTCCGCCGTGATGAGGATAATCCCCTCCACCGTCGCCTGGGCCACCAGCAGACGGTCGAACGGGTCCTTGTGGATGGGAGGCAGCGCGTCGACGGCCACGGCGTGCGTTCCGAGAATCGGCAATTCCTCGTAGCCGTTGTCGAGCAGTCCACGGCGCAGGACGCGTGCATCGATCTGAAAGTCCGCACGGTTGAGTCCGCGCTTGATCGCGACCTCCCATAGGCTTGCCGCGCTAAAGACAGGTGTGGTGTCGGGATCTTCGACAATGGCTCGGGCGGCAGCGGGGAGCTTGTGCGACCCCTCCGCCGTCCAGAGCAGGATGTGGGTGTCGAGAAGGACCCTCACGATCCTTCAAACGATCGCACGATCTCGTCGTCTCCCATGCGATCGAAATCGTCGGGCACTGAGATCTGGCCGGCGAGGAAGCCTATGCGCCGGGGCTGTTCGGTCTTCCGTGCGTCGAGGGGAACAACCTTGACCATCGGTCTGCCCGCCTTCGCGATGACGAAGGCTTCACCACTGGCTGCCTGATCGACCAATCGCGAGAGGTGGGTCTTGGCCTCGTGGAGGTTGACCGTCTTCATCGCTTCTCCGGACTTAGTCCATTAAACTTAGTCCATATCTGCCCTGGCGGGCAAGGCGGAATGAACCGTCGCGCGGGGTTCCGTGGGCCCCCCGAAACGCCCATACTCCCCCCATGTCCGCTCCGAAGAAACCCCGCGTCTCCTCAGCCAAAGCCGAAAAGCCCGAGCTGAAGCCGCTGGACAGCTATCTCGCCGAATTGCTGAGCCCGGCCCTCAACCGCAACCGCTTGCCCGATCCGGTGGAGGCTCCGGCCCGGCCGGGGCGCCCGAAGGCGGCCGCGAAGAAGCCGAAGGCCGGCGGCGGGTTCGGCGAGGCGCCGCAGGCTGGCTACGTCGTCGGCGACGCGGCCGCGATCGATCCGAAGCTGGCGCAGGCGCTCGGCATCACCCCGCCGGAGGACGGGCCGGCGCCGGAGGGCCTGGACGAGGACCGTGAGCCGTCCCTGGCCAGCGACGGCGTCTCGGCCACGGTCGACGCCCTGGAGCGGCTGCTCATGGAGGGCAACCCGCTGTTCAAGGACGGCCAGACCTGGGTGCCGCACCGCCCGGACCGGCCGCAGAAATCGGAGGGCGGCGTGCCCTTCCGGCTCGAATCCGAGTTCTCGCCGGCCGGCGACCAGCCGACCGCCATCGCAGAACTGGTGAAGGGCGTGCGGGCCAACGAGCGCGACCAGGTGCTGCTCGGCGTCACCGGATCGGGCAAGACCTTCACGATGGCCAAGATCATCGAGGAGACGCAGCGCCCGGCCCTGATCCTGGCGCCGAACAAGACGCTCGCTGCCCAACTCTACGGCGAGTTCAAGAGCTTCTTCCCGGACAACGCCGTCGAGTATTTCGTCTCCTATTACGACTACTACCAGCCCGAGGCCTACGTCCCCCGCTCCGACACGTTCATCGAGAAGGAAAGCTCGATCAACGAACAGATCGACCGGATGCGCCACTCGGCCACCCGCGCCCTGCTGGAGCGGGACGACGTGATCATCGTCGCCTCGGTGTCGTGCATCTACGGCATCGGCTCGGTCGAGACCTACACGGCGATGTCCTTCACCGTGACCCTGGGCGAGCGGATCGAGCAGCGCCAGCTCATCGCCGACCTGGTGGCGCTCCAGTACAAGCGCATCCAGTCCGACTTCGCCCGCGGCACCTTCCGGGTGCGCGGCGACTCGATCGAGCTCTGGCCGGCCCACCTGGAGGACCGCGGCTGGCGCATCGGCATGTTCGGGGACGACGTGGAATCCATCGTCGAGTTCGATCCGCTGACGGGCAAGACCATCGCGGAACTGAAGTTCGTAAAAGTCTACGCCAACTCGCACTACGTCACGCCGCGGCCGACGCTGCAGCAGGCGATCAAGGGCATCAAGACCGAGCTGAACGGCCGGATCGAGGAACTGACCAAGATGGGCCGGCTGATCGAGGCCCAGCGCATCGACCAGCGCTGCACCTTCGACATCGAGATGATCGAGGCCACCGGCGCCTGCAACGGCATCGAGAACTATTCCCGCTACCTCACCGGCCGCAAGCCCGGCGAGCCGCCGCCGACCCTGTTCGAGTACCTGCCCGACAACGCGCTGGTCTTCACCGACGAGAGCCACGTCACCGTGCCCCAGATCGGCGGCATGTACCGGGGCGACTTCCGGCGGAAGGCGACGCTGGCCGAATACGGCTTCCGCCTGCCCTCCTGCCTCGACAACCGCCCCCTGCGCTTCGAGGAATGGGACGCGATGCGCCCACAGACGGTCAACGTCTCGGCGACCCCCGGCAAGTGGGAGATGGAGCAGACCGGCGGCGTCTTCGCCGAGCAGGTGATCCGCCCCACCGGCCTCGTCGACCCGGTGATCGAGATCCGCCCCGCCCGCTCTCAGGTGGACGATCTGCTGGGCGAGGTCCGCGAGGTCGCCCAGGCCGGCTACCGCACGCTGGTCACCACGCTGACCAAGCGCATGGCCGAGGACCTGACCGAGTACCTGCACGAGAACTCGGTGCGCGTGCGCTACATGCACTCCGACATCGACACCCTGGAGCGCATCGAGATCATCCGCGACCTGCGGCTGGGCGCCTTCGACGTGCTGATCGGCATCAACCTGCTGCGCGAGGGCCTGGACATCCCGGAATGCGCCCTCGTCGCCATCCTCGATGCCGACAAGGAGGGTTTTCTGCGCTCGGAGACCTCCCTGGTCCAGACCATCGGCCGCGCGGCCCGCAACGCGGACGCCCGCTGCATCCTCTATGCCGACCGCATCACCGGTTCGATGGAGCGGGCGATGGCCGAGACCGAGCGCCGCCGCCAGAAGCAGCTCGCCTACAACGAAGAGCACGGCATCACGCCCCAGAGCGTGAAGCGCGGCATCAGCGACATCCTCAACAGCGTCTACGAGCGCGACCACGTCCAGGTCGACACCGGGCTGGCCCGGGACGCGATCACGGTGGGCCACAACCTCAAGGCCGTGATGGCCAACCTCGAGAAGCGGATGCGCAACGCGGCCGCCGACCTCGATTTCGAGGAGGCCGCGCGCCTGCGCGACGAGCTCAAGCGGCTCCAGGCCACCGAGCTCCTGGTCTCCGACGACCCCATGGCCCGGCAGGGCGACGTGGAGCGCGAGGCCGGCAAGTACGGCCGCAAGGCCCCGCGTGGGGCCGCGGGCAGCCGGATCGCCAAGCCGACCCTTGACAACATGGGGCCGGGCACGGACCGCGAGATGCCGGCCAACGCCGTGCCCTGGCAGGAGCGGCCGAAACCCCGCTCGACGCAGGGGCTCGGCGGGCAAAAGCCGAAATACAAGGGCGGCGGCGGACGCAAGCGGGGCTGAATCGGCGTTCGCGCTGGGCGGAACGCAGCAGTTTGAGAACCCTGCGCGAGACGTGTCCCTCCCCCCTCTGCGGGGAAGGTGACCCTCGCGTGAGCGAGGGT
>NZ_BPRB01000346.1 GCF_022179685.1 Methylobacterium trifolii
GACTGCTGACGCAGGCCGTACAGGCGGAAACCGACGACGGCGTGGATCTGGCCTTCGTCGATCAGGGCTACACCGGCGCCAAGGCGGCGGACGCCGCGCAGGCCAACGGCATCACGCTGGAGGTCGTGAAGGCGCCCGAGGCCAAACGAGGCTTCGTGCTGCTGCCGCGACGTTGGGTGGTCGAGCGATCCTTCGCCTGGGCCACGCGCTGCCGAAGACTGGTCAAGGATTACGAAGGCTATGCCACCACCCTGGCAGGCCTGCATATGGTCGCCTTCGCCTGCCTCATGCTCAAGCAAGTCGAACGATTAATGATGGGTTCATAACACGTTCTAGCACTACCTGGGCACTTTGAAGGGTTGTGACGCGTTGTCTTCCCTGGGATGGCCCTGGGGGCGGCGATGGATCGGGATCGCGGGGCAACGGACGGGCTCGACACTTGGCTGGCACCGTTCGCGGCGGTGATGGGGCGCAAGACCCGGCGAACCTGGGCGCCGCTCTATCTGCGTGGTCTGCTCGGTCCGGGTGATCGCAAGAGCCTTCAGCCGATGGCGGCACGGCTCGGGCTGTCGGGCCACGACCAGTTGCAGCACTTCATCGCCAGCCCGGCCTGGGACGACGGACCACTCTGGAGGGAACTGGCCCGTCAGGCGGATCGGCTGGTCGGCGGACCCGGTGCCTGCCTGGTGATCGACGACACGGCCCTGCCGAATAAGGGCACGCGCTCAGTCGGCGTGGCGCGACAATACTGCGGCGCACTGGGCAAGCAGGCCAACTGCCAGTCTCTGGTCTCCCTCACCCTGGCGCAGGGCGAGATGCCCGTGCCGGTGGGCTTGCACCTGTTCCTTCCGCAAGCGTGGACGAGCGATCCGCAGCGGTGCGCGCAGGCTGGCGTTCCCGAGCCCGCGACCACGCCGCGGAGCAAGGGCGAGATCGCGCTGTCGGAACTGGATCGCCTGCAGGCAGCCGGCCTGTGCTTCGGCACGGTGCTGGCAGATGCGGGTTACGGCGTCAGCGCCGCCTTCCGACACGGCCTGGATGCCCGGGGCCTGCGCTGGGCGGTGGGCATCGTCAGGAACCAGAAGATCTACGCGTCCGACGTGCAACTCGTACCGCCGACGGGGCGCGCTCGTAAGCCCGCGCCGGACCGGGAGCCGCGGGAGGCCGAGGCGGTGCTGGCCGATCTGACCTGGCGGCGGGTGACGTGGCGCCCGGGCACGAGGGGCAAGCTCTCGGCCCGTTTCGCCGCCATCCGGGTGCGGACCGGCGACGGTCCGGTCTGGGGCAACAACCGGCACCTGCCCGGCGAGGACGTCTGGCTCGTGGGCGAGTGGCGCTCGTCGGGGGAGCGCAAGTACTACCTGTCCAACCTGCCGGCCAAGACGTCACGGCGCGCCCTTTCAGGCACGATCAAGGCGCGCTGGGTCTGCGAGCAGGCCCACCAACAGCTCAAGGAAGAACTCGGCCTCGACCATTTCGAGGGACGGTCCTGGACCGGGCTGCATCGACACGCGCTGATGACGTGCATCGCCTGCGCCTACCTGCAGCACCTCCGCCTCGCCGAGCATCGTCGGACGGGGCGGGGAAAAAATGACGACCCGCCTTCCGGGGCCGCCGCCGTCACCGAGCCTGCCCGCCATGCGGCAGGCCATCATCGGACGGCTGTTCGCCAGCCTCGTCCCGCCCGTCCTGTGCCCCCACTGCCGAAAGCGCTTCACGCTGCCCTCTCATCTGAAAGTGCACAGGTAGTGCTAGAACGTGTTATGAACCCATCATTAATCGTTCGACTTGCTTGAGCATGAGGCAGGCGAAGGCGACCATATGCAGGCCTGCCAGGGTGGTGGCATAGCCTTCGTAATCCTTGACCGGTCTTCGGCAGCGCGTGGCCCAGGCGAAGGATCGCTCGACCACCCAACGTCGCGGCAGCAGTACGAAGCCTCGTTTGGCCTCGGGCGCCTTCACGACCTCCAGCGTGATGCCGTTGGCCTGCGCGGCCTCCGCCGCCTTGGCGCCGGTGTAGCCCTGATCCACGAAGGCCAGATCCACGCCGTCGTCGGTTTCCGCCTGCACGGCCTGCGTCAGC
>NZ_BPRB01000347.1 GCF_022179685.1 Methylobacterium trifolii
CCGATCTCACCCTCGACAAGCTGATCCTGCAGGAGGCGTCCCGGGGAAACTTCTGAGCCCCGCGCGCCGACGCGCCTGTGTCGAGCACATCATGCTGACCGAGCGCCTGACAGGCGCGGCGCTCGGAGACGGTCATCGTCCGCATGATGTGCTCGACACAGGCGCGTCGGCGCGCGGGGCTCAGAAGTTTCCCCGGGACGCCTCCTGCAGGATCAGCTTGTCGAGGGTGAGATCGGCGATTGCCTTTCGAAGCCGAGCATTCTCGGTCTCAAGACTCTTCATCCGTCGAACTTGATCCGACTTCAGGCCGCCAAACTCACGTCGCCACCGGTAATATGTCACCGAACTCACACCGAGCGCGCGGATTGCATCGGCCACGCTCTGGCCCTGTGAGATCAGCACGTCCGCCTGACGTAGCTTCGCGACGATCTCCTCGGGCTTCGGGTGTTTTGCCATCTCGTCCGTCCTCCAGGCTCAAAAGCCATACCAAAGGGCGGACCACTTCAATGGGGGCTGACCACGGCGAAGCAAGGTCACCGAGGAAGTCGGCCGTCCATTTCCCGTCCATTTGCCAGATCACAGCGGGCTGCTTTTTGGAACAGAAATAATAGGAGACGCTGGTTTGCCCTCCAACACGGTGCGCCTTCCGTTCATACGACCCATTTGGATGGTGACTCGACCACGTTTTCTCGACGGCTTTGACCAACACTCCAAATTCATTTTGGCCGACGAAGTCACGTTCCTCGATTGAGAACCAGCCACACTCATCCATGTGGCAACGGGCCTCGTACAACTCGGCCGCCCGCAGTCTGTTCGGTGAGATGAGCCCCATCGTCGTGAGCAAAAGGCAGATAGCCTGCTGATATCCAAGGCTCCAAAAACGCGCAGCGGCGTTCACGTCGTCATTAGTAGAGAAGCTTGAGATACGAGCCGACAATAGATTAAGCATGGTCTATTTCCGAGATATTATATTAGAAACTAGGCCAGCGGCTGTAGCTCAGAAGCTAAGCAAGAGACGCTGATTTTTATCTTGTTGGCAAGCATGCCTGGAGCCTACAGGAAAGGATACTGCATGCCCTTATCCCTGGCAACTCTTTCTCGGCGGCAGTGAGTTCGTGATGATGGAAGCGACCGAGACGCGGCAACCATGCCAATCAACTACTGGACTGCCTCTGCCAGCCGCAGCAGTATACTCTTGACCCTTATAGAGGATATGTACGTTATCGCTTCCGTCATACCAGAGCACATCCACCTTCGGCTCGACTGGCTCGTTCGGCACAGTCTCGCAGATCCAGGTGCGGACATTGCATACCTCAACGCCAGTGGGGATCGTACCTGACTTGTTGATCTGCATAGGCCGTGCATGAGCAGAAATTGAAAACATGTGAGCGGTAATGACGAGGCAGCAGCTTTTAAAAATCTCCAACATTCACTAGTCTACTCTGTAACGCCCTCATGATGTAAGATCTCCCGGAAGTCTTATAATTCTTTCCTATGCATTTCAATCTATATGAGACTTGCCTCGGGCCGACGCGAGAACTTAAAGCGAGCATATGATCTTGGTAAGCTTCTTTCCCCGGTACTTTGAGGCGAGACGCAGATCAACATAGTCGCCATCGGTCGTGTAGAGTAACGGCTTGCCTTCCGCGTTAGGCGCAAGAATTATACCATTCCTCGTCAATTCTTCTCTGACTTCCTGCTCGCCGCCTCCAACGATTATGCCGACTTGCACAGGCGGTGCCGTTCCCAGCCCACGTGCGAACATCCGTTCCTTGTAGTTCCAGCCCTCCACTGAAAGAGCTGTCAAACCATGAAACGTGACCGGCTTCATGGGAAGGAAGGTAGGGTGGCCGTCTCCCATCTCGGCAGGCTTTGTTCCGATCACCCCTTCGGTCTGAAGATTTCTCAAGACCCCTTCGGGGTGGAAGCTGCCTTTGCACTCCAGAGCGCGAACCAGCCGCGCCAAAGCGGCTCCAGAATTATCTGGGTTCCGGCTGTTGTTGGAACTCCAAGCCAATAGAGCGTGTTATGAACCCATCATTAATCGTTCGACTTGCTTGAGCATGAGGCAGGCGAAGGCGACCATATGCAGGCCTGCCAGGGTGGTGGCATAGCCTTCGTAATCCTTGACCAGTCTTCGGCAGCGCGTGGACCAGGCGAAGGATCGCTCGACCACCCAACGTCGCGGCAGCAGTACGAAGCCTCGTTTGGCCTCGGGCGCCTTCACGACCTCCAGCGTGATGCCGTTGGCCTGCGCGGCGTCCGCCGCCTTGGCGCCGGTGTAGCCCTGATCGACAAAGGCCAGATCCACGCCGTCGTCGGTTTCCGCCTGCACGGCCTGCGTCAGCAGTCCGACCGCGTCCCTGTCGCCGACGTCGGCCGGCGTCACCGTCAGGGCCACCGGGTACCCCATCGTATCGACCGCGAGATGAACCTTCGCGCCGCGCTTGCGCTTGGCTCCATCGTAGCCGGCCCGCGCCCCGCTCTCGGGCG
>NZ_BPRB01000348.1 GCF_022179685.1 Methylobacterium trifolii
CCCGGGGCGATGACGGCTGCAGCCATCGACGCGGGCACCGCCCCGCCGCCCGGACCCGACCGGTCAGCCACCGGGCGGGCCCCCTGAAGCAGCCCCGGATCACTCCGTGGCCGCCCGGCGGCAGGTGGCGGCCATTGAGCACAAAGCAGGAACATTGTCAAGGATAATCGGCTTCTCGTCCCATCTGCCGGGGGATCGGCGCGGCTAGGCAGGGCCGCGATCCGCATGCGAGAACGGTGGGCCGGCCAGCGCCGCCTCCCTGCCGACCGGCCGCGGAATGCAGCAGCAGGGGGCAAGGGAAGAGCGGCGGCGGCGATGGCGCAGTTCCACTTCGTCGAGGATTACGAGCGGCACGTCCGCCGGCTGATGCGCAAGCACCCGATCGACGAGGCCATGAGCCTGGCCGTGGGCGGGAGCTACGCGGAGATCGGCGGGGTCGAGTGCGAGATCCTGCTGCATGCCGGGTTGCAGCCGGGGCAGAGCGTGGTGGATTTCGGCTGCGGCAGCGGGCGCCTGGCCGCCGCGCTCGGGCAACGGCTCGCAGTCGAGTATCTCGGCATCGACGTGGTCCAGGCGCTCCTCGACTACGCCCGCAGCAAGAGCCCGCCCCATTACCGCTTCCGGGTGAGCCGGACCCTCGCCCTGCCGGTGGAGACGGCCTCCGTCGACATGGTCTGCGCCTTCAGCGTCTTCACCCACCTGCTGCAGACCGAGACCTACCTCTACCTCGAGGAGATGCTGCGCTGCCTCAAGCCCGGCGGGACGGTGGTCTGCTCCTTCCTCGAACTCGCCGCGCCCAACGCCTGGCACGCCTTCCACGAGACGGTGCAGCAGCAGCGGACCAGCCAGGTGCCAAACCTGAACATGTTCCTGGAGCGCAGCCAGATCGAGGTCTTCATCCAGAAGCTCAGGTCCGGCGGCTACATCTACGAATCGGTCGGCTTCCTCGACCCCACGGCCGCCCCCTGGCCCTCCGGCCACGCCCTCGGACAGACGGTCGCCATCCTGCGCAAGGGCGTGGCACCGGCGCCGATGCGGCACCTGGAGCTGTGAGCGAAGCGGACCGATCGTCCCCGCTTGTGACCGGGGCCGTCGAACCGCTATCCGTCTGAGACGTTCCCAGCTTCGATGAAGAGAGGATTCGACATGAAGGCGTTCCTAGCCGTGGCGATGACGGGCCTGAGCCTGATCGCCCCGATGAATCTGGCGTCGGCCCAATCCTACGGCGGCCGCGACTACGGGTACGGGGACCGGGACTACAGGAGCCGGGACCGGGATTACGGCAGCGACCGGGACTACCGCGGCCGGGGGCGCGACGACGACGACGATCGCGGCTCGCGCCGGAGCCGGGCCGATTCCGCGTTCGACGAGCGCGAGTACCTGCGCTGCAACCCCGACGTCCGCAAGGCGATCGTGAACGGCCAGATGGAATCGGCCATCGCCCACTACCGCACCTTCGGCCGCCGCGAGGGCCGACGCCTGAGCTGCTGAGCTAAGGCGGATGACGGGTCCGGCCGGTACGAGGCCGGGCCTTTCATGCGGGTATCGGGCTTTCGCGCGCCCGATCGCCCCTACCGCAGCCGCTCCGCCAGGTGGTCGGCCACCCGCAGGGCGTTGGCGACGATGGTCAGCGTCGGGTTCACCGCCCCGATGGAGGGGAAGAAGCTCGCATCGGTGACGTAGAGGTTGTCGAGGTCGTGCGCCTTGCAGGTCAGGTCGAGGACGCTCGCCTTCGGGTCGGTGCCGAAGCGGAGCGTCCCGGCTTGGTGGGCGGTGCCGGAGAGCGGGATGTTCTTGCCGAGGTAGAGGGAGCGCTCGAACAGGTAGGTGTAGGCGCCTCCCAGCTCCAGCAGGTCCGAGAGCTTGCCCCGCAGGCGGTCGTGCGCCTCGCGGTTCGACTCCGTCACGTCGAGGATCACGCGCCCGTCCTGCCTGAGGGAGACGCGGTTGTCGGGGTGCGGCAGGTCCTCGCTCTGGAGCCAGAAGTCCATGGAGTGGCGCGCCACCATGTCGAAGGGGGCGTTGGGCAGGAAGCCGGTCCATTTCGGGAACTCCTCCCCGCGGATCTGGTCCGGGTGCGTCTTGGCGCACATCTGGATCAGGCCCATCGGGTAGTCCCAGTCCTTCGACTCGAAGTAGAAGTCGGAGAGCGCCAGGGTCTTCTGGAAGACGGTGTCGTTGACCTCCTTCGAGAGCGCCATCAGCACCGACATGGTGTGGCGCATGTAGTTGCGCCCGACCTGATCCGAGCCGTTGGCGAGCCCGTTCGGATGCGCCGCGCTGTGGGAGCGCAGCAGCAGCAGCGCCGAGGACAAGGCCCCACAGGCCACCACGACGATGTCGGCGCAGTAGCGCTCCTCCCGCCCCTCGCGGGTGACGTGGACCGCGGTGACCGTGCGGCCGGCGGCATCCGTCTCCAGCGTCGAGACGTAGGCGCCGACGAGCAGCGTGACGTTGTCATGCCGGGCGAGCGTCGGGTCCACGGTCATCACCTGCGCGTCGGCCTTGCCGTTGAGCAGGCAGGGGAATCCGTCGAAGGCGTCGCAGCGGATGCAGATGCTGGTGGGCGTCGGGCGGCCCGCCCGTTCGTCGAGCTTGATCCCCAAGGGCAGGTGGTAGGGATGCAGGCCCGCCTTCGCCCAGTCGTCGGACAGCTTCTGGATGCGCGGCTCGTGGCTGACGGCGGGATGGTCGTAGGGGCCGCTCGACCAGGGCTCGTTCGGGTCCTCGCCGCGGTTGCCGTGGACGGCAAACAGCGTCTCGGCCTGGGCGTAGTAGGGCTCGAACTCACTGTACGAGACCGGCCAGGCCGGCGAGACGCCGTCGACGTGGCGCACGGCCTCGAAGTCGCGCTCGCGCATCCGCAGCAGGGCCGCGCCGTAGACCTTGGAATTGCCGCCGACATAGTAGTGCAGGGCCGGGCTGAACGGCCTGCCGTCGCCGCCGTACCAGGTCTCCCGCGCCTGGTAGGCCCCGTCCACGAACACGGCCTTGGCGTTCCAGTTGTCCTGGGAGCGGGGCAGGTAGTCGCCGCGCTCCAGGAGCAGGATGCGCTTGCCGGTGCCGGCCAGTCGCGCGGTCAGCGACCCGCCGCCGGGCCCCGAGCCGATGACGATGACGTCGTAATGGTCCTGCGGCATCGGCTTCTCTGCAGTGCGGAATCGGTCCAGGGACGCTCGGGCAACGTGAGCCCTCTGCCGGCGTTCCGCAAAGGGCCGGTCACGGGATCGCAGCCGCTGCATCGCAGCAAGAAGCATGGGTCGGGCCGCACGCGCTGCAACTGCCGGGGCGGGCGGACGTTAGGGATGGGATTCCTGTCCGCCCGCCGGGACCGTCCGCCGATGCCCTGCCCGCCCGATCGCCTGCCGCACGCCGGCCGGAGGCAGCCATGACTTGGTTCATAACCTGGCTCAACCTCGTCGCGGTGCCGCTCATCGCCAAGATCTGCCTCGTCTGCATGTTCCCGCCGAGCGCGCTGGACAAGGCGATGCACTGGGACGAGGCGATGGCGCAGGCCAGATCCGGCCCCCTGCCCTTCCCGGGCCTGCTGCTGGGCCTCGGCATCCTGATCGAGACGGTGACGCCGGTGCTGATCGTGACCGGCTGGTACGACCGGGCCGCGGCCTTCCTGCTGATGGGCTTCTGCGCCGTCACCGCCGTGATGTACCACCGCTTCTGGGAGTTTCCGGGCTTCTGGTCGAAGGGCGGCGAGGGCCGCGGGCATTTCTGGGACTTCTTCAAGAACTTCGGATTGGTCGGCGGATTGCTGCTGGTGGTGATCGGGGGCGCCTACGCGCC
This sequence comes from Methylobacterium trifolii, assembly GCF_022179685.1. Classification (GTDB taxonomy): domain Bacteria; phylum Pseudomonadota; class Alphaproteobacteria; order Rhizobiales; family Beijerinckiaceae; genus Methylobacterium; species Methylobacterium trifolii. The sequence continues at coordinate 3,799 of NZ_BPRB01000348.1, forward strand.
GGCCGAGGGGGTGATCGCCCACCCCCTGTCGTCGGGCCCCTACGCCGCGCCGCCGGCAGCCCCCGGGGACCGCTGAGATCGGACGGCGATGCGTCACCGCATCGCCGTCCGCCCCCGCGACTGCGGGGCGGCGGGCGTCCGCCGGGCGCGCCGGTTCCGACCCTCGGTCGGGACCGGCGCACCGAACTGTGAAAGGACTGAGCATGGCCGACAATCCCACGCCGACGATGCCCTACTGGCACGTCTACACCGATGCGGACGGCGTGAGCCGCCAGGAGTGCTTCGCTCTGTCCGCCTTCAAATTCGAGGGCGTGAACCCCGAGACGGCGCCGCAATGGAACGACAAGCAGGCGCCCGCCGAGGCCGGCGTCACCTTCACGGTGCTGCCGGTGGGCTGGGTCGGGGAGTGGCACGAGAACCCCAAGCCCCAGTGGATCGCGGTGCTGACCGGACGCTGGTTCGTCGAGACCATGGACGGCCACCGGGTCGAGATGGGGCCGGGTGAGCTGATGTTCGGGGAGGACCAGAACACCAAGGCGCGCGACGGCCGCAAGGGCCACCTCTCCGGCACGGTCGGGGACGCGCCCTGCACCATGATCGTCACCGGGCTCGACGTGAGGCCGACCGTGAACCAGCCCGGCCGCTTCAAGTAGGGTTTTGGCCGGATGGACGGTTTCGAGGTCACGCAGGCCGGGTTCAAGGCGTTCGTGCTGCCCAACGCCCCCCTGGAAACGCTCGCCGCGGGCTTCCGCTGGTGCGAGGGCCCGGTCTGGTTCGGAGACCGGGACGAATTGCTGTTCTCCGACCTGCCCAACGACCGGGTGATGCGCTGGAGCGAATCCGGCGGCCTGTCGGTGTTCCGCGCGGGCGGCGGCTTCGAGAACGGGCATGCCCGCGACCGGCAGGGGCGCCTGCTCGCCTGCTCGCACCGGCACCGGCGGATCACCCGGACCGAATGCGACGGGACCGTCACGACCCTGGCCGACCACCACGAGGGCCGGCGCCTGAATTCGCCCAACGACATCGTCTGCAAGTCGGACGGCACGATCTGGTTCACCGACCCGCCCTACGGCATCCAGACCGACTACGAGGGCGGCAAGCAGGCGGCGGAGCTTCCCGCCAACGTCTACCGCTTCGACCCGCGCGACGGCTCCCTACGGATCGCGGCCGGCGATTTCGAGGGCCCGAACGGCCTCTGCTTCTCGCCGGACGAGCGCCGCCTCTACGTCGCCGAGAGCGGCCTGCAATTCGCCGAGGCACCGCGCCGGCACATCCGCGTGTTCGACGTGGCGGAGGACGGCCGGCTGTCGGGCGGGGACGTGTTCCACACGGTCGAGCCGGGCTTCGCGGACGGTTTCCGCTGCGACACGGACGGCAACCTCTGGTCGAGCGCCGGCGACGGGGTGCACTGCATCGATCCGGGGGGCGAGCTGGTCGGCAAGGTCCTGGTGCCGTCCACCGTCTCGAACCTCGCCTTCGGCGGGCGCAACGGCAGCCGCCTGTTCCTCTGCGCCTCGCACACCCTCTATGCGATCTATCTGAACGTGCGGGGGGCGCGGCTGGTGTGAGCGCCCTTCACGCGATCAGCCGAACGGTGGGCGACCTCGCCCGCACGGAAGCCTTCTACCGCGACGGCCTCGGCTTCGGACGGATCGCCCCGCCCGAGCCCGTGCCGCCGCCGATGCTGGAGGCGCTGGGCCTGCCCGATGCCTCGGCAACGCGGCTGCGCATGGGGATCGGGGCGCAGATCGTGGAGTTCCTCGCCGTCGACCCAGCCGGCGCCCCGTACCCCGCCGAGCCGCTGGCGACCGACCCGTTCTTTCAGCACGTCGCCATCCCCGTGCGCGACATGGAGACGGCGATGGCGCGGCTGGGGGGCCTCGCGCCACGGCCGATCAGCCGGGGCGGCGCACAAAGACTCCCCGAGCGTTCGGGCGGCGTCACGGCCTTCAAGGCCCGCGACCCCGACGGGCACCCGTTCGAGTTGATCGTCTTTCCCGATGGACCTGCAGCCGCGCGCTGGGCTCAGGCGCCCGGCCTGTTCCTCGGCATCGACCATTCCGCCATCACCGTGACGGATCTCGACGCGGCCCTGGCATTCTTCGCCGGCGCCCTCGGCTTCTCGGTGGCGCAGCGCGGGCTGAACCGGGGACCCGAGCAGGGCCGCCTCGACGGCGTGCCCGACCCGGAGGTGGACGTGGTGGCCCTCGTTCCCCCCGGACGGAGCACGCCGCACCTGGAACTGCTGCATTACCGGCGGCCGGCAACGACCCGGCCGACGCCCGCCCCGTTCGGACCCCGGGACCGGGCGACGACCCGGCTGGTGCTCGCGGTCGGCGACGTGGCGGCCACAATCCGGGCGGTCGAGGCCGCCGGCTACCCCGTCACCGTATCGCGGGACGGTGGCACCGCCTACGCCGCCGGCCCGGACGGGCACGGGCTTTTGGTGGTGACCGGCTGAGGGCGGTCGAAAGGCGATGCGGCCGTTTCGAACGGCTCCAAACTGTGCGAAACCCTTCGTCCGGAGGGGGCGGGCACCGTCCGGTGCCCGCGCAGATCGGGAATCAGCATGCATCGCACCAGTATCCGCCACGTCCTGCTGGCCGGGTTCGCCCTCGTCCTGGCCGGGTCGGCCGCATCGGCCCAGGACGCCTCGACCGCCGAGCAGACGGTCGACGCGATGAACACCCTCTGGGGGAAGCATCCGGGCCAGCGGGCCAACCACGCCAAGGGCAGCGTGGTGGAGGCGAGCTTCACCCCGAGCGGCGAGGCCGCACGGATCAGCAAGGCCTCGGTGTTCGCAGGCCCCGCGGTGCCGGTCACGGTCCGGTTCTCGGACGCCACCGGCGTGCCGACCATCCCGGACGGCTCGGAGAACGCCAACCCGCACGGCCTGTCGCTGAAGTTCAAGCTCGCGGACGGCAGCGAGATGGACGTCGTCACCAACGCCCTGAAATTCTTCCCCGTCGCCACCGGCGAGGAGTTCCGCGATCTGCTCAAGGCGGTCTCGCAGAGCGGCCCCGGCGTCGGGCATCCCACGCCGATCGAGACCTTCGTGGCCGCCCACCCGGCCGCGGCCACGGCCGGCGCCACCGCCAAGACCCCGTCGAGCCTCGCCCGGCAGGTCTTCAACGGCGTCAACGCCTTCGTCTTCGTGGACAAGGACGGCAAGCGCCAGGCCTTCCGCTACCGCATCGTGCCGTCCGAGGGCGAGGAGCTTCTGAGCGCCGAGGCCGCCGCCAAGCAGGGGCCGGACTACCTGATGGAGGAGATCCGCACCCGCCTCGCCAAGGCGCCCGTGACCTACCGCATCCTGGCCCAGCTCGCCGAGGCCGGCGACCCGACCGACGACGCCACCAAGCCCTGGCCGGACGCGCGCCGCACCCTCGACCTCGGCACCCTGACCCTGACCAAGCCCGTGGCCGACAGCGCGAGCGCCGAGAAGGCGCTCCTGTTCATGCCGAACGCCCTGCCGGACGGCGTCGAGCCCTCGGACGACCCGCTGATCGACGCCCGCGTCCAGGCCTACGCGGTCTCCTTCGGCCGGCGCTCGCAGTAAAGACAGCCCCCGGCGCGGCTTCCCTCCCCCCTCTGCGGGGGAGGGTGGGCCTCGCGTGAGCGAGGGTCGGGAGAGGGGAGCGACGATGCCGGATACGGCGCCCCCTCTCCCGCAGAGGCTAGTCGATCTGCACAGTGCCAGCGGCCGGACAAGCCTTTGTTCCGCAACGCGTTTCCCCTCCCCCTTGTGGGGAGGGGTCAGGGGTGGGGGTGGTTCAGGATCGAGCGGTGCGGTACCGTCTGCACCACCCCCACCTCCGGCTCCTTCCCACAAGGGGGAGGAGAGGCCCGCACGCGGGCCGGGACATGTCCTGAAAGCGATCCGTGAATACGATAGCCCGCAGAGGGGGGAGGGAAACGCCCGTGCCGGG
>NZ_BPRB01000349.1 GCF_022179685.1 Methylobacterium trifolii
GTCAGGTCCGGGAAATCGCGCTTGGCCGCGAGCGCCAGGGCGATTTCCCGGACCTGACGATCCTGCTGATGACGGGTTTCGCCGACCAGCGCGAACGGGCCCGCGGCCTGGACGCGATCGTCACCGACGTGCTGACCAAGCCCTTCTCCCTGGCGGACCTGCGCGCCACGGTGAACCGGGCGCTGGCCGCCTGATCGCTCGGATTGCGGCCTCCTGCTCGGATCTTCCGGTTCAGCTCCCGGTGCAGGCCCGGTCCAGCCTCCTTGGCCCGGCCGCGGGAACGTCCCGTTCACCCTAACCCCTGTTCATCGTCCCCCATCGGCGTGAAGCCCCTTTCATCGGTCGGGTTCACGCTCGTTTAAGGACGATGGTTAGGCCGCTCTTCAGGCAGGTCCCGCAGTCTTCGTCTCGGAAGCGATCCGACACATCCAAGATCGGCAAGGCGGGCCCTACCATGCATCGTGAAGCCGAAGCGCGCTATCCGACCGGCCCCCACGACGCCGAGGACGACCATTGGGAGCGTGACGAGCGCCCGCGCCGGGGTCTGTTCTCCCGGCTGTTCTCCCTGGTCAAGCTCGCGGTCTTCCTGATTCCACTGGCGTTGTTCGGCTACAGCTACTTCGTTACCGATTGCCGGGCCGGCTCGACAGGTGGGGGCGTCGGTCAGTTCCTCGCGGCCGGCGTCTGCGCCCGCAACGAGATCGTGGGCAGCGCCTTCTCGCTCCAGGACAACCTGAACGCCCTGCGGCGCGTCATCAACTGAGACCGTGTCCGCCTGATCGAAGCCGGCACGGTATCAGGAAGCCCGCGCGGCGCTCGAGCGAAGCCGAAATCCGCATCGCGAAGCGAACGAGTGGATTTCGTACGACGCCGTCTTCCGTACCGGTCCTGCAGACATTGCCGCATTAGCCCTTTTCCGACGAGATCGACTGATGAGCTCCCCGTCCTTCGAGACCGCCCCGTCCGGCGCCGCGCCGACGGAGGCCGATCTGTTCCGGCAGCGCATGGCCCGTGCGGCGCCGCTCCAGCCCGGCTCCTCCGGCGCGCCGCGCCGGAAGCGGACCGTACAGGGGCTGGGCAAGAGCGGCGGGTTCCGCCTCGGCTGGAAGAGCTGGCTCGCGATCGACGTGACGTTCCTGATCGTTCTGCTCGCGGTGGTGGTGGCGTGGCAGCCCGTCACGACCTGCCGCGAGCAGGAGCAGAAAACCGGCTTCTACGCGGGCGACTCGGTCAACAAGTGCATCCGCCGCGGCATCAACGAGCGGCTGAACCGGGCCGATCAGCGCATCAAGATGCTGATCCGCGGCTCGGGGCATTGAGCGCCGGCCCCGCATCCCGACGCATCGGGACGCGGGCCTCGACCGACCTCAGAACAGCCCATCGATCTGGCCGTTCTCGTCCAGCCGGATGGTGTCGGCCGCCGGAACCCTGGGCAGGCCCGGCATGGTCATGATCTCTCCGCAGATCACCACGACGAAGCCGGCGCCCGCCGAGAGGCGCACGTCGCGCACCGACACCACGTGCCCGTCCGGCGCGCCGATCAGGGTCGGGTCGGTGGAGAACGAATACTGGGTCTTGGCCATGCAGACCGGTAGGTTGCCGTAGCCGTCCTTCTCGAAGGCCGCGAGTTTCTGGGCCGCCTTGCCCTCGATCTGGATACCGGAGGCGCCGTAGAGCTTGGTCGCGATCGCCTTGATCTTGTCCGACAGTTTGGCCTCCGCCTCGTAGGTGTAGGTCAGCGGCCTGGCCTCGCCCTCGGCGAGCTTGACGACGGCATGCGCCAGTGCTTCGGCGCCAGCGCCGCCATCCGCCCAGTGCTTGCAGGTGATCGCCTCCACGTCGAGCTTTTCGCGGCAGAGGTCGCGGAGTGTCGCGTGCTCGGCATCGGTGTCGGCGTAGAAGTGGTTCACCGCCACCACGACCGGCAGGCCGAACCCGCGCACGTTGGTGACGTGGCGGGCCAGATTCGCAAAACCCTTCTCCAGGGCGCCGATGTTCTCGGAGCCGAGGTCCTTCTTGTTGACGCCGCCGTGCATCTTCAGGGCGCGCACCGTGGCGACGATGACCACCGCCGAGGGCGAGAGCCCCGCCTGCCGACACTTGATGTCCAGGAACTTCTCCGCGCCGAGGTCGGCGCCGAAGCCGGCTTCCGTCACGGTGTAGTCGGCGAGCCTGAGGCCGGCGCGGGTGGCGATGACCGAGTTGCAGCCGTGGGCGATGTTGGCGAAGGGGCCGCCGTGGATCAGCGCCGGGTTGCCCTCCAGGGTCTGCACAAGGTTGGGCTGCAGGGCGTCCTTGAGGAGCACGGTCATGGCGCCCGTGGCCTTCACGTCCTTGAGCGTCACGAGCTTGCGGGCGCGGGTCTCGGCGATGACGATGCGGCCGAGCCGCTCCTCGAGGTCGGCCAGGTCCTTGGCGAGACAGAAGACCGCCATGACCTCGGAGGCGACGGTGATGTCGAAGCCGTCCTCGCGGGGGAAGCCGTTGGCGACGCCGCCGAGCGACTGGTTGATAGCGCGCAGGGCCCGGTCGTTCATGTCGACGACCCGGCGCCAGTGGATGCGGCGCACGTCGATGTCGAGTTCGTTGGCCCAGTAGACGTGGTTGTCGATCAGCGCCGCAGCGAGCGAGTGCGCCGAGGTGATGGCGTGGAAGTCGCCAGTGAAGTGCAGGTTGATCTGCTCCATCGGTACGACCTGCGCCTTGCCGCCGCCGGCAGCCCCCCCCTTCATGCCGAAGCAGGGGCCGAGCGAGGGCTCGCGCAGGCAGATCATGGTCTTTTGGCCGATGCGGTTGAGCGCGTCGCCCAGACCCACCGTCGTGGTGGTCTTGCCCTCGCCCGCCGGCGTCGGCGAGATCGCGGTCACGAGCACCAGCTTGCCCTCCGGCTTGCCCTCCAGGGAGGCGATGTAGCCGTGGTCCAGCTTGGCGATGTGCTTGCCGTAATGGTGCAGGGCGTCGTCGGGAATGCCGAGCTTGTCCGCGACCTGCGCGATCGGCTTCAGGGTTGCCGCGCGGGCGATCTCGATATCGGAGGGCATGTTTCCTCAACCTTGGCACGAGGGTATCGTGTGGCGTCCGGTCCGCCGGCTCTTGTCGTGCGGCCGTGTCGAGGCCGAGCGTCAGTGCACCTCACAAAACTCCCGATCCCCGGGAGCCCTCCCTCTGGCAACGACGGCGCAACGGGAGTTTTGTGAGAGACACTGAAGGCCGGCCGTTCGCGCCAATCTGCGCGAAGGCACGCCAAAAAGCGCGTCGATTTTTTTCCGCATGCCGACAAAATTACTTGCAGGTCGTCGTGACTTGCAGGTCGTCGTGACTTGCAGGTCGCCGGGTGACGGCCTTCAGCCCGTCATGGCGGTGGCCGTGTAGCCGGCCCTGGTCAGGGCGTCGGCGATGACGAGGCTCTGCGCGCCGGTCCGGATCGCCACGCGGGCGCCCGGCCGATCGACCGCGACCTCGGCCTGGGGATCGATCCGTTGGATCGCCCGTGTCACGGCCGCGGCGCAGCCGTCGCAGATCATGCCCTCGACGCGCATCAGCAGGTCGGCTCGGCTCTCGTCCATCGGGGGGCTCCGGCGCTGATGGTCACCCACCCGATGTCGGAGCCGGGCTTGGGCGGCGCAAGCGCCCCGCCTCAGAACCAGGCCGGCGTGGCGAAGGAGTAGTCGACCCGCAGCCCGAACTGGAACTGGTCCGGGTTGCCGAAGGGACGCCGGACCAGCGGCGAATCCCCCGCGGCGCCGAGGATGCGGGCATAACCGGCATAGGCCGTGTAGGCCCAGGTCTCGCTCTGCGTGTAGGTGGCCGCCCCGATCAGCCCGGCGGAGTAGAAGCTGCCCGGATCGTAGGGCGTGACCCGGCCGTTGACCCTCGCCGTCTCGACGGGGACCCCGAAATACTTCCGCGCGAAGCTCGCGTCGCCGATGTTGAAGCGCGGCCCGAGCGAGAACTGGAACCGGTCGAGGGGCAGGATGTAGTCGGCGCCCACCGAGCCGACCGTGCCGTGATGCCCGTAGACACCCTGCCGGATCTCCGCCCGCGTCCGGATCGAGGGCGTGGGATAGAACTCAATGAACAGACCGGGTTCCACGGCGAAGCGCGAATCGCGGAAGCCGAGGAGGTGGCGCCGGTCGTCGCCATAGTAGCGGCCGGGCACGAAGCGCGCCGTCGGGCCGAGGCGGACGGCCGCGTCGTCGTAGACCGAGAAGCTGAAGCCGTCGTCGGGGGCCGCGAAGCGCCGGGATTCGCCCGCGCGCCGCAGGTCAATCGCCGGATAGCCGATCAGGGTGGAATCCTCGGCGCCCGGATAGCGCGGCGTCACCTGGAGCGTGCCGCTCAGGGTCACGATCCAGGTGTTGGGGTCGATCCGGGTGAAGGCCGGCGGAGCCGACGAGAGGAGCGTGCCGAGGTCTGCCGCGAACGCGTCGCAGCCCAGGCCGACGACGAGGGCCAGGATCGCGAGGGCCGCGCGCGGCAGGAAGGCATGACGGGCCACTGTGTCCATGGCCGGTTTTATGGAGGGAAACGGGATGATCCGCATGGGTCTCGACGTGCTGGCGCCCGCAAACTCCGGCGCCGTGGCGATTCGGCAACGTTCCGCGGTTCCCGGGAAGCCGATGTCACACCGGATCGAAATCGCGCCGGCCCGCCCGCGGCGGCCTTGCCGGGCCGCGGGGCCTCGGCGACAACGGATCCGCCCCTCGATTCGGCCGTGCCGGGTCCGGGGCGGTGCGCGGCGTATCTCGTAGCAAGGGTAGCGAACAATCCGATGGTACGGGTCTTCGGCCGGCATGCGAGCCTGTTGGCCCTGGCGCTCCTCGGTGTCGTCGTGCTCGCTCCGCTCGCGGTGTTCCTGCCGCTCGCGGGCGCCCTGGCGCTCGCCGCCGCGGCCGCCCTCGGCACGCTGCTCGCCCACGGCCGCTCCGCCGGGCTGAAGGCGCGCTGCGACAAGCTCTCCCAGGAGGTCGACCTCCTCTCCAAGCGGCTGCTCAAGGCCGAGGCGTCGGCTTCAGCCCCGCCCCGCCTCGATCCGGGCCACGCGACCGTGCGGGTCGACGTGGAGGAGCTGACCGTGGAGATCGGCCTGCTCAGCGGCATCGTGCGCGACCTCACCGCGGTGGTCACGGCCCAGGACGGCGAGATCGCGCGGCTGAAGCACCTGGCCGAAGCGGCGCCGCCGCCGCCCGAGCCGGCCCTTCCGGTCCCGGTCGCCCCCGTGCCCATCCCCGTGCCCATCCCCATGCCCGCGCCAGCCCCGCCGCGCATCGCGGCGCCTGATCGGCCAGCGCCGGAGCCCGTCGCGAAGCTGTCCGCGGTCGAGCGTCCCGAGCCCGCAGCACCGATGGCGCGGCCGATCCCGCCCCGGCCCGTCGTCCCCCCGCGGGCGAGACCCGAGACGATCCGGGACGAGGCCATGGTCGCTGCCTTCGAGGGGGAAGGGCTGGAGGTCCATCTCCAGCCGGTGGTCAGCCTGCCGCAGCGCAAGGTCACGTCCTACGAGGCCCTGGCGCGGCTGCGGATCGAGGACGTGGTGCTCGCGCCCGAGACCTTCCTCCCGGCCCTGGAGCGGCACGGCCGCACCACCGAACTCGACCGGCGCATGCTCCGGCGCGTGGCCACGATCGCCCGGCACCTGGCCGGCCGCGGCAGCGACGCCGCCGTGACCTACGGCCTCTCGCCCCTGTCGCTGTTCGAGCCCGGCTTCCTGCGCGGGCTGGCGCGGCTGGTGGCCGACGAGCCGGCGCTCAACGGGCGCCTCGTCGTGGCGCTGCCGCAGGCGAGCTGGCGCAGCTTGGACGCCGAGCAGGCCAACGCCCTCCAGGCCCTGCGCGGCCGGATCGGCTTCATCCTCGACCGGCCGACCGACCTGCGCTTCGACGCCGCCGCGCTCGCCGCCCGCGGCGTCGGCCAGATCAAGGTGCCGGCCGAGCTGTTGCTGCGGCCGGGCCAGGCCCGCCGCACCCTGTCGGACATCGCGATCGAGGATCTCGTGGCGGCGCTGGCGCGGGTGAGCATCCGGCTGGGGGCCACCGCCGTCGAGGCCGAGGCCGACGTGCCGGACCTGATCGACCTCGACGTGCCCTTCGCCCAAGGCACCGTCTTCGCCGCCCCCCGCCCCGTGCGCGCCGACGTGCTCGCCGCGCCCCCGTCCGAGACCCCGCCGGAGAGCGAGGAGCCCCCCGAGCCGCCGCCGCAGAAGCGTCCGTTCCGCTCCTTCCTGCGCCGGGCGGGCTGAGGGCGTCTCCGCACGTCCCGGAATTGCCATCGGGACCGGGCTCGCCTAGAGCGCTCCCCGACGACGGGGATGCCGGTCCGTCCTCGGGACGCCCGATAGTGCCGAGCGGTCGGAGCCGTTCCCGGTCTTTGATCGACGCGCTCCCTTACGCCGAACCGGCGTCCACTCCGGCGGGGCGCGATCCAGGACCCGCCATGACGCAGACGCCCCCGACGATCCCGATCCTGCCCGGCCTCTCGGGGATCGCGGCCGATTACGACCTGATCCTCTGCGACGTCTGGGGCGTGCTGCACAACGGTACCTACGGCCACAAGGCCGCCGGCGAGGCGCTGATCCGATTTCGCGGGCTCGACGGCCCGCGCCCCCGCCGGGTGGTGCTGGTGTCGAACGCGCCCCGCCACTGGGCCGGCGTGCGCAAGATCCTGGACCGGTTCGAGGTCCCGCGGGAGGCCTACGACGCGATCCTGACCTCGGGCGACATCACCCGCGACATGCTGGAGACGCAGCCGGGCGCGCGCGTCCACCACCTCGGCCCGGAGCGCGACGCCTCGATCTTCCGCGACCTCGACCTGATCCTGGTG
>NZ_BPRB01000350.1 GCF_022179685.1 Methylobacterium trifolii
CGCGTTCGGCACGGGCAGAGCATTCTGGGGCAGCGGGTCCTTGCCCTGGCCGGGCAGCGGGCGAAGGTTTGGCGCCGGCATAGGCGGGCGCCCGGCCTGCTGGCCGGTGAGGCCCGGTCCCATCGGGATCTGGCCGGGCATCGCTCCCTGGGGTCGGCCCCGATCCGGGCCTTGCCGGAAAGCCGCCCCAGGGAGCGATGCCCGGCCAGATCCCGATGGGACCGGGCCTCACCGGCCAGCAGGCCGGGCGCCCGCCTATGCCGGCGCCAAACCTTCGCCCGCTGCCCGGCCAGGGCAAGGACCCGCTGCCCCAGAATGCTCTGCCCGTGCCGAACGCGAATGCCGCCAGGCCCGGCGCGGGACAGCCCGCCGTCGCGCTCCCCGGAGCGTATCGGGCGGCCCCGGTGATGCCGAGCGGCAAGCCCGGCCAGATGCCCGCTCCAAATCCGGCTGCCGGATACCCGGCCGCGCAGGGACAGCCGGGCACGCCGCCGGCCAGCCGGCCAAGCGCGGCCCGGGCCGCCCAGCATCGCCAGGCTCCGCCGCAGCAGGACCAGCGCGTCCAGCAGATGCAGGCGGCGCGCGCCGAGCAGCAGCGCCAGCAAGCGGCCCAACGCGGCGTGATGCAGTCCGGGCCGATGCAGCGCCAGCAACAGATGCAGGCGCGCCAGATGCAGGCCGTGCGCTCGCAGGAGATCATGCGCGCGCAGCAGATGCAGCAGCAATCGCAGCGTCAGCAGTTGATGATGCAACAGCGCCAGCAGGCCGCCCAGCAGCAGCAGATGCAGCGCCAGCCCATGATGGCGCGCCCGCCGATGCAGCCGCAGCGGGCCCCTCCGCCGCAACAGCATGGTGGCGGGAACCATTGCCCGCCCGGCAAGCCCTGCCGTTGATGACAATCGAACGGGACGGCTCCGTCCGCGTTGAAGCGTGACGGCGCCGCCTGGTGCGGCCACACCGAACACGAGGTTCGATCCGCTCCGCATGTTCGATCCGCTGCACGAGACGCCGACCTCGGTCTTCCCCCTTCCGCTCGAGCAGGTCGACGCGCCCGTCCCCACCCGGAAGATCGTGAGCTGGAACCTGCTGCGCAGGACAGGCGCGGCGGTCGGCGACGTCGTGGCCCTGATCGAGCAGGAGGCGCCCGACCTCCTACTGATGCAGGAGGCCACGCGCAGCATCGGCGCCCTGCGCGAGCGGGTGGGGGGGCACTATGCGTGGGCGCCCCTGCCGGGCCGCATCCATGGGCTGGCGATGTGGAGCCCGACGCCCTGGGCCGCCGTGCCGGAGGTCGTCACCCTGCCGTCCGGCGCTCTGGTCCACCGGGTCTGCCAGGTGCTGGACCTGGGTGATTTCGGCGTCGCCAACGTCCACCTCTCCCACGGGCAGGTCCTGAACCGGCGCCAGCTCCGGCGCATCGTCGGCCACTTGCCGGCGCGGGCGGCGGTGCTGGGGGATTACAACATCGTCGGACCGGCTCTGGTGCCGGGCTTTCGCGACGTCGGGCCACGTCAGCCCACCCACGCCATGGTGGAGATGCTGCCCTTGCGCCTCGACCGCTGCCTCGTGCGCGGCCTCGTCTGTCGGGAGCACGCGGTGCTGCCGCGCGGGCCGTCAGACCATCGCCCGATCATCGTGCATCTGGCGCCGGCGCCCGAGGCCGAGACCCCGCGGCGGCCCCGCTTCAGAGGTATGGCAGCAGCAGTCGCACGCCTGCGTCGCGCAGACGAACGGGCAGCGGGCGCCCGCTGACGGCCTCAAACGTCAGTTGCGTCTCCATCTTCGCGCTCATGAACGCGTCGAGCTGGGCGGCGAGGCCGGCGTCGACGATCTCGACGTTCAGCTCGAAGTTCAGGCGGAAGCTGCGCATGTCCCAGTTGGCGCTGCCGACGAAGCACCAGACGCCATCGACCACCATCGCCTTCGAGTGGTCGAAGGGCGGCTCGTCGAGCCAGATCCGCACGCCGCTGGCGAGCAGGGGGGCGACGTGGGCGCGGGTCGCCCAGTCGATGTAGCGGTGGTCGCTCAGGCGCGGGATGATCACGTCGACGGTGATGCCGCGCTGGGCGGCGAGTGCCAGGGCGCTCATCACCACCTCGTCGGGCAGGAAGTAGGGGGTGACGAAGCGGACGGTCTCGCGCGCGCAGGCCAGCGCCTGGAGCATCACCGACTCGATCTTCTCCACGTCCGCGTCCGGCCCCGACGTGACGGCGCGGGCGACGCTCGTCCCCACGGGCGACAGGTCCGGGAACCAGAGGTCGCCGTCGAGGATCGCCCCGTCCGCGAAGGCCCAATCGCCCGCGAACGCCATGGCGAGCTGCTCGACCACGGGCCCCTCGATCCGGAAGTGGGTGTCGCGGATCGGGTGGTCTGGGTTGGTCCTGAGGCGGTTGGGCTGGGAAATGTTGAGGCCCCCAGTGAAGGCGAGGCGGCCGTCCGCGATCAGCAGCTTCTTGTGGCTGCGCAGGTTTAGGAACGGCATCCGCCAGGGTAGGCCGGAATGCATGAAGAGGGCGGCCGGCACCCCCTCGCGCCGCAGCCGCCTGTAGGCCGCGGCCCTGAAGTAGCCGCCGCCGATGCCGTCGATGATGACGCGGACCTCGACGCCCCGCGCCTTGGCCTGCGCCAGCGCCTCGCAGAAGGTCCGCCCGGTGGCGTCGTCCCGGAAGATGTAGCTCGACAGGGCGAGGCTGTACTTCGCGCCGCGGATCGCCTCCAGCATCGCGGGATAGGCCGCGTCGCCGTTGCGGAATAGGTGCACGGCGTTGCCGGAGAGCGCCGGAAGACCGGTGATGCGCCGCACCGCCTTGTCCAGGGGCCAGAGGGCCTCTGGCACCACCGCGTC
>NZ_BPRB01000351.1 GCF_022179685.1 Methylobacterium trifolii
GCCTCGCTCAGCGGCGCGGGGGCAGCGGGACCTCCACGGTCTCCGACGGCACCGCCGACAGGGCCGGCGCGTAGGCCAGCGCGGTGCCGGCGGCGGTCAGGCTCGGATCGGACGGTGGGCGGCCGGTGAACAGGCTCGCCACCGCGCTCGCGGAGGCCGCCACGGGGGCCACCACGGCGGCGACCTCGCTGGCGACGCCCTGGCGCTTGGCCGCGTAATAGTAGCCGCGGTTGTAGTAGGTGTAGGCCTGGGTGAGGTTGCCCTGGGCGGTGCGGTAGGCGCCCGCGAGATAGGCCACGCCGTAGCGCAGGTTGGTCTCGGGGTCGTAGAGGCCGCTGGCCTCCCCGGTATAGCCCAGGCCGCGGGCCGTCGCGTGCTTGATCTGCATCAGGCCGAGCGCGCTGCCGCCCTTGGCCTTGGGGTTGTAGTTGCTCTCGCGCTTGACCACCGCGTGCACGAAGCTTGCCGGAACGCCGTTCGCCTTGGCCTGCTGCTCGATCAGCGCGTCGATGTTGTCGCGCGCCACCTGGGCGATAGCTGGGATGGGCGCAGCCGCGAGGACGGCAGCGAGGAGAAGGCGATTCATTCCGAGACCCGGTTCGGTTTGTTCTGCTCAAGCTAGGTCGAGGCGAAATGAGGCCGGAAAGCGGCTTCTGTCCGGCAGCCTGTGGGCCGGGCGGCCGCGGCGCCCGGCCTGTGCCCGGCGCGCCACAGGGCGATCGCTCGAACGCACTTGCCCTGTTTCCTTGCCTCGCCTCGATCGCAGGCGCCCGCATCCGCGGGCTCGGGCTTTCGCTTCGCTCCGTGTTTTCCGAAAACGGAAAACACGCTCCGCGGGGCGCCCTTCGCGCCCAGACGCCGCAGGAGCGGCTTCGACCGACGGCCCCGCGTGCTACAGGCCCGGCGGCCGAACCATTCAGGCCAGGATCAGCCGCTCCACGGCCTCGGCGAACCCGTCCGCGTCGTTGCCCGCGGTGACGGCGCGGGCCGCCGCCTTCACCCCATCCTCGGCATTGCCCATGGCGACCGACAGGCCGCTGCGGGCAAACATCGCCCGGTCGTTGCCGGCGTCGCCGAAGGTGGCGACCCGGTGTTCCGGGATCGCCAGATGTCGGCTCATCCAGCCGACGAAGCCGCCCTTGTCGATGCCGGGGGGCGTCACGTCGAGGTAGTAGGCCTGCGAGCGGTGCACCACGGCGCGGTCCCCCAGGCGGGCCGCGACCTCCGCCTCGCAGGCGGCCAGATGCGCGTGGTCCCGGCTGACGCCGACGATCTTGGAGGCGGCGGCCAGGAGCGGGCCGAGGTCGGCCGTCACCTCCGGTCCGGCCTGGAGCGTGGCCCGCTCCACGTCGGTGTAGGGCGCATCCGGATCGCGCAGGAACCAGGCGCCGCGGGCGAAGACCCAGACGTCGAGGGCTGAGGCGAGCAGCCGCTCCACGGCCTCCCGCGCCGTCGCTTCCGGGATCAGGTGCTCCTCGATCACGCGAAGGTCCGGCCCGACCACGCTCGCACCGTTGAACGCGCCCATGGGCAGGCGCAGGCCGAGTGCTTCGACGAGGCCCTGGAGCCCGACCGGCGGCCGGGCCGAGGCGACCGTGAAGCCGATCCCGGCCTCCCCGAGGCGGCGGATCGCGGCGATCGTCGCCGGGCTCAGGCTCTTGTCGGACCTGACCAGGGTGCCGTCCACGTCCGAGACGACGAGGGCGATGTCGGGCCGGCTCACGGGCGGCCTCCGGCAGGCGCAGCGTCGCCCGCACCCTCGGCCGCGACCCGCGCGACGATCCGTTCGGCGATTCCCTCCGGAGATTCGTCGATCCCGACCGTGATCGGCCGCTCGTCTGGGCCGGGCGGCTCCAGGATCGCGAACTGGCTGTCGAGGAGGTGGGGCGACATGAAGTGCCCCCGGCGCTCGGCCAGGCGCCCGGCGATCAGCGCCTGACTGCCCTCCAGGTAGACAATCCGCACCCCCTGGCGGCTGCCGCGGGTCAGCACGTCGCGATAGGCCCGGCGCAGGGCCGAGCAGACGATGACGCCGGATTCCCCCGCCTCCAGCCGCTGCCCGATCCAGGCGGCGAGCCGGGCGAGCCAGGGCGCGCGGTCCTCGTCGTCGAGGGCGAGGCCCGCATGCATCTTGGCGACGTGCTCGGGGGTGTGGAAGCTGTCGCCGTCCACGAAGATCCAGCCGAGCCGTTCCGCCACCAGGGCGGCGATCGTGCTCTTGCCGGACCCGGAGACGCCCATCACCAGGAGGACCTGAGGCTTTGCGCCCTCCCCCGCTCCGCCGGTCTGCGATTGGGTCATGGTCTCGAAGCCTCCGGTTCGGGGTGGGCTCTTGAAGGGTTGCCGGCCGGACCTGCGACGGTCGCCTCAGCCGCCTCTGGGCTCCGGCGCCGCCGCGACCGGCTCGGGGCCGACGATCGGCGTGAGCGCCCGGTCGCGCAGGTGCTGCGGCCCGAGGGTGAGGCGGAAGAAGTCGTAGTCGCCCGGCCGCTCGTTGGCGAGGAGGCATTGGAAGTGCAGCCGGAACGGGCGGTAGAGGATCTTGGCGTAGGTCTCCGGTTCGACGACCTGCTTGAGCTGTGTCGAGCGCACCACCGGGTTGGCGACCGCTCTCGCGCCCAGCCCGAGCTTCAGGTCGAGGACCGGGTTGAAGCCGGGAAAGTTCATCCAGTCCTGCATCGTCTGGAAGTCGCACCAGACGAGGCGGCGCGCGGTGACGAGGCTCGCGATCTCGGCCCGCAGCCGGCGGGCCAGCGGCTGCACCGCCACCAGCGGCAGGGCAGAGCCCAGGGTCACCAGCGACAGCCGGGTCCGGCCCTCCCACAGGGCGGGCGCACGGGCGAGCACCCGTGCCGCGAGTTCGACCGCGGCCAGCGCCCCCACGGAATGGCCGACGATCATGACCTCGTCGGGCGCCTCGCCCTGCAGTCCTGCGATCTCGGCGATCACGTGGTCGGCGAAGGCGTCCACCCGCGCCTCGAAGTCGGGCCGCCAGAGCTGCCCGTGCTGCCAGTTGAACACCCAGGTGTTGAGGAGCTGCCAGAAGAACAGCCGGTTGAGGAACGCCTCGATCCCCACGAGCCAGACGAGGCCCGCCGCGACGCCCAGGGGCAGGGAGGCCCAGGCCGGCAGGCCCAGGCTGTATCCGAACCAGTCCCCGAGATGGGCGTGGACCATCGTGCCGATGAGGACCGATACCAGGGTCAGCGCCACCACCATCGCGAAGGGATAGAGGATGACGTTTCCGTAGCGGTGGTTGTAGCGGTAGAACCGCCAGAGCGCGCCCCAGGCCAGGGCGTGCAGGGTGCCGACGACGAGCAGGGCCACGCTGAGGACGCGCGAGCGGGCGTAGTCGCGGGCCACGATGTCGTCCCAGAGCAGCACCTCGTAGCGGGTCGCCGCCCCGCCGCTCGGCGGATGGGCCGCCACATTCCAGCCCTGGACGAGCCCGTCCGGGCTCAGGGCGGCCGCCGAGACCGTGCGCCGGCCCTCGCCGAAGCGCTTGGCGTGGCGCATCAGCTCGCGCACGAACAGCAGCCGGTAGCGGGTCCGCGCCTCCGGGTCGTAGCCGGGCACGAAGAAGACGTGGCGGCGACGGACCGGGCCGGGATCGGATTCCTGGAGGTCCGGCGGCGTGTAGGCCAGGGGAAGTCTCATGACCGCGCGTCCGTTCGCAGGGGAATCGGCCCGGGGCGGTGGCCGCCTCCCGTAGACGAACCGTCCCGGGATCACGGTATCCGCGGCGGGACTTAATGCCCACACGCGCGCAGGTGGGCAATCGGGCCGTCATGCGTGCGGGCGGAATTCGCGAGGCCGTGCCTCCCGCATCCGGCGGGCGTGCCCCGGCCGCAACATCCGCCGAGGGGCTGCCAAGGGGCTGCCAAGGGACTGTGTGCATCGGGGACGGGGCCGGGCCGCCCCCCGGTCCCGTCGGGACTGTGACCCACCCGCTACGGACAGGTGCGCGGGATTGAGCTAGGCAGCAGGTCGGCGAAACCGACGGGCGACCTCTGGATGCGCGCTTTCCCCCTCGTCCTGTGCACCGCGCTCGCGGTGTCGGGCTGTTCGGTCCTGCCTG
>NZ_BPRB01000352.1 GCF_022179685.1 Methylobacterium trifolii
GTCGGCGAGCCCGTCGCCGTAGGTCACCATGAAGGTGGGCTGGTCGATGTAGCTCGCGCAGCGCTTGATACGCCCTCCGGTCTGCGTCTTTGCACCGGTCTCGGCGAAAACGATCTCCCAGTCCATCTCGTCGCTCCTGCCGAGGAACGAGCGCTCGCCGGTGCCGAGGTCGAGCTTGAGGTCGCGTAGCCGCATCTCGCGGTTGAGGAAGTATTCCTTGATCATCACGCCGCGGTAGCCAAGGCAGAGCACAAAGCGCCGGAAGCCGTGGGCAGCGTAGAGCTTCATGATGTGAAGCAGGATCGGCTCCGGTCCGACCTCGATGAGGGGCTTGGGCTTCGTGCCGGTCTCCTCGCGAATGCGCGTGCCTTCGCCACCGCATAAGATCACGACCGGAATGTCACTGCACCGCATGGGGTTGGGTTCCTTCGTGCCAAGTGTGGAGGGCGGTCCTCGCAGGCCTCGCGCCTAGTCCATCGTCCGAAGAATGTTTGTGAAATTTATTAAATGCAACTACATTTGTTGATTGCACAGAATGTTTCCGGACCTCCGTTGATGGGCCTTATGCCTATAGAGGCACTTACCGAAGAAAAATCTTCGATATTTCTGTTTTATCGAAAGTATTGGGAGCCTTTTATGGTCTCACACTGTGAGGAGCCCTCCTTCGAAGACCCTGTCTGGCTGATAGAGGCCTCGTTGTGGAATCTTGGCGGTTTGCGAGAGGATCTCTTCGAGGCTCTCGATCTGCGCCTCGACGTCGATGGCCCGGCGCGTCGAGTAGGCGGTCGCGGCCTCCGACTTCTCCCGGTAGGCCTCTGGATCGCTCCAGAGCCGGCGTAACTCCGCGGCCCAGAGATCGGGCGAGGCGTTCACAGGGAAGATAGAGCCGCCCGGCCCGACCGATTCCGGAAGGCCGCCGCGGTCGGTCGCCAGGACGGGGATGCCGTTGTACTGCGCCTCCGTCGCAACCCGGCCCCAGGTCTCGGCCTCCCACTGGCTCGGCACGAGGAGGATGCGGGTCCAGCCGTAGACGGTGGGCATGGCGACGTTCTCGCGAAACGTCACGTTCGACAGTTGCGCGAGACGGGCCTTGAGCCGGCGTCGCCCGCGCAAGCCCAGGGGCCAGCCCTTGACGAAGCAGAACGGGATCTCCGGACAGCGGGCGGCGACCTCGATCGCGAGATCGACGCCTTTGACCGCGACCGGGTTAATCAGCGTCGCGTAGGCGGGCTCCCGCCTCTCGGCAACGTAGCGCTCTCGCTGGTGAATCGGCGGGATGACGCGCGTGGGGATGCCGTGCTTCGCCGCGAAGCGCCGCTTCACGAAGTCCGAGATCGACAGGTAGCCGCTCGCGGGGATCCGGTCACCGCCCGTGGCGGCGCTCTGGCGCGGCCAGGAATCGAAGCCGAGCCCGTGCAGGTAGACGAGGCTCGGAACGCCCCGCTCAGCGAAGGCGGTCGTGACCGGCCAGGGGTTGCCGTTCTGGATCACGACCACGTCGGGGCGCAGCATGTCGGGGACGAGTGCGCTCGGATTGCGCGCCCGGTACACGGCGTAGCCGAGAGAGTCGTCGCGGCAGCCCGCGGCGGAGAGGCCCTGGGCGATCCGGGCGCGCAGGCCGAACGCGTCACGGTAGGAGAGACGCGTCAGCACGCTGACCTCGTGACCGCGGGCGAGCAGTTCGGTAGCGATCTCGTGGGTGTTGACCTCCACCCCGCCGCGGACCTGCGGCAGGTATGGGGTCCCGCTCGCGAGGACGATCCTCATGTCGTAGCGCTCCGCGCCGACGCGGCGGCCGTGGGACGGCGAAGCGTCATGTGCAGCCATTCCTGGGTGCCGAATCGCCTCTCGTCGAGCAGTGCCACGGCGATCCGGGGGGCGAGGCGCGGCAGGCTCGGCAGGAAGCTGGTGGGGAAGTCCGCCAGTACGCGCGGGCGCTGGCGATGGCGCTCGATGTCGTGGGTCGGCGAGAACCGCGCGATCAGCGCCTCGGTGCAGCCTGGGGCGAAGACGTCGTGCGTCTCGACGAGGACGTCGACCCGGGCGAGCTCGGAGACCTTGGCGGGATCGAGCAAGGCCTTCTCGGCGCCCTCGATGTCCATCAGGACCAGGGTGTCAGACGAGTCTTGCAGGGCGCCCCGTAGGACCGTCTCGTCGCACAGGCCACGGATCGTGATGCGGTCCGCCACGCCGTTGAGCTGGCCGATCCGCGCGAGCGCCGGGTGGAGTTCCTCCTTGGCCTCGAAGGCCACGATGCGGGTGCCTGGGGAGCGGGACGCGAAGCCGACCGCGTAGTAGCCATCGGCGGCACCGATGTTGAGGATGGTGCGGTAGCCGCGCTTGACGATCTTCTCCACGACCGGGCGGATCTCCAGCTCGGTGGTGCCGAGCAGGTACGACAAGAGGTGTCGCTGGGAGACCGGCGAGAGGTCGAGGGTGTTTCCGGTGAAGGGGCCGGACACGACCCGGCCGCCGCTGCGGCCGAGGACGAGGCGCACAACGCCCGACCAGACCGGGCTTGCCGCGATGCGCAGGGGCGCGCGGACCGGCTCGGGAAGGCGGCGAAACAGGCGATGGGCCCTGCGCCAGGAAGGGATCGTCTCGATTCGGCGCCAGGTTGCAGGATTCATAGTTGAAATGTCCTCGCGTTGCCGTCGGTGTGAACGTGGGTCAGGGCAGCGGCCGTCGGTGCCACCACGTCCTGCTGGATGCGCAGGGTGTCGACGGTCAGGGCATCCGAAGGATAGTGGCCGTGCTCGGGTGAGAGGGGCGCGGGCCGGGCTTCGAACCGCTCGGAGTAGAGATCCAGGAGCGCGTCGATCCAGGCATCGGGCGTCGGTGCGAGCTCCCGGGCGTGGGCGTGCCCACGCCGGCTCATAGCGGCCACCGCTTCGTCGTCGTCGGCCAACCTGCGCAGGGTCGCGGCGAGCGCCGCCTCGTCGTGGGGGTCGCAGGTCAGGCCGAAGCCGCCGTCGCGGATCTCCGGAGCGAGCATGGCATGGTCGGGCAGGACGACCGGCAGGCCGCTCATCAAGCCTTCGAGGGCCACGATGCCGAAGGCCTCGCGGTAGCGGGTCGGCATGACGAGGCAGCGGGCCTGCGCCACGAGTGCGCCGATCTGCGTCCGGTCGCGCCAGCCAAGCTGCTCGACTTCCGGGTGCTCGGCCGCGAGCTGCGCACCGAGTGGGCCGGCGCCTACGACACGCAGGGGCACGTTGGCGCGCCTGGCGGCGCGGGCGAGGAGATCGACGCCCTTGTCCTGCTCCAGACGCCCGACGAACAGGATGCTGCGGTTCGCCTCCGCCGCGACCCGCTCAGCGCGCCAGGGCATCACCGGATTGCGCAAGGCACGCGAGCGGCTGCGCGCGATGCCACCGCGATCGAGGATCGGGATCATGCCCTCGTGCACGGCGAGCACAAGGGCCTCGGTCGTCCCGAAATCGATCAGCGCGCGCCGCACCCCTTGCCGGACCACCCGCCAGAGCTTGTGCGCGGCATGCCGCCGGTCGCAATTCGTGACGAGGCAGCCGGCACCCATGGGGCGCAGGTCGCAGACCGCCTCGCGGCGGAAATCGAAGCTGCCGCCGTTCGGGCAGACGAGGAAGAAGTCGTGGGCGGCGACGACCAGCCGGCTGGCGACGGGCGCGAGCGCCCGGAACACAGACGGCGACAGGACCTTCGACCAGCCGTGCAGGTGGTAGACGGTGTCGGGCGTGTCGGTCCGAGCGATGAAGCGGGCGAGGGCGCGCGCCGCGTCGGCGTTGTAGAGGCCGCGCAGAGCCGCTCCGGCGCGAGGCCCTTCGAGAATATGGCGGCCCTGGAGCGCCTCGAAGACGATGCCGCGATCGGCCGGCGTCAGGGCGTCACCGCGGTCGCCCGTGACGAAGGTGACGGGGATGCCGCGGTCGCGCATCATCCGCGCGGAGGTCAGGGCGATCGCGGTCGCGCCGCCGCGGACCACCGAGACGTCGTTGATGACGACGACGCGACCGATCCGCCCGGAGGGTGCGCCCTGCGGGCGGGTGTTCATCGTCCCCCTCCGCGCGCCGGGTCGAAGCTCAGGATGCGCGCCGGGTCGAGCCGGCCGGTGATGATGTCGAAGGCGGCACGCAGGTTGCCGAGGCAGCGCCCGAGCCGGTCGACATACGGTTCCGGCCGCGGGCAGCGGGACAGGTTCGCCGCCACGTTGCGGCACATCAGATAGAGGGCCTTCCGATAGGAGCAGGTGCCCTTGCGCATGAGGTGGATCGGGTTGGCGATCTGCGAGTAGCCGAGCCTCAGGCCCGATTGCCGCCCCGACTTGATCCCGAGATGCACGCCCCGGCTGGCGGGCACCCGCACGATCCGGCCGTAGGGCGCGATCTGCCGGCTGAAGTCCACGTCTTCGAGCCACGCATAGAGCGGAAGCCGCTCGTCG
>NZ_BPRB01000353.1 GCF_022179685.1 Methylobacterium trifolii
ACCCTCGCTGACGCGAGGGACGCTCTCTTCCGCAGAGATGGGGAGGAAGAGGCGGGTGGACAGGCTCGTTCGCGCAGAGCTTATGAATCGAACACGCGGATAGACCAAAAAAAGAGGACGCCGATGCCGAGCTTTCGTGAGTCCCGCGACTTCCTGATCGCCAACCGCACCGACTACGAGGCCGCCTATGCGGGTTTCCGCTGGCCGGACCCGGTGCCGTTCAACTGGGCGCTCGACTGGTTCGACGCGGAACTCGCCGCCGCCTCCGAGAGCCGGGACCGGCCGGCCCTGTGGATCGTCGATGCGGCCACCGGCGCGGAGCAGCACATCACCTTCGGGCAGATGAGCGCCCGCTCGAACCAGGTCGCCAACCACCTGCGCGACCAGGGCCTGAAGCGCGGCGACAACCTGCTCCTGCTGCTGGGCAACGTCCCGGCCCTGTGGGAGACGATGCTGGCGGCGATGAAGCTCGGCGCCGTAGTGATCCCGGCGACCACCCTGCTGACGGGCGACGAGCTCGCCGACCGCTTGGAGCGCGGGCGCCCCCGGGTGATCGTGGCCGGGCCCGAACAGGTGGCCCGCTTCGAAGGGGTGGACAGCGCGGGCGCGGTCCGCATCGTCATCGGGCCAGGCGTGCCGGGCTGGCAGCCCTACGACGACGCCCTGCGCAGCCCCGGGACCTTCACGGCCGATGCGGCAACGCAAGCCGACGACCCGCTGCTGCTGTATTTCACCTCGGGCACCACGGCCAAGCCCAAGCTCGTGCGCCACAGCCACCGCTCCTACCCGGCCGGCGCCCTCTCGACCATGTACTGGCTCGGGCTCAAGCCCGGCGACGTGCATTGCAACGTCTCCTCGCCCGGCTGGGCCAAGCACGCCTGGTCCTCGTTCTTCGCCCCCTGGAACGCGGGTGCGACGATCTTCGTGGCCAACCAGGCGCCCTTCAGCGCCAAGGCGCTGCTCGACGTGCTGGAACGCTGCCGCGTCACCACCCTGTGCGCGCCGCCGACCGTCTGGCGGCTGATGATCCAGGAGGACCTGACCGGCCGGGACCTGGCTTTGCGCGAGGTCTGCGCGGCGGGCGAGCCCCTCAACCCGGAGGTGATCGAGCGCGTCGGGCAAGCCTGGGGGCTGACCATCCGCGACGGCTACGGCCAGACCGAGACCACGGCGATGATCGCCAACGCGCCGGGCCAGCCGGTGACGCCTGGGGCGCTGGGCAGGCCGCTCCCCGGCTACCGGGTCCGCGTGCTCGACATCGACGGCAACGCGGCGAGCGAGGGTGAGGTCTGCCTTTCCCTGGAGCCGGAGCGCCCGGCCGGCCTGATGCAGGGCTACGACGACGGCCACGGGCGGCTCGCCGGCGCATCGGGCGACCTCTACCGCTCGGGCGACGTGGCCTTCGTGGATGCGCAAGGCGGCTTCACCTTCGTCGGGCGGGCCGACGACGTGTTCAAGTCCTCGGGCTACCGCATCAGCCCGTTCGAGCTGGAGAGCGTGCTGCTCGAACACCCGGCGGTGGCCGAGGCCGCCGTGGTGCCGACGCCGGACGCGATCCGCTACCTGATCCCGAAGGCCTACGTCTCCCTGGTGGCCGGGGCCGCACCGAGCCGCGAGACGGCGCTCGACATCTTCCGGTTCACCAACGCCCGGCTTGCGACCTTCAAGCGCCTGCGCGGCATCGAGTTCGTGACCGACCTGCCCAAAACCATCTCGGGCAAGATCCGCCGGGTGCAGTTGCGCCGCCTGGAGCACGACGGCACCACCGACGACCCCTATCGCGGCCACGCCTTCGTGCAGTCGGACTTTCCAGAGCTGAAGGCGGAGGCGAAAGCCGACGACGCGGGAAAGACCGCGTGAGCGGTCTCAGACCCGGTGTGGGCTGGCCTTCGAGCCGGCGAGGCTGATCCGGGTCGGGCCGCTGGCGCGCGACCCGTAGGAGGGCGGCGCGTAGGGGCGGCGGGACAGATCGTAGAGGACGTTGCCGACGATGCCGGCGGCGCGCCGCAGGGTCGTGCCCTCACAGGTGGCCGCGATCCGGATACCCAGTTCGTGGGTGTGGCTGCGGCCGTAGAGGTAGACCGCGAGGCGGGCGCGGGTGGATTCGGGGATGCCGTCGACGAGGGCCGGGAGGCTCTCCGAATCGGCGCGCGAGATGCGGCCGAGCTCATCGAACGGGACGGGGCAATCGAGCGTCGGATCGTCGATGCTGGATGAGCGGGCTTGGGCCATGGCAACACCCTTTGTGTGTGAGATCACAGGATGCCGGTCTCAGGGTTAACGAAACGTCACCGGGATCGGCGCGGTCTCAGATTTCGTTAGGCCTGCGGCGATGGAACCGGAGAGGCTCCTATTTCGGCCCCATGCGCAGGGCCCCGTCGAGGCGCACGACCTCGCCGTTGAGCATGGTGTTCTCGATCGCGTGCTGCACCAGGGCGGCGTACTCGTCGGGCCGACCGAGCCGGGGCGGGAACGGCACGGCGCCGCCGAGTTCCGCCCGCACCGCCTCCGGCAGTCCAGCCATCATCGGGGTCTCGAACACGCCGGGTGCGATGGTGACCACGCGGATGCCGTGGCGGGCGAGGTCGCGGGCGAGCGGTAGCGTCATGCCGGCGACACCCGCCTTGGAGGCGGCATAGGCCGCCTGCCCCACCTGACCGTCGAAGGCGGCGATCGAGGCCGTGTTCACGATGACACCGCGCGCGC
>NZ_BPRB01000354.1 GCF_022179685.1 Methylobacterium trifolii
CACAGGCCTGGGTAATTACTTCTATCCAGACGAAAGCAGGAGATCAGTTATTTTCTTCTGACTATAACAAATGCATGGAAAAAAGTGGCGGCGTGACTTCAGAAATGCTTGATTGTTCCGGGCTGGAAATGAAGCGTCAAGATAAAAGACTAAACGGCGCCTATCAAAAATTGATGGCGACAGCATCTGATGCGCAAAAAGCAGCGCTTCGCGACTCTCAAAGGCTTTGGCTCGCGTATCGCAAAACAAACTGTGATCTTGTCTATAGATTTGGCGGCGGCGGAACGCTGGATTCACTAGGCGCGAGCAGTTGCGAGCTGGATACGCTATCGCAGCGCGTCAAGTTTCTCGAAAACCTGTCGCCATCATAGGATGAATTAATGATTCCACGGCGTAATTAAATCTGGAGTTCCTGTCACAGGTTCGCCGTCAAGCTGCCCCACAGAAGTAGCTTAAAATCAAGCCCTCTTGCCAATTTGTAGGCAATCGGCTGCACTGCAGTTCCGCTTGAGGAACTGTAGGGGACCGTATGAAAGGGATCGCCGCCTTTGTGTTGCTGTGTCTGCTCATAGGGAGCGCAGCCGCTCAGGGGCCACTAGGCGGCCCAAATCCCCCCAACGAACAGCGTCAGGACGCTCAGAAGCCAGAGAGCCATAAAGGCGAAGCCAAGACACCGCAAAGCGACCCAGCGCCAGCCCAAGGCAGCAATAAGCCACCCGAGTCCAGGGCCGATCAGGAGAAACGCCAAGAAACCGCCGAAGCTGAACACCTCGGCTGGGCTAAACGTGCGATCGCGGACTTTATCGAATTTGCCGACCGAAACGATAAGGTCATTGTAGCCATAGCTACGGTCCTTATTGCCGCGTTCACGGTAATACTCGGCATAGCGACCGTATTCTTGTGGCTGGCAACACGGGCTCTCGTCCGTGGCGCCGATCAAACCGCAGAAAGACAGCTTAGAGCTTATCTTCTTATTGATGGATCTGGCCTCTTCATTGAAAATGGCATTGCCTCCTTCAAAATGCGGATTACGAATGCAGGCCAAACCCCGGCCAACAACATCTCTGTCAGATGCTTTGCTGGTATTGGAATGGACGAAAACTCTGTCGCGTTGACTGAGGGCGAAGGGGCCGAAAATATTGGCAGCGTTGGGCCAAGACTTTATACAGAACTTAGAGAAAACTTCCGCGCACTTACCGTTGAAGAAAATCAGATTATATATGGTCGGAAGGGCGCAATTTACTTCAGAGGCGCTATTAAATATGTGGATGTATTCGGGAAGTCGCAAACCACGAACTTCAGTCTCTATTTTGGCGGGCGTGATGGCCCCGACCCAAATCATCGCCTGACAAGCTGTCGATCCGGCAACGATATGACCTAACCCCAAACTCGCTACCAGCGCGCACCGCGCAGCCCACCTCACGACCGATCCTCCAACGAGAGGACCAGAGGTGGGACGGGGGCCGTCTCCGTGCTTGTGGCGTTTGCGCCATGATACCGGGGGCGACGGGTGCCACGGGCGTGACCGGTTCGACGGGCGCCACGGGTGCCACCGGCGCAACGGGTGCGACCGGCGCCACGGGTACGAAGGGCGATACCGGGGCTACGGGTGCCACGGGCGTGACCGGTTCGACGGGCGCCACCGGCGCCACCGGCGTGACCGGAGCGACGGGTGCCACGGGGACGAAGGGCGATACCGGAGCCACGGGCGCCACGGGCGTGACCGGTTCGACGGGCGCGACCGGCGTGACGGGTGCGACCGGCGCGACGGGGACGAAGGGCGATACCGGCGCCACGGGTTCGACCGGCGCCACCGGCTCCGGCGCCACGGGCGCGACCGGTGTTACGGGCGCCGGAGGAAGCACGGGCGCGACAGGTACGACCGGTCCGACCGGCGCGACGGGGTCCGGCGCCACGGGTTCGACCGGCGCGACCGGAGCTCCGGG
>NZ_BPRB01000355.1 GCF_022179685.1 Methylobacterium trifolii
TGGTGATGGCGACCGCCTCGCGCCAGGAGGCGGTCGCCATCACCACCGACCTCTACGCCGAGGCCCGCCAGACCCGGCTGGGCGCGGAAAAGTTCATGACCGACGGGCGTCACACCGGCACCGGCGGCGGCAACCACGTGGTCATGGGCGGGCTCACCCCGGACGATTCGCCCTTCCTGCGCCGGCCGGACCTGCTCAAGAGCCTGGTGCTGTACTGGCAGCGCCACCCGGCGCTCTCCTACCTGTTCTCCGGGCTCTACATCGGCCCGACGAGCCAGGCGCCGCGCATGGACGAGGCGCGCCACGACGGGCTCTACGAGCTGGAGATCGCCCTGGCGCAGGTGCCGGGGCCCGACCAGCCCAACATCCCACGCTGGCTGGTGGACCGGGTGTTCCGCAACATCCTCGTGGACGTGACCGGCAACACCCACCGCTCCGAGATCTGCATCGACAAGCTCTACTCGCCGGACGGCCCCACGGGCCGCCTCGGGCTGCTTGAGTTCCGCGCCTTCGAGATGCCGCCGGACCCGCGCATGAGCCTCGCCCAGCAGTTGCTGCTGCGCGCCATCGTCGCCTGGCTCTGGCGCGAGCCGCAGACGGGAGGCTGTGTCCGCTGGGGCACGGGGCTGCACGATCGCTTCATGCTCCCGCATTTCCTCTGGGCGGACTTCCTCGACGTGCTGGATGACCTGGGGCGGGCGGGCTACGCTTTCGACCCGGCGGCCTTCGAGGCGCAGAGCCTGTTCCGCTTCCCCGTCTTCGGGCAGGTGGAGCATGGCGGGGTGCGCCTGGAACTGCGCCAGGCGCTGGAGCCGTGGCACGTGATGGGCGAGGAGGGGACCAGTGCCGGCACCGTCCGCTTCGTCGACAGCTCCGTCGAGCGCCTCCAGGTCAAGGTCGAAGGCTTCGTGCCGGGCCGCCACGTCATCGCCTGCAACGGGCGGCGCCTGCCGATGACCGGCACCGGCACGGTGGGCGAGGCCGTGGCCGGCCTGCGCTTCAAGGCGTGGCAGCCGGCCTCCTCGCTGCACCCGACGATCCCCGCCCACGCGCCGCTGACCTTCGACATCCTCGATGCCTGGAGCGGCCGGTCGCTCGGCGGCTGCCGCTACCACGTCGCCCATCCGGGCGGGCGCAACTACGAGACCCACCCGGTCAACGCCTACGAGGCCGAGGGGCGGCGCCTCGCCCGCTTCCAGCCGCACGGCCACACGCCGGGACGGATCGAGATGCCCCGCGAGGAGGTCACGCCCGAGTTCCCCCTCACCCTCGACCTGCGGGTTCCGGCACCGCGATGACACCGGCCGGGGCGGCACTGGAGGCGGCCCGGGCCATCGAGGCCGGCGGGGAGGATGCGACCCTCCGCCTCGCCCGCTGGACGGCGGGCTACCGGCCGCAGGCCGGCCTGCCGGACGAGTACCTCGACGCGGGCGGGCAGGCGCGCGGTGCCTGGCCGCGCCTGCTCGACCGGCTCGGGCGCCTGCCCGAGACGGAGATCATGGCCCGCTTCGTCTCGGCGGAGCGCCACATCCGCGATGCGGGCATCTCCTTCCGGATCTACGGCGACCAGCGCGAGCATGCCTGGCCGCTCGGCTCCCTGCCCCTGGTGATCGAGGCCGCCGAGTGGCGGGCCCTGAGCGAGGGCCTGATCCAGCGCGCCGAGCTGATGGAGGGTATCCTCGCCGACGTGTACGGGCCGGGCCGCCTCGTCTCCGAGGGGCTGCTGCCGGCGGCCGTCGTGGCCGGCAGCCCCGAATTCCTGCGCCCGCTCCACGGGGTCGCGCCGCCGGGCGGGCGCTACCTCAAGCTCTACGCCGCCGACATCGGCCGCGGGCCGGACGGGCGCTGGCGGGTGCTGGCCGACCGGACGCAGGCGCCCTCGGGCCTCGGCTACGCCCTGGAGAACCGGATGGTGCTGGCCCGCACCTTCCCGGACGTGTTCCACGACCTCCACGTCGAGCGCTTCCCGGCCTTCTTCCAGGCCTTTCGCGATGGGCTGGTGGCAGGCGCCGAGCGGGCGGACCCGCGCATCTGCCTGCTGACCTCGGGCCCCTACAGCTCCACCTACGTCGAGCAGGCCGCGCTCGCCCGCTACCTCGGGCTGATGCTGGTGGAGGGCGACGACCTCGTGATGCAGGACGGGCGGCTGCACGTGCGCACCGTCTCCGGCCTGAAGCGGGCCGACGCCCTCTGGCGCCGGATCGACGGGGACTACCTCGACCCCCTCGAACTGAACCCGGCCTCGCGGCTGGGCGTGCCCGGCCTGATCGAGGCCCTGCGCAACGGCAGCCTGGTGATGGCCAACATGCCGGGCTCCGGCATGGTCGAATCCGGGGCGCTCGCCCCCTACCTCCCGGCCATCGCCGACCGGCTGCTGGGCGAGCCCCTGCGGCTGGCCAGCCCCCGCGCCTGGTGGTGCGGCGACCCGGACGGGCTCGCCCACGTGCGCGAAAACCTCGACGCCCTGACCCTGCGGCCGGCCGCCACGCCCCAGCGCGGGGCGGGGCGCGACGCCATCCTCGGCCCCCATGCCCTGGCCGCCGAGCGCGAGCGCGTCGTGGCGGCCCTGCGGGACCGGCCCTTCGACTACGTCGGCCAGGAGGCCGCGCCCCTCTCGACCATGCCGGGCTGGGAGCGCACGGACCGGGGCCTGCGCCTCGTGCCGCGCCCCTTCGCCCTGCGGGTCTTCGCCACCCGGACCGCGGCCGGCTGGCAGGTGATGCCCGGCGGCTTCTGCCGCGTCTCCGAGCGCGAGAACGTCGACCCGATCGAGATGCGCCTCGGCATCCGCGCGGCCGACGTCTGGGTGCTGTCGGAGAAGCCCGTCGACACCCGCAACCTCGCCCAGCAGGCCACGCCCCGGGTGCGCCGGATCGCCGGGCACCTGCCCTCGCGGGCCGCCGACGGCCTGTTCTGGTTCGGGCGCTACGTCGAGCGGGCCGAGGCCGTGATCCGCCTCGTCCTGGCGCACCTGCGCAGCGTCGGCGACGCGGTCGCCACCGACATGACCGGGGATGCCGACGCGCCGACGGCCCTGCGCATCCGCGCCCTGCTGGAGGAATGGGGGGCGGCCAGCGCCGCCGACCTGCCGACGGCCCCCCTGGCCCAGGAGGCCCTGATCGGACGCGAGGTTCCGGGCTCGGCCCATGCCCACATCCTCTCGGCCCGGCGCAACGCGGCGGGCCTGCGGGCGCGCCTGTCCGGCGAGGCCTGGCGGGTGCTGGCCGACCTCGGCGACCTGCTCGCCCTCGACCCGGCGCGGGACTTCACCGAATCGCAGCTGCTCGGCCGGGCGGAGCGGGCCCTCAGCCACATCGCGGCCCTCTCGGGCCTGACCCACGAGAACATGAGCCGGGCGGCGGGCTGGCACTTCGTCGACCTCGGCCGGCGCATCGAGCGGACGATCAACACCTGCGCCTTCGCCCTCACCTTCGCCCACGACGAGGCCACCCCCGACTGCCTCGGGGTGATGCTGGCGCTCACCGACTCGCAGATCGCCTACGGGGGCCGCTACCTCCAGGGGGTGGCCCTGGACCCGGTGCGCGACATGGTGCTGCTCGACCCCTACAACCCGCGCTCCTGCGCCTTCCAGGCGGAGGCGATCGCGCGCCACCTCGCCGAACTGCCGGCGATCGCGTCCGACGGCATCCCCGAGCCGCAGCGCCGCCTGGCCTCGCGCCTCCTGGCCGAGTTCCGCAGCGGCGAGGCCGCCGACTTCGACGCGGTGCGGATGACGGCCCTGGAGGCCGACCTGGAGCGGCTGGCCGATTCCATCGCCGGGCGCTACTTCCCCAACGGCCCGCACGCCCTGCGGCCGGAAAAGCTCGCGGGCCTCGCGTGATCTACACGCTGCGCCACCGCACCACCTACCGTTACGGCAGGGCCGTGCGTTTCGCCCGCTGCTCCCTGCGGCTCAAGCCCCGCGACGGCGAGGGCCAGAGCGTGCTGGAGAGCGCGGTGACGATCGATCCGAGCCCCGCCTCGGCCCTGATCCGGCGCGACTATTTCGGCATCGAGACCCTGGCGATCACCCTGGACGCCCCCCACACCGAGTTCCGCGTCGAGGCCCTGTCGCGGGTCAAGGTGGAGCGCGGGCCCCCGCCCGAGCCCGAGGCCGGCCGGCCCTGGGAGGCGGTGCGCGATCGCGCGATCGCGCAGCCGGACCTCGGGCCGGACGCGCCGGTGCACTTCCTGTTCCCGAGCGCGCGTGTGCCCCTGGTGCCCGCGGTGACGGACTACGCCCGCGCGAGCTTCCGCCCCGTAGGCGCTGCGGCCGGGGCGGAAGCTCGCGCG
>NZ_BPRB01000356.1 GCF_022179685.1 Methylobacterium trifolii
GTGGGGGTGGTTCAGAAGGAACCATTGAGCCTCCTTCGGCACCACCCCCACCCCTGACCCCTCCCCGCAAGGGGGAGGGGAAACGCGTTCCGGAACAGAGGGTTACCAAGTCACGGGCACTGTCTGGATTCGCTTGACCGCACGGGAGAGGGGATCCGGGCCGCGTTTCGATCGACCTGTCCGGTGCCGTTGTGCGCCGATGCGTGAATCCGGTAGCCCCGAGGCGTGGGGACTGGCCCGAAGCTTCCATGGCGGACAGGCGCGTCCCGCTCCCCGAAGGCCATCATGACCGACCGCCTGCTCCATGCCGGCCTCAGCATCCTGCTGCTGCTCGCGATCGCATGGGTCTTCTCGGTAAACCGCCGCGCGATCTCCCCGCGGGTGGTGCTCGCGGCCTTGGGATTGCAGGTGAGCCTCGGCGCGCTGGTCCTGTTCGTGCCGGCGGGCCAGGCCGGGTTGGCCGCCTTCGCGGAGGGCGTGCGGACCGTCCTCGCCTACGGCGACCGGGGCACCGCCTTCCTGTTCGGCGGCCTCGTCGAGCCGCGGATGTTCGAATTGTTCGGCGGCGGCGGCTTCGTGCTGGCCTTCCGGGTGCTGCCGCAGATCCTCTACGTCTCGGCCCTGATCGGCGTGCTCTACCATTTCGGGATCATGCAGGCGCTCGCCCGCATCCTCGGCGCCGGCCTGCGGCGGCTGCTGGGCACCGCGCCGATCGAGTCGTTCTCCGCGGTGATCACCATCTTCATCGGCCAGAGCGAGATCGCCGTGGCGCTCCGCCCGTTCCTGGCCCTGCTCACGGGGGCGGAACTGTTCGCGGTGATGACGAGCGGGGCCGCCTCCACCGCCGGCTCGATCCTGGCCGGCTACGCGGCGCTCGGCGTGCCCATGACCTACCTGCTCGCGGCCTCCGTCATGGCGATCCCCGGCGGACTCCTCTACGCCAAGATCCTGGTGCCCTCGACCGAGCCGACGCGGATCGTCACCACCCGGGTGGAGTTCGGCGAACGGCGCGCGGCCAACGTCATCGAGGCGGCCGCCGACGGCACCCAGAAGGGGCTCGCGGTGGCGGTCGGCGTCGGCGCCATGCTGATCGCCTTCGTCGGCCTGATCGCGCTGGCCGACGGCCTCGTCGGCTATGCCGGAGCCCTCGCCGGGTATCCGGCGGCCTCGATCCAGGCAATCCTGGGGGCCGCCCTGAGCCCGCTCGCCTGGCTGCTGGGCGTGCCGTGGGAGCACGCCGTCCTGGTCGGCGGCGCCATCGGGCAGAAGATCGCGTTCAACGAGTTCCTGGCCTACGCCAACCTCTCGCCGGTGCTCAAGGCCGGCAGCCTCGATCCGCGCAGCCAAGCCATCGTCTGCTTCGCGCTCTGCGGCTTCGCCAACTTCGCCTCGATCGCGATCCAGCTCGCGAGCTTCTCCAGCCTCGTGCCCGAGCGCCGGGCCGAGGTCGCCCGCTACGGCCTGCGCGCGATCCTCGCCGGCACCCTGTCGAACCTCACGAGCGCGGCCATCGCCGGGCTGTTCATCGCGGGTTGAGACCGGGGCCACGTCTTCGGTTTCCGGCCGCAGTTCGGCGTGCCCCCGGCAATCGCACTCCGACGGCCAACCGCGCGGGACGTGATCCGGAGCCTCGCCCCGACATCCGGGCGCGTCCGTATAGACCAGAATCCCTGGCTTTCTGCGGTTTCAGTATATACTAAAACTATGCTATTCACCTGCGGTCAGCCAAAGCGGCACGCGAACATCGCCAAGCACGGCTTAGACCTCGCCGAGTTCGAGACCGCGTTCAGCTTCGATCGCTTCCTGAACATCCCGGCGAGGCCGAGCCGCACCGGCCGAGCGCGGTTCAAGCTCATCGGGACGTGGCACGGGCAGACCGTCGTCGTCGCGATCGTCTCGCTGCTCGGGTCGGAGGCGATCGACGTGGTGAGCGTGCGCCGTGCCGGCAGGAAGGAAAGGGCCGCCTATGACCAAGCTTAAGCACGCTCCCGGCTACGTGCCGAACGAGGCCTACAGCCAGGAGGATTGGGACGCGGTGTCCGACAACCCGCCTCTGACCGACGCGGAACTGGCGCAGGCGCGGCCCGGCACGGAGGGGATGCCGGCGGCGATGACAGAGGGCTTCATTCGGCGCGGCGGCAGGCCCAAGGCCGAGAACCGCAGCGTGCCGGTATCCCTGCGCGTGCCGCCCGACGTGCTGGCAGGCTACAAGGCCGGCGGCCCCGGATGGCAATCCCGGATGAACGCCGCGCTCGCGGCCGGGCTCGATGCCGCGGGCGTGTCGCACCAGGGCGTCGCCGAGGCTCCGGTCGCCCGGCGCAGCGCGAAACGCGGCGCCTGATCCGTCTCCGCTGCCGCGTGTTTCTTCAAAACAGTCCCGGTGATGGATCTCGGCATGACGTCCTCTCAGGCCGCGGTCTTGCGCGCGGCCAGCAGCAGGGTGTTCGGCCGGGTCTCCGTCGGCAGGGGCAGGATGCGGTTGAGGACGAGGGCGGCGCCGTAGCTGACTGCGAGCGCCGCGTACCAGCTCGTCGCCACCCGGAAGTAGCGGTCGCGGCAGCGGATCGGGGTGGCCTTGGCCATCCAGTGGATCATCGCGTCGTGCCGGTCCATGCCGATGGCGTGGACCTGCTCCGGGCTGAATCCGAGGACGCGGGCCAGGGTCTTGAGGGCGTTGGGCGTCCACCACGTCAGGTGGTGGGGTGGCGCGTTCATGATGAAGTTCGGGATCGTGGTGTTGGGCGAGGGCCAGAGCGGCGTGCCGATCAGGATGGTGCCGCCGGGCTTGACGCAGGCGGCCAGCGCCCGTGCGAAGCCGAGGGGGTCGGCCACGTGCTCGATCACCTGGAAGGCGCAGGCCGCGTCGTAGGCCGGGCCGACCCGCGCGGCGTGCGCCTCGACGCTCTCCGCCAGGATCGCGCCGGAGGGGTCTTCCGCGGCGAAGTTCGGATCGAGGCCGGTGTAGTGCGCGCCGGGCACGTAGGCGCGAAACCCACCGTGGCCGCAGCCCACGTCGAGGACGCGGCCGCCCTCTGGCACGTGCCGGGCCGCCGCCCGGAACTCCAGGCGCTCGGTGAGCGGCCCGGCGAGCTTATCGTGGGCGCCGATCCTGCCGTAGAAGGCCCGGTAGAACGCCTCGTCGCCGGCCACCATCGGGTCGAAGAAGATCAGCCCGGTCGGCGATTCCCACAGGCCGAAGCGGCGCCCCGGCTGAAGCAGGGCGGCCACGTCCACGCCGCCGGAATAGCGCCACAGGTCGGTCAGGAAGCGGGCGGTGATCCACTGCACCAGCCGCACCGCCGGTTCGCCGGTGATCGGACAGGGGGGCGGCGTGAGGCCGGGTCGGGTCGGGTCGTCCGCTGCCATCGCGCCTCGTCTCCAAGGATAGCGGCATAGCGACCGGAGACGCCCGGCGTCCAGACCGGGGGCGCCCGCGCGCCTCCCCTCAGAGAAACTTCAGCGGGTCCGGCTCCGGTGGGGGCGGGGCCACGTCGACGCGGTTCCACCAGCCGCCGCCGAGCGCCTGGAACAGGGCCGCGGTGTCGGCGTACTGGGTCGCCCGCGCGCCGGCCGAGGTGACCAGCGCCGAGAGGTAGCCCTGCTGGGCGATCAGCACCTGCGTGGAGTTGATGGAGCCGGCCGAATACTGCTTGCGGATCAGTCCGAGGCTTTCCTCCGTCGCCTTCTCCGCGGCCGAGGCCGCGGCGACGGCGCTGGCGTCGGCCTGGAGGGCGCGCAGGGTGTCGGCGACGTTCTGGAAGGCCGCGATCACCACAGCCCGGTATTGCGCCTGGGCTTGGACCAGGGTCTCCTCCGAGGCGCGCTGGCGCCGGAACAGGGTGCCCGCGTCGAAGATCGGCTGCGTCACCTGTCCCAGCACGCTGAAGAAGGCCGCCCCCGGATTGGCGAGCTGGGCGATCCGCACGGCGCTCGCCCCGCCGGTGGCGGCCTTCTTCAGCGTG
>NZ_BPRB01000357.1 GCF_022179685.1 Methylobacterium trifolii
GGCGGTTCCGGCACCGCCTACGCGGCCGGGATATTCACGCCGGCACGCGGCAGGACGAACGGTTCGGATGCAGCTACCGGATCAGGACCACCGCCTTTCTGACGTAGGCATCCCCTTGGAGGTTTCCGACGATGAAGTCGGCCACGTCCGCTCGCGGGATCGTCCCCGCTTGATTCCGTCTCGATCGCATCACCTCGTCCGGACAGGTGCAACCACCTCTCGCGATCCTGTCACGTGCCCTGCGGCGCCTCGGTGCGAGCGGGCAACGTCCAATTCGGCCTGACAAAATGACAGGTGTATCCGTCGGGTCGGCGCTCGAGGTAGTCCTGATGCTCCGGCTCCGCTTCCCAGAACGGCCCCTCTGGCACCACCTCGGTGACCACTTTCCCGGGCCAGAGACCGGAAGCGTCGACATCGGCGATGGTGTCCTCGGCGACCCGGCGCTGCCCCTCATCGGTGTAATAGATCGCCGAGCGGTAGCTCAGGCCCCGGTCGTTGCCCTGCCGGTTCGGCGTCGTTGGATCATGAATCTGGAAGAAGAATTCCAACATGCGTCGGAAGTTCGTCCGGGCCGGATCGAAAAGAATCTCGATCCCCTCAGCATGCGTCCCATGGTCGCGATAGGTCGCGTTCGGCACGTCGCCACCCGTGTACCCTACTCGCGTCGACACGACCCCTTCCTGACGCCGTATCAAGTCCTGCATGCCCCAGAAGCAGCCGCCCGCTAAAACCGCCTTCTCAATGCTCATTCGCCGACCCCATTCGTCTCGAGGCAGACCTGCCTCACAGGCAGGGAACATAGATCGTCGTTTCCATCCGTCCCGACATGACTGCGGCCTACACCGACGGCGTACGGATTATCTCGGTTCTTGAAGAATGCGATAGACCTGCATCCGCGAGCAACCGAGCGCGGCGGCGATGGCGGCAGGCCCAAGGCCGGCGGCATGTAGGGCCCGGACCCGTTCACGATCGAGCCGACGCTGCCCGCCGGTGTAGACGCCGACACCTTTGGCCCGCGCGATGCCCTCACGCTGCCGCTCCTTGATGAAGCGCCGCTCCATCTGCGCCACCATGCCGAGCACGGTGAGTACCACGTGGCCCATCTCACCACGCGTCGAGACATGCGGGTCGAGCACGGTGACCGAGGCCCCTCGCTGTTCGGCCTCGTGCACGACGTTGAGCACGTCGCGGGTGTCGCGTCCGAGCCGATCGAGGCGGGTGACGACCAGTTCGTCGCCGGGCCGCAAGAATTCCAAGATGGTCGCCAACTCGGCTCGGCCATCCCGGCTGGCTCCTGAGACCTTCTCCGATCGAATGACCCCGCAACCCTCGCCCCTGAGCCGGGCAAGCTGCACGTCAAGGTCCTGGTCGAGGGTCGAGACACGGGCGTAGCCGATGCGGGCCATAGGAGTCACCTCAAGCTTTAGGCCCACCCGATAAACCACACCCGCAATAGTCGGCGTCAACACGCCTCCAGTTCGGTCGCCATGCCCTCGGCCGAAAGGGGCGAAAGTCGCCAGATTGACAGGAGTCCACTCATGAAACATATCGTGTTGCATGAGACGCGACAGCCGACTGTCGGGCGTGCTTCACGTCCTCCTTCACATGGCCGAGTTCGATGGGTCAGTGACCTCCGAGCGGCTGGCAGCCCTCATGAACACGAACCCCGTCGTCGTGCGCCGCCTGATGGGCGGCCTGCGCGACCTTGGCCTCGTCGCGTCCGAGAAAGGCCACGGCGGGGGATGGACCCTTGTCTGCGATCTCGATCGCGTGACCCTCTACGACGTATACGTTGCCCTCGGATCGCCAGGGATCTTCGCCATGGGGCACCGGAGCGAGGAGCCGGCCTGCCTGGTCGAAAAGGCTGTCAACGGCGCGCTCGGTTCGGCCTTCGAGGACGCTGAGCGGCTGCTTCTCGCCCGCTTCAGCGATGTCACCCTCGGCCACCTGAGCGCCGATTTTCATGCCCGCATGGCCGCAAGCGGCCCGTGTGCTCAGGAGGCTCATCCCGATGTCGCATAGCTCACAGGCTGGTACCGGGGACTTCATCGCCGGCTTCAACGATCCAGTGGCTGCAGCGTGCTACGCCGAGGGGCCCCGTCGCTTCGTGCCGGGCTTCGAAGCGCTTCACCGGATGACGGCCATCCTGCTGGCCGAGGGGACCCCGACCGATGCGCGGGTCCTGGTCCTCGGTGCCGGCGGCGGCCTGGAACTGCGCGCGCTGGCCGAGGGGCAGCCCAGGTGGTCGTTCGTCGGGGTCGATCCTGCGCAGGAGATGCTGCTGCAGGCCGAGCGGGAGCTCGGGCCTCTGATGGACCGTGTGACATTGGTCCATGGCTACATCGACGACGCGCCGCCCGGCCCGTTCGACGCGGCCACTTGCCTTCTGACGTTGCACTTCCTTGAACCCGCTGAACGTGACGCGACGGTCCGAAAGATCCATCGGCGGCTGAAGCCGGGCGCGCCGTTCGTTGCGGCCCATGGGAGCTTTCCGCAGGGCCAGGACGAGCGGTCACGCTGGCTGGACCGCTACCAAGCCTACGCGGTCGCATCGGGTGGCGATCCTGCGCAGGCGCGCATGGCGCGGGAAGCCGTGGGTGCGCACCTACCAGTCCTGACACCCGAGCAAGACGAAGCCATCTTGGAGGGCAGCGGCTTTCGGGACATCGCCATGTTTTTCGCAGCGTTCACATGGCGGGGGTGGGTGGCAAGGGCGTGAACCGTGCGGGCCGCTACATGTCACATCGAGGTTTAGGCTCAGCGCCCATGGCGTCACATCAAATAGCCGCGCCGACCCTGACGTGACGCTCATCTGGCTCATGGAGTGACATCACCGCAGGGTATACCTCGATGTGCTATCAATAAAATGATTTCGGCTATGCGCTATGAGCGGAAGTTAGCTGGGCGCCGGATTGCAGACCTACAATTCAAGTGGCCGTCTGTCCGGTGCTGACCATTCTCTGTAGTTCAGAAGGTTCGCTTTCAAATAAACAGATCCAGTCTGATGACCAGTCTTGGCCGTATGGTGCCCATCTGCTTTGGTCAGCTCATATGCAACTGCGGACACCGGCGATCTGCTCACTCGGCATGTGGTCCGCCTCTACGTCTCGGCCGTGCTCACTTGGGACTGCCTCAGCGATGGCGGTCTGCGGTAGAGCGTTTCAGTACTCTATCATCGGTGGTCGGTCTGCCGTAGCCGGGCGCCTCGGCGCCCCCCGGTTCGAGTTCGTGAGTTCGGGCGTCCTTGGCGCCGACTTCGAAACATTCGCGGTGTCTAATAGAGTCAAACTCGCACCGAAACTCAAACCGTTCAGTTCGCCTCTATCGCACCCGCGAGGGATCAATCACCAGAATATACTCGCAAATCTCAGTTCCTACATTGCTGAAGGCATGACCAGCATCGGCCTCAAAGTACAAGCTGTCGCCGGCCTCGGCGATGACGGTGCGGGTGCCGATCACCGCGCGGAGGCGCCCTCGGAGGACGTAGATATATTCCGAGACGCCGCGGCGGTGGGCGGTAAACTCACCTGTGCCGGCACCGGGCGGTAGTGTGTTGAGCACCAGATCGATGCCCCGGCCCGGCAGCACCGGCGACAGGCAGCGCCGCAAAAAGCCGGACTCCTCGTCCCGTAGGACTGGCTGACGGCGCGCTGGGATCAGCAGCACCTCGAGATCGGTCGCGGGCGCCATCAAGCGCGAGAAGGTGACGCCCAGCGCTTCGGCCAAGCGCGAGAGCACAATAGTGGACGGCACCGCCTCGGCCCGCTCGATCTTAGAGATCATCGAACGGCTGACGCCCGACCGCGCCGCGAGCGCCTCCAGCGACAGGTTGAGCGCACGACGGCGGCGGCGGATCTCCTCCGAGACGTGAATCTGAGAATCCGCTTCCGCCGCGATCTGCGCCGGGGCGACCGTCTCCCTCACTGACATGCCGTCTCCTGTTCCCCATCAGCCCGAAGACACCAACGGACCGAACATACGGCCACCTTTCGATCGCCGATTAGATCATCGGTTCTACATTTGCACGTGACCACACACGCAGGAGGCTCCTGACGACGCGGTGCGTCATTCCA
>NZ_BPRB01000358.1 GCF_022179685.1 Methylobacterium trifolii
GTTCATAACACGCTCTAGCAATCTATGGTCTATGTCGTCGTGGAAAACGATGTGTCCCGGCCACGATTGGCGGTTCGAAGATTCATCTGAGCGAAACGCAAAGTCTGAAATCCAAGGGTTGCGCTGCCCGAGAGCCGTGGATTTCAGGTCCGACAGGTCATGTCGCAGGGTGCGGATCGGATAGTCGGCATGTGCCGGCTGTTCGCGCGGGCTCTGTCTCGTCGATGCAGGGAGGGGACATGAGCGCAAGCAGCCGGAACCACCGCACCAGCTATCTCGTCCCCGAGCCGGACGATGACGGCGGGATGATCCGCCCCGATCCGGTCCTGCCGGGTACGGAGCCCACCACGACCGCGCCCGGAGACGACGCAGGCCCCGTCAGCCCGACCTTCGCGCAGGAAGTCTCCTACGTGAACGCGCTGAACCCGGACGGGACGGCGACGAGCACCTCCTACTGGGGATCGACCGGTCGCACCGCCAACAAGTGGGGTCCCTCGACCGCGGGCACCGGCGCGACCATCAGCTATTTCTTCGATAGCACTTCGGCCTTCACGGCGACCGAGCAGACCACGGTCCTGCGCGCCTTCGCGATGTGGTCGTCGGTCGCCAACGTCACGTTCACCGCAGCCGGCTCGAGCGCGGCCGCCAACGTCCTGCTCCAGCGCGGCAGCGACGGCCGCGCCTACGAGACCGGCGCGACCTCGACCGCCAGCGGCGCCACCCTCGGCAGCCATACGGACCAGGCCCGGATCTCGATCGACACCAGCGGCGCCGGCTTCGACCTTTCCGGCAACCTCAACACGGTGGGCGGCTACGGCCAGTCCACCATCATCCACGAGGTCGGCCACCTGCTCGGCCTCGGGCACGAGGGTCCCTACAACGGCAACGTCAATCCGGCGACGCAGCAATACAGCGCCTACGACGAGCGGATGTGGACGCTCATGTCCTACATCTACTGGCGCAACTCCGGCACCGCCCAGTACGGCGGAAGCTACCCGGTCACCGGCACCAACTGGGGCGTGTCGCCGGACGGTTACTACCGCTCGGCGCCCCACACGGTGATGCAGGGCGACATCCTGGCGATCCAGCAGCTCTACGGGGCGGCGCCCTCCAGCCAGACGCAGTTCACCGGCGGGCAGGTGTTCGGGTTCAATTCGAACGTCACCGGTCTCCTGAGCGGCCTGTACGATTTCAGCAACAACACCGCGCCGGTGGTGACGCTCTACGACCAGGGCACCAACAACACCCTCGACCTGTCCGGTTTCTCGCAGGGCGCCACCGTGAACCTGACCGCGGGCGCCTTCAGCAGCGCGAGCGGCCTGACCAACAACATCGCGATCGCCCAGGGCACCGTGATCGAGACCGCCATCGGCGGCGCGGGCAACGACCGGCTCACCGGCAACAGTGCCAACAACACGCTGACCGGCAACGGCGGCAACGACACGATCGACGGCGGCGCGGGCATCGACACCGCGACCTTCAACGTCGCCCGCTCGGCGGCCACGATCGCCCGCACCGGCAACGGCACCTACACGGTGGCGGCCTCCGGCTTCACCGACACGCTGACCTCGATCGAGCGCCTGCGTTTCACCGACAGGACCGTGAACCTCGCCGGGACCGTCGCCGACGACCTGAACGGGGACGGCACGTCGGACCTTCTGCTGCAATCGGGCGGCTCCGTGCGCAACTGGACGATCAGCAACACGGCTGTTGCCAACAACACCCTGATCACGAATGGCGCCACCGGCTTCACGGTGCGCGGCACGGGTGACTTTAACGGCGACGGTACAGCCGACATCCTGCTCCAGAACGGCGGCACCGTCGTCGACTGGATCATGGGCAACGGCCAGTACCAGTCCGGCAACAACATCACCGATGGGGCCGCCGGCTACACCATCCGTGCCATCGGCGACTTCGACGGCGACGGCACCGACGACATCGTCCTGCAGAACGGTTCGAGCGTGGTCGAATGGACGATGCGGAACGGCCGCTACCAATCCGGGCGCCTGCTGGGCGATGCCGGCGGCTTCACGGTGGTCGGCGCGGGCGATTTCAACGGGGACGGCACCGACGATCTCGTCCTGCAGTCCGGCGGCACCATCATCACGTGGCAGTTGGTGAACGGTGCCTACCAGTCCGGCCGCGTCATTACGAATGGCGCCACCGGCTACACCGTTGTCGGCACCGGCGACTTCAACGGGGACCGCACGGACGACATGCTGCTGCAGAACAACGGGACCGTCGTGGACTGG
>NZ_BPRB01000359.1 GCF_022179685.1 Methylobacterium trifolii
GTTCATAACACGCTCTAGCGCAAGCCCGACAACTCGCTCATCGAATATCCGAGCTTTTCGAGCAGCAGACCCCGACCCGCCGGGCCAATGCTTGATGCCGTGCATCATGGCCGGGACCGTGGGTTCGATGCCTTCCCGATGCATGAGCCAGTGCACAGTGGCGATAAGCTCCATTCCGTACGGAGACTCGAACCCGTCAATCAGGCTGGTCGTTACTTCCAGTGCTCCGAGATAGTCCTTGCCTTCTGATTTGAGATAGAGGGCAACCCGATCCCGCTGGCTATCCTCGAACCTGACAAGGTCCAATGGGTTGGCATCTGCCAGCCGCTTCTCACAGTGCAGATAAGTGCCATCGATACCGTCGAGCAGATGCCGAAGCCGATCTGCGTAAGGCCCGTATCGGTGCGCCTTATAGGCGAGCTTCAGGGGGTTCTTCAGCGCAGACGCTTCGATCGCGCACTCAAGGAGGTAGGCGAGCTTCTGAACTTCGAGGAGCGAGCACTCGAAGCCAAGCACCGCGTACCGACGTACGAGTTCCGCAACTAGCGCGCGGGCGGGCGTAAGAGATTTCTCCCCGTCCCGCTTCGTGACGTTTTGGTACGCAGCCGTAGGCTCATACACAATCACCTCAACCCCGGGGAGGTCGCTCAAGGCAGCCTCAATACGGGGCCGTACGTCCGCCCAGTTCAAGCCGCCATTGCCGCTGCCAAGGGGCGGAACCGCGACGGAGCGTATGCCGTTCGCTTCAATCACCCGGCGTAGATCGGCTAAGCCCTCCTCAATCCAGATCATCTTGGATGGGAATCGCCAGTTGGCCTTCGTCGGGAAGTTAATGATCCAGCGTGGCCCTGTCAGGTGACCACGCTCCGTCACGAACATCTGCCCGGTCTTCACCTCCCCCG
Source organism: Methylobacterium trifolii (assembly GCF_022179685.1). Lineage (GTDB taxonomy): Bacteria > Pseudomonadota > Alphaproteobacteria > Rhizobiales > Beijerinckiaceae > Methylobacterium > Methylobacterium trifolii. Next base: position 903 of record NZ_BPRB01000359.1, read on the forward strand.
CCTTACATGCAGCCGCGTATGCCCGGTAGTTATCCGGGAAATGCTCCTTGAACATCAGCGCGATGCCTTTGCCCATCACGCCCACAGTGTTCACCGTGTTGACCAGCGCCTCTGCAGGCGCATCGAGGAGGTCGCCCTGTGTGAAGGTGATCATCAAAAATACCAACTCGGCATGGCGCGCACTTGCAACGATGTTCCTGCTTTGTCCACTAAATTCTGAACGTCCGCTCGGACGCGCTCGTTACAGACCGCGACCCCCTTCAAGCCTTTCAGGGGCACATGGCCGCGGATCAGTGCCTCGGCCTGGTAACGCTCGACCCGTTCAGGGTTCTGTGCATCCTTCTTAAAATTTTTGGACCTCAGTAAATCCCAATCGATCCGATCCAGTCGGCCGAGATCACAATGGAATGTCGCCGCAGCTAAATACGCGTGCCTGTCAGTAAACACCGCATCTAAGCCGCAGTCAAGAGCGTGATACAAAGTAGAAACAAAAATCAATATCTCTTCGTTGTTTCTCCTCGTAATTCCGTTCCATCCTGTTTTGATATTGTACGCCATTGGTGAGTAAGGGGTAAAATAGAATGGTACGTAATCGTTTAAGACACCTCTTGGAGGTACAGGAACCACGCGATTCCCTCTTCGTCCTATCAAATCAAGGTTACCGATGTTTACGTATGCCGGATTTGAGCCAGAAGCGTTCTTAGCGATCAGGCCGCTGGCGAGAACGAGTGGCAGATTCTCCCGGTGCACGATCCGGAAAATGTAGCCGTTCTCCTGGTTTAAAAACGCCGTCATGGAAGGGGCCCGCCAGCCTCCTGCTGCCTTGTTTCAGGCCCCCGCCTCGCGATCGCCCCGGGACACCTGAGTATGGCCACAACACTAGCGCCAAGCGGTTAGCGGTTTACCATCGTATGCGGCACGCGCTAATGCAGCCGGCGCTCAATGCTCTCAGCTCCCATTTTCGAAAACGCCTCGTCCAGACGTGAGGCCTTCCCGCCACTGACGCCGGCCCTGCCTTCGAACGCTGTATCAAGTTTTTTAATATCCCGCTTGCAGGAGCGATCCGACAAGCGCGTCGACGCTCCGATCTCCACCTAGGACACGCGGGCCGAGCACAAGGTGCACTGGCGGATGCAGGAACGCCTCTACGCGCTCCAGCCCAGCATCCCACACCTGAATCGCTCAAGTCAGCAGCCCTTGTTTCGAGACCCATTTTGAGACAGGTTTAGCACCTAGGATGCTGCTTCGCTGGCTTCGTCAAGCCGCGGTCTCAAAATCGGTCGTTTTTGATCATATCACGTCACTCGCAATTTTGGTAAAATCTAGGTAATCAAAATACCCTATTCCAAGTTGGAGCGCTGCAAGTGAGTGTCGAACTAATCGAAGCCATTTTACAAGAAGTTTGGGCGGACGAGGTTGATATATTAGGATCAGCCACTGTTCGCGATATTTCAACTCATGCGGGAGAAGATAACGTAATATATAAGACGGCGGGTGGTCATCCTTTTGATGCTGGATCTGCGGCACACTTACTCGTCGAAGCAGCAACTTTAGTGAAAATTTCAATTGAAATATATCGACTTCTGAAAAGAGACGATACTGAGGGCCCTGCCGATGCAGAACTAAAAGAAAAAATTCTAGAAGACAATCGAGTTGCAAAGCTACAGAATCTCGTAAAAGAAAAAATAACGGATATTATAAAGATCTTGAAAGGCTAAAATTGGATATGAGATGGATATATGTTCTTTTTCTCTCAAATCCTGCGTTTCTTTTTTGTATTGCGAGCGGCATAATCAATAAAGATTACTCTTGGTTTATTTTATCAATATTTATGCTTGCGGTATCGCTCGATACTTTAGGTCTGTCATGCAACTTATTTTCTTTTGTCAATGGCGTAAATACAGTAGAGAATGTTTTTAAAGGTAAAGACAATCAGCAACTAACTGAAGTACCGTTCTCAGATGTTCGACCGTTTATAACTGGAGAATTGGCAAAGGGTCTATATGAGAACAATCAGTACCAAAGCTGGATCAAAAGTATGCGCAATATCACAGGTCTACATGGCGAATTTCAAAAATATAGAATATATGTTAGAG
>NZ_BPRB01000360.1 GCF_022179685.1 Methylobacterium trifolii
GCGCGCTTCCGCGAGATCCCCGGCGACGGCCTCCTCGCCTTCACCGCCTATGCCGAGGCGCCCGAGGACCGGGGCACCGTGGCCTACCTCCAGGACTGCGCCGTCCAGGCCGGCCGGGAGACGTGCTTTGCCGACCTGCCCGACATCGGCCTGCGCGCGGACGGCCGCCTCTGCACCCGCGACGAGGCGCCGGTCGACACCCTGTTCAAGCTCTACCCGTGGGAATGGGCCTTTCGCGATGCCTTCGGGAGCGCGGCCGGCCGCACGCCGACGCGGTTCCTGGAGCCGCCCTGGAAGGCGCTCCTCTCGAACAAGGGCCTGCTGCCCTGCCTCTGGGCACTGGCGCCGGGCCACCCGAACCTGCTGCCGGCCTTCTTCGAGGACGACCCGGCCTGTGCGCAACTGGCCGACACCTACGTGCGCAAGCCCCTGTTCTCGCGGGAGGGTGCCAACATCCGCATCGTGCGGGACGGCGCCGTGCTGGCCGACGACGACGGCCCCTACGGCGCGGAAGGCCATATCCGCCAGGGGCTGGCCGAACTGCCGGTCTTCGAGGGCCGGCGCGCGCTGGTCGGCTCCTGGATGGTCGGCGACGCGCCGGCGGGCCTCTGCATCCGCGAGGCGCCGGGCCTCGTCACCGGCAACGCGGCGCTGTTCGTGCCCCATTTCATCGAGGCCGCGTGAGGCTCCCGCCTCGCACTCGACCCCCGGCGGCCCTATCTGTCGGCGTACCGTGACTGAAATCCTGTTCTACCACATGCAGCGCCAGCCCCTGGAAAAGGTGCTGCCGACCCTCGTCGAGCGCTCGCTGGCGCGCGGCTGGCAGGCCGCGATCCAGGCCGCCAGCGAGGAACGGCTCCAGGCCCTGGACGACCAGCTCTGGACCTACACCGACGAGAGCTTCCTGCCCCACGGCACCGACCGCGACCCGGACGCTGCGGGCCAGCCGGTGGTGCTGACGCTACGCGAGACCAACCCCAACGCCGCCTCGATCCGCTTCCTGGTGGAGGGCGCCGACCTGCCCCCCGACGCCGGCGCCTACGCGCGCATCTGCATCCTGTTCGACGGCACCGACCAGGACGCCCTGCTGCGCGCCCGCGAGCAGTGGCGCGAGGCCAAGGGCGCCGGCCACGACGTGGCCTATTGGCAGCAGGACGATTCGGGCCGCTGGAACAAGAAGGCGTGATGTTTTGGGATTTTTCCGTGCGACATCCTCGGATCGGGAATCGGCCATGACGCTGAGGTCGGTCGATGATTTCAGTGGGGCGTTGCCCTCACCCCCCTCTCCCTCCCCCCACTGCTGGGGAGGGTGGCCCTCGCGTGAGCG
>NZ_BPRB01000361.1 GCF_022179685.1 Methylobacterium trifolii
CGGCCTCGCGCTTGCGGGCGGCGGCGGCCCGCTCCGCCTTGAGTTCGGCCGCGGCCTCGGCGGCCTCGTGGGCCCGGCGGCGCTCGGCCTCGGCGGCGGCCTTGGCCTTGCGGCGCTCGGCCTCGGCCTGCCTGGCGCGCTGTTCGTCCTCGCGGTCGCTGACCGCGGATTCGCTTTCGGCCTTCTGCCGGGCGATCTCTGCCGCCTTGCCGCGCTCCTCCGCCTCCTTCTGGCGGGCGGCGATCTCGGCGGCCTTGGCGCGCTCCTTCTCCTCGCGCTCGCGATCGGCGATGGCGGCGGCCCTGGCCTTCGCTTCGCGCTCGTGCTGCTCCAGGGCCTGGGCCTTGCCCCGCTCCTCGATCTCCCGCGCGGCGGCCTTGGCCGCGAGCGAGGCTTTGGCAGCCTCCTCGGCCTCGCGCTTGCGGGCGTTGGTCTCGGCCTCCGCCCTGGCACGCTCGGCGGCGAGCACGCGGGCGCGCTCCTCCGCCTCCTGCTTGCGGGCGGCGATGGCGGCGAGGCGGGCGGTCTCCTCCTCCTCGCGCCTGCGGGCGGCGGCCTCGGCCGCGCGAGCCCGTTCCTCCGCCTCGCGCTGGCGCGTGGCCGCCAGGGCCTCCGCCTTCTGGCGCGCGGCCTCCGCGATGCGCGCGCGCTCGGCTTCCTCGCGCTGCCTGGCCGCCTCGCGCTCCAGGCGCTTGCGCTCGGCCTCGACGGCCTTCTTCTGCTTCTCGTCCTCGTCGTGCTGGCGGGCGGCCTCACGCTCCAGGCGCATGGCCTCCTCGCGCTCGCGGGCCAGCCGGTCGAGGGTCTCGAGCCGCGCCTGCGCGTCCGCGACCAGGGGCGAGGTCGGATGGGTCTCGATGAACCGGGTGATCGCCGCCCGGTCGCCGGAGGTCTTGAGCCTGTCCCAGGCCTTCTGCTCGGCCGCCGTGGGCCTCGGCACCGGCACGACCGGCGGCACGTCCGCCTTGGGCGAGGTGCGCCCGGTCGGCTCCGCGCCGATACCGGGCGCGTCGCTGAGGACGCGGTTGACGCCCTCCATCGCGGGGGCGGCCGGCGTCGCGAGCTTGGCGAGCTGCACCCGCGCCAGGTCGGCGTAGAGGCCGCTCTTGTGGGTGTTGAGGTAGACCTCCCAGGCCTCCTTCTTCCCCACCCGCTCGACGATCTCGTAATCGGTCTTGGACGCGTCGAGGTCGCTGCGGGTCGGGGCCGCGGGCGTCATCGTGGCCTCGGCGCGGGCCGGCACCAGGGCCACCGTCCCGCCCCCGAGGGAACCGTAGACGAAGGGCTCCTGCTTGCGCCCGGTGGCCTTCAGCACGTCGTCGCGCACCCGGCCGAAGGCGAGGCGCACGTCGAGGCCGGGCACCGTGAGGTTGGCGAGGAGCGCCGTGGTGAAGGGGCTGTGGGCGCCCTCCCCGTCGTTGGCGACCGACTTTTCCTTGGCCGCGTAGGCGATCAGCGTGTCCGACTGGGCGGGCTCGACCTTGCCCAGGCCGGCGCTGATGGCGCGGGTAGCCACCCGCCGCTTCATCTTGCTGGCAAAGGGGTTGTCGCGGCAGGCGTCGAGGATCACCAGCCGCAGGCGCTTGGCGGGCTCCAGGGCGGTGAGGATGCGGTCGAGGGAGATCGCCTCGTCGTCGGCGTCGCGCTCGTTCAGCAGCTTGGCGTCGGTGGGGATGAGGTAGTTGGTCTCGCGGATCTCGATGCCGTGGCCGGCATAGAACACCACGGCGATGTCGGCATCCGTCACCGCATCCTCGAACTCGCGGATCGCCCGTTTGAGTTCGAGGTTGCCCACGTCGGAACGGGCGGAGACCACGTCGAAATTGGCCTTGCGGAACATGTCGGCGATCGAGGTCGCGTCGTTGACGGCGTTGGGAAGCTGCGGCACCGATTCGTAGGCCGAGACGCCGATCACCAGGGCCACGCGCCGCCCCTCGGCCGAGGCTTGCTCGGCGTAGAGGGTCAGCAGGGCGCTGACGAGGATGGCAATCGCGAACCGGGTCACGCCTGTCGCCTTCGCGCGGGAGGCGACGCGGCCGGGTGGCCCGCAGGATCGCTCCGAGCGGCAAATTAGGCGCCGCCGCGGGGGCACGCAACGAGTAAATTGCATTCGCGCCCACCTGACGGGCCCGGACAGTAGACCGACGTGCGAATGTTCACGTGATCGGGTGGTTCGATACTGTGTTTCTCGCCTCGCCGCAGCGGCCGGGCCTCGGCGGCACTGTATCGTACGAAACAAACCTCAGCGCAGGTTCGCGGCCACGGGAATCGGACGGATCAGGTCGCCCTCTCGCAGGAACGGACCCGCGCGCACGACGACGGTGTCGCGCGATTCGAGCCCCTCCCGGATCTCGACCTCCAGCTCCGAGGACAGGCCGGTGACGACGGGCCGGGCCTCGATCCGGCGTGTGTTGGCCACGTAGATCACCGGCCCCTCCGCCTCCTGGGCCACCGCCGCGAAGGGCACGGCGACGCCGCAGCGCTCGCCCACCCGCACCACGCCGCTGGCGAACTGGCCCTGGCGGAGTCCCTCGCCCTCGCTCTTGCTCTCGTTCTTGCCCTCTCCCTCGCCCTCACCCTTGCCGAGCAGGATGCGGACGCGCCCGAGCTGCGTCCCGGGGTCGATCCTGTCCGGGACGAGGCGCACCCGGCCGGGCCGGTCCGCTTCGCCCAGCGGCGTGACGGTGACGCCCTGGCCGGGGGAGAGCCGGGACAGCGCCGGGAGCGGCACCTCGGCCTCCAGCTCGAACTCCCCCTGCGCCACGATCTGGAACAGGGCCGGGCCGGCCGCGGTCGCCGGCTGCTCGGCCACGGCGGTGCTGCGCCCGACCACACCGGCGACGGGGCTGCGCAGGGCGACCGCCCGCTGCTCCGGCTCGCCCGGCCGCAGGAGCTGGGCCAGCACCTGCCCGGCGCGCACCTCTTCCAGGGGCTTGGCCAGGACGCGCAGGGTGCGCAGGCCCTCGGTCTCCGGCCGCACCTCGACCTCCCGGCGCGGCACCAGCACCCCGGTGACGCGGATGCGGTCCTGGAAGCAGGATTGCCGGGCCCGCGTCACACTCACCGCGATCAGGTCGTCGCGCCCGCTGCCGGCCTCCGCCTCGGCGGTCGCAGCGTCCTCGCTCCGGCGCCCCAGGAGTTCCGGGCGCAGATGCCAGAGGGCCCCGACTCCGAGGGCCAGCAGCAGCAGGAGCGTCGCGCCGGCCCAGCGGGCGCGACGCTCCTGCTGC
>NZ_BPRB01000362.1 GCF_022179685.1 Methylobacterium trifolii
TCACGGTGAGAGTGATCGTGTCGCCGACGTTCGGCGTCGGGTTTGACACTACGTTGGTCAAAGCTAAATCCGCTTGCTGCGGCGTCTCCGTTACCGAAGCCGAATTGTTGGCCGTGTTCGGATCGAATTGATCCGAAAGGGTGATGGTTGCCGTGTTCATCAGGGTGTTCGGGCTGGTCACTGTTGCCACGAGCGTCAGCGTGCTGGCTGCCCCGCTCGCAAGTGTGCCAGGAGTCCAAATCCCCGTCGCGGGGTTGTAGGTGCCGGACGACTGCGTTGACGAGACGTATGTCAGGCCGGCGGGCAAGGCATCGGTGATGCTGACGCCAGTGGCGGCGTTCGGCCCGTTGTTGCTCGCGGTCACGGTGAGAGTGATCGTGTCGCCGACGCTCGGCGTCGGGTTTGACACTACGTTGGTCAAAGCTAAATCCGCTTGCTGCGGCGTCTCCGTTACCGAAGCCGAATTGTTGGCCGTGTTCGTATCTTCTTGGTCTAAGCCCCTAATTACAATGGCATTCGTAAGAGGGATAGGACTATTTACCATAGCCGTTAAGGTCAGCGTAGCGTTTGCACTGCTTCCCAACTGACCAACGGTCCACGAGCCTGTTGCAGGATCGTAGGTGCCCGCCGAGGGGGTTGCAGAAACGAGGGTGAGACCGGCTGGTAAAAGGTCTGTAGCGGTTATGCCTGTTGCGGCTATCGGACCGTTGTTCGACAGAGTGTCGATGAAGGTGATCACGTCGCCGACGTTGGGCGTTGGGTTCGATACAGTTGTCGTGACCGCAAGGTCCAGAGTACGTGCTTCGTGAGTGTCGGTGGGGATAAGTTGCTGGGCGGTAAACGTGCCGTCGCTGAACTGAAACAGCTCGATCGTCGTGGCACGCGTCGTTCCGCTGATACCGACCAGAATGAAGCTGCCGTCGCTGTTCTGACTTACCTGATAGTCGGAGCGCCTGCCGGTTAGGACCGCCGTGTCGTTGCCGAGGTCGCCATAGAGGACGTTGTCACCGAGATCCCCATACAAGAGATCGTCGCCTTGGCCGCCGTAGAGGGTATCGTTGCCCTGGCCGCC
>NZ_BPRB01000363.1 GCF_022179685.1 Methylobacterium trifolii
CTGCCAAAGTAGTGCTAGATTGCGCCGGCATGACGGGCGCTTGAAGGAAGGCACTGCCGCTTAGCAGGCGCCGCAACCTTCGCGTCCGCCTTGGCGTTTGCCGCTGAGCCGTGATCGGAGAAGATGCGCGTGATCAAGAAGCTGCTCCTTGCCCTCGTATTTGTCGGCGGTCTGCTCGTGAGCGTGCCCCAAGGTGCCTCTGCGTTGACCATACCAACTGCCGTTGGTCTCGCCGCGATGCCGGAGAGCAACCTTGTCGAAGTGCGTTACCGACGTCACTGGCGACGTCATCACCGGCGGCATTGGCACCGGCACTACCATCGCCGCTGGCATCATCACCGTCGACATCGTCATTGGCACTACCGGCATCACCGCCGTCATTTGCAACGGCCTCTTCGCTTCAGTGCCGGTCCGGCATCGCGCATTCGTAGCGCTACTCGCTGGCGTGATCCGGTTATGCCCGTCCGTGCACCTGGTGCTCTAACGCCACGGTTGGACTGAACGGACCCTCTTAATCAATCAGCCGAAAGTGGACAGGCGTGCGGGGCGGCAGGCCTGTCTTCGATCTCTCGGCGCCATAGGTGCCGATCCGGTGCGAACAACGGCTTGGCCGAAAGCATTTTCAGGCGGCGGGATGGCCGGCACTGGCATCGCCACCCATGGTAAAGACTGACAACAGCACGTTGATTATCATAGCACAGATTTTACATAATTGTTCCTAACAGGAATTATTAGCACAACATATTATGGAAGTATTGATCTTATAGTTACAGTTGTTGGGGACGAATTTGCTATGCCATCTGTAGCCATGTAAGTAAAAACGTCGGTACCTTGGAATCTCGGGTTTGCTGTGTAATCAAATGATCCATTAGGATTTAGATTTAACATGCCGAATTGAGGGCCAGAAATCAACAAAGCTGTCAATTGATTGTTTTCAGCATCTGTATCATTTGCAAGCACGCCAGGAGAGGTGACTCTAAGTGTTGCGCCGGTAATTGCATTGTATATATCAGGGTTGGAAACGGGTGCGGTATTGAGCTTTTCAGTAGATGACGCCGAGTTGTTGCTTGTATTTGGATCGTACTGATCTGAATGGGTGATGGTTGCCGTGTTCGTTAAGGTATTTGGGTTTGTTACATTTGCCGTGATTGTCAGCGTGCTGGGTGTCCCACTGATGATTGTGCCGACATTCCAGATCCCCGTCGTGGCATCGTAGTTTCCTGACGAGGGTGATGAAGAAACATACGTCAGGCCGGCGGGCAGTATGTCTTTAACGGTAACGCCAGTAGCAGTGCTCGGCCCGTTGTTGCTTGCAGTTATGGTGAAAGTGACAGAGTCTCCAACGTTCGGTGTCGAGTTCGATACGGAGTTGGTCAAAGCCAAATCCGCTTGCTGCGGTGTCTCGGTCACGGACGCCGAGTTGTTGGCCGTATTTGGATCGTACTGATCTGAATGAGTGATGGTTGCCGTGTTCATCAGCGTGTTCGGGCTGGTCACCGTTGCCACGAGCGTCAGCGTGCTGGCTGACCCGCTGGCGAGTGTGCCAGGAGTCCAGATCCCCGTCGCGGGGTTGTAGGTGCCGGACGACTGCGTTGACGAGACGTATGTCAGGCCGGCGGGCAAGGCATCGGTGATGCTGACGCCAGTGGCGGCGTTCGGCCCGTTGTTGCTCGCG
>NZ_BPRB01000364.1 GCF_022179685.1 Methylobacterium trifolii
GGAGCGCCGTATCCGGACGGTGCGGAGCCGGCCCCTCTCCCGCCTGCTCCGCAGGCACCCTCCCCCGCAGGGGGGGGAGGGACGGGCGGCGTCACCTTGCTCGAAGGCGTCACCGGCTCGGGCAAGACCGAGGTCTATTTCGAGGCGGTCGCCGAGTGCGTGCGGGCCGGGCGCCAGGCGCTGATCCTGATGCCGGAGATCGCGCTGACCGCCCAGTTCCTCGACCGCTTCGCCGAGCGCTTCGGCGTGCGCCCGGCCGCGTGGCATTCCGGGATCGGCGGCCGGCGGCGCGAGCGCCTTCGGGCGGCGGTGGCGGCCGGCGAGGCCCGTGTCGTCGTCGGCGCCCGCTCGGCCCTGTTCCTGCCGTTCCGGCATCTGGGCCTGATCGTGGTCGATGAGGAGCACGAGGCCGCCTACAAGCAGGAGGACGGGGTGCATTACCACGCCCGCGACATGGCGGTGGTGCGTGGGCGCCTGGAGGGCTGCCCGGTGGTGCTGGCCTCGGCCACGCCCTCGATCGAGACCCTGGTGAACGCCCAGCGCGGGCGCTACCGCCACGTGGTCCTGCCCGAGCGCTTCGGCGGGCGGCGCCTGCCGGACATCGCGGCCATCGACATGCGCCTCGACAAGCCGGAGCGCGGGCACTTCCTCAGCCCGCCGCTCATCGCGGCGGTCAAGCGCGCGATGGAGGAGGGGGAGCAGGCCCTGCTGTTCCTCAACCGCCGGGGCTACGCGCCGCTCACCCTGTGCCGGGCCTGCGGTCACCGCTACAATTGCCGCAACTGCTCGACCTGGCTGGTGGAGCACCGCTTCCGCAAGGCCCTGGTCTGCCACCAGTGCGGCTATGCCGAGCGCCGGCCGGAGGCCTGCACGGAGTGCGGCACCTTCGACAACCTCACCCCCTGCGGCCCCGGCGTCGAGCGCATCGCGGAGGAGGCGGCCGCCCTGTTCCCGGACCGCCGCATCATCGTCCTGTCGAGCGACTTCCCCGGCGGGGCCGAGCGCCTGCGCCAGGAGCTGGAGGCGGTGGCCGCCGGCGACTGCGACCTCGTCATCGGCACGCAGCTCGTGGCCAAGGGCCACAACTTCCCGCACCTGACCCTGGTGGGCGTGCTCGACGCCGATATCGGCCTGACCTCGGGCGACCCGCGGGCGGCCGAGCGCACCTTCCAGCTCCTGCAGCAGGTCACAGGCCGGGCGGGGCGCGGCGAGCGGCCGGGACGCGCCCTGGTCCAGACCTACCAGCCCGAGCATCCGGTGATCGCAGCCCTCCTGTCGGGGGACGCCGAGCGCTTCTACGCGGAGGAGATCTTCGCCCGCGAGGCCGCGGGGCTGCCGCCGTTCGGGCGGCTGGCGGCGCTCATCGTCTCCGCCGACGACCGCGCGGCGGCGGAGGCCCACGGGCAGGCCCTGGCGCGGGCGGCCGAACCGCCCCCCGGCGTGATGGTGCTCGGACCCGCCGAGGCGCCGCTGGCGCTGGTGCGCGGGCGCTACCGCTTCCGGCTCCTGGTCAAGACCGAGCGCAACCTCGACCTCCAGACCTACCTGCGCGACTGGCTGGCGCGGGGGCCCAAGCCCCGCGGGAACGTGAAGGTCGCGATCGATGTCGACCCGCAGAGTTTTTTGTAAGACACTCCCGCGCCGAACATTCCGGCCGCAGCGACATCCCAGGAGCGCGATCCGTGTTGAGCTACACCAAGAAGCCGGACTCCAACCTCGCCGAGATCGTCGTAGACGGGAAGATCACCGACGAGGAGATGAACGCGGTGATGACCGCGATGAAGGCCGACCTCGACAAGGGCGGCAAGCTCAAGCTGCTGGAGGACATCCGCGCCTTCGAGGGCATGGAGCCGGCGGCCTTCTTCAAGGACCCGCGCTTCGGGCTCGCCATGATGAAGAGCGTCAGCCACGTCGCTCTGGTGACGGACGCCCAGTGGCTCAAGGTCGTGGCCGAGACCTTCGGCTTCGTCTCGCCGGCCCAGATCAAGGTGTTCGAGCGCGCCCGCCTCGACGAGGCCCGCACCTGGCTCGCCGCCGCGTAGCGTTATTCCGCCTGCGCGGTGCGGGTGTTGCTGCGCCGCGCGGTCCAGCGGCCGGAGCAGAGGGAGGACACCTTCCAGGTGCCGGCCCCGCTCTGGGCCTGGAGCCGGCCGGAGGCCGCGCCGCTGGTGCCGCCGTTCGAGACGCTGAGGCCGACCGAGCCGTCCGGGCCGACCTTGCCGCTCATCCGGGTGCCGGGCTCGGCCGCCGAGGCCGGCTGAACCTGCCCCTCGCGGATCGCCACGGAATAGCTGTAGCGGGCGCTGCACAGGCCGCTCTCGGTCACGAGTTCCACCGACCAGGTGCCGTTGTAGGCGCCGGGCTCCGTCGCAGCTGCAGGCAGCAGTGCCGGCAGGGACAGGCCGGCGGCGAGGGCGAGAACCGTGAGCGACTTCATCATGCAGGCAACCTCGGGCAATGGGAATCCGATTTCGCCGCCGCGAGAGACGCGGCGCGATGACGTTCGGATCATCGGTGAGTGATGATGGTTCGATGCACCCTCGAAGCGGCGAGAATATGACGCCGCCGTAAGCTCAGCCGGTGAAGCGTTGCCGTATGCACAGTGTTCGGCCGGGATATCGTCCGCGGATTCTGGCTGGCCGCGCCTGATGTCGCGCTCCACATTGGGCGGATGGGCATTCCTGCCCCGCGAATAGGGTGTCCGCCGCGCCTCAGGCGGTGCCGGCACTCCGAAACGTCGCGCCGATCATGCGCAGGACGGGCAGCGCCCACGGGTCGGCCGGGCGGGCGAGGAGCACCACGTCGGCGGGCGGAAGCGGCGGCAGCCCGAGGGCCTCGCCGACCTCGATCGCCCCCGCAGGCGCCACCCGCCGGGCGAGCGCGGCCACGCCCAATCCGGCGCTGACGGCCGCACCCACTGCCAGGATGCCGCCGCCGACGAACACCTCGGTCCAGGGGATGCCGGCGGCGTCGAGCAGCCGCGTGGCCGCCGCCCGCACGCCGCAGGGCGCGGCCAGGGTCGCGACCCGCAGGGGCTCGCCCGCCCGGCGCCGCCAGCCCGGGGCGGAAAACCACCCGAAGGCTTCCGTGGCGAGCAGCAGCCCGTCGCGGCGCTCGTCCTCGTCCCGGACGACGACCGCGTCGATCTCGCCGCGGTCGTACGCACCGATCAGGTCGCGGGAGGCGGCGACCCGAACCTCGATGACGAGGTTCGGGTCGTGGGCGGCGATGCGCCCGATCAGGCTCGGCAGTTCCGGCCCGGCGACGTGCTCGCTGATCCCGAGGGACAGGCGCCGGCTCGGGGCGGGCGACAGGCCGGCCCAGGCCCGCTCCTGCGCCGCGAGCAGGTCGCGGGCCGCCGGCAGGAAGGCTTCGCCGCGGGGCGAGAGGCGCACGTGCCGCGGCGTCCGGTCGAGGAGGCGGCAGCCGAGGCGGTCCTCGAGCCGCTTGAGCTTGAGGCTGACGGCCGCCTGCGAGGTGTCGAGAGCCTCGGCGGCGCGGGTGAAGCTGCCCAGGTCGGCCACCAGCACGAAGGCCTGCACGGTGTCGGGGTCGATCGCACGGGACGGCATCGTCATAGGATTTCATCATCACAGATATAACCAGTGATATCTTTTCTTAATGTCCGGGCGATGGCAAGACCGGACCCGTACCGAGGCGGGAGCCCTTCGATGCTGGTCATGCGCTACGTCCACCGATTGCCGGCCGACTACGTCATGGACCACATCCGCGCGCGGGTGGCCGCGCGCGGGCCGCTCTGGGACGACACGCCCGGCCTCGGGATCAAGGTCTTCTCCGCCACCGAGCGCGGGCGGCGGGGGGCTCCCGGCAACACCTATGCCTCGACCTATCTCTGGCTCGATCCGGCGGCAGCGGCCGGCTTCCTCACGGATGCGCGCTTCGGGGCGGTGACGGACGCCTTCGGCCGGCCGCGGGTGGAGACGTGGCTGCCGCTCTCGGTGGTGGCAGGCCGCCGGGAGGCGGCCCGCTTCCTCCACTGCGAAACGGTGGCGGTGGAGCCGGGCGCCGATCTCGGGCGCCTGCGCACGGCCGAGGCCGACCATGGACGGGCCGCGCTGGCGGAGGGTGCGCTCGCGGTCGTGAGTGCCCTCGACCCGGCCGGGTGGCGCCTCACCCGCTTCGTCCTGTCGGCGCAGGCCGGGCAGGAACCGTCCGAGGACGCGCTGCATTTGTCCGCGCCCGGCTGGGCGCATCTGGCCTGAACCATCGAAACGGAGACGACCGATGCCGATGACCCGGATCTCCCTGCTCCAGGGCAAGCCGCCGGCCTATCACGCCGCTCTCATGGACGGGATCTACGCCGCCATGCGGGACACCTTCGACGTGCCGGAGGACGACCGCTTCATGATGGTGCATGCCCACGCCCCCGACGCGTTCGCCTACGGCGCCCACTATCTCGGGATCGCGCGCAGCGACGACCTCGTCATCGTCCAGATCACCTGCAACGACACTCGGAGCACCGCCCAGAAGCGCGCGCTCTACCGGGCGATCGTGGACAACCTCGCCCGCGACCCGGGCCTGCGCCCGGAGGACGTGTTCATCAACCTCGTGGAGGTGAAGGCGGAGAACTGGTCGTTCGGGCACGGCCTCGCGCAGTATGCCCTGCCGCCGGAATGACTTGCTAGTCGGTCAGCGGTCGGGCCTCTTCCGGCAGCATGATCGGGATGCCGTCGCGGATCGGGTAGGCGAGCTTGGCCGAGCGGCTGATCAGCTCCTGGGCGACGGAATCGTAGTCCAGGCTGCCCTTGGTCAGGGGGCAGACCAGGATCTCCAGGAGCTTCGGGTCCACGCGGGTCGCCTCGACGGGCGGGGTCAGGTCGTTGGACATGCGCGTCTCACTACCAGGCTCGTCTCATTGCATCGTCGGTTCGGGGCCGGAGCCGCGCACCAGTTCCATCTGCGTGACCGCGATCAGGATCTCGGCCCGGGTCTTCAGGTCCACCGCTTCCAGCATGGCCTGCTTCTCGCGCACGCCGAAGGGGCTCATCATGCACAGCGCGTTGACCAGCGCCTCGTTGGGCGCTTCCTCGATCCCCGCCCAGTCGACCTTGAGGTCGTTCGACTCGACGAAGTCGCGCAACGCCGTGAGCACGCCCTCGCGGTCCACGAGGTCTTCGCCCGCCCGCGCCTCGAAGTCCACCGCGAAGGCGTCGTAGGAGACCTGGCAGCGGCGGTAGGCGCTGGCCGAGGCGAGTTCGCTCTCGACCCGGAATCGGGTGATGCCTGTCAGCGAGATGAGGTAGCGGCCGTCCCCGGTCTCGGCGAACTGCGTCACCCGGCCGGCGCAGCCGACCCGATAGAGCTTGGGCGCCATCGGGGTCGAGCCGGCCTCGGCGTCCGGCTGGATCATGCCGATGATCCGGTCGGTGCGCAGGGCGTCATCCACCATGGCGAGGTAGCGCGGCTCGAAGATGTTGAGCGGCATCTGCCCCCGCGGAAGCAGCAGGGCGCCGGGCAGGGGGAAAACCGGGATCACGGCGGGGCAGTCCGCCGGGCCCTTGTAGCCCGCATGCGTGCTCATGGCACCTCCACCGACGCCGGCCGTGCGGGCTCGCGCCTCACGCGAAGAGCAGGGTCGAGAGCTTGCGCCGCCCGCGGATCGCGGCCGGATCCATCGGGCCCCAGGCCTCGAAGAACTGCAGCAATTGCTTGCGCGCCCCGTCCTCGTTCCAGGTCCGGTCCCGGCGGACGATCTCGATCAGGCCGTCCACCGCCTTCTCGCGCTCGTTGCGGGCGTTAAGGCCGAGCGCCAGGTCGAAGCGGGCCTGGTGGTCGTCGGGGTCCGCCTCGACCTTGGCCTGGAGGCCGGCCAGGTCCCCGAGGGCTGCCGCCTGCTCGGCCAGCTCCACCGCCGCGCGGATGCCGGCGAGCCCCGGATCGTTCGCCTTGGCCTCGGGCACCATCGCCAGCACCTGCTTGGCGTTCTCCAGCTCGCCCGCGTCGAGCTGGATCTTGGCGAGGCCGGCCAGCGCCGCAACGTTGTCGGGCTCCTGGCCGAGGATGGCGGCGTAGAGTTCGGAGGCGCCCGCGAGGTCGCCCTCGGCGAGGGCGGCGGCGGCCTCGGCCATCACCTGATCGATCTGGCTCGGACCGGCGAGGCGATCGAAGAACGCCTTGATCTGGACCTCGGGCAACGCCCCCTCGAACATGTCGACGGGCCGGCCCTGGTCGATGGCGACCACGGCCGGAACGCCCTGGAGGCCGAGCTGCTGGCCGATCTGCCCCCAGACGGCCGGATGCTCGTCGACGTTCATCCTGACCAGCGCGATCCTGTCGCCGGCCGCGCGGACCAACTTCTCCATGACGGCCAGCAGCGTCTTGCTCGACGGCGCCCGCGGCGACCAGAAGGCGACCAGGACGGGCCGTTGTGCCGACGCGACGATCACGTCCTGGCGAAAACTCGCCGTGGTCACGTCCTTGATGAGATCGGCCGGGCTTCCGGACTGGGGCGCGGTCGCCGCGAGGGAGTCGTTGAGCATGCGGTCTTCGGGCTTTCGGAACTTTTTCGGGCGAGCCCGCTACATGGGGCTCGCGGGACCACCTGACCAGCCCGACGGCTATCTCTGCGGCGCGTCGGGCGTGGGCTTCGTGTCGGTGACGAAGGTCGCCGCGTAGACGCGATTGTCGGGCGTGGTCGCCTCGCAGGTGATCGCGGTCCTGGCCGGCGCCGGCGTCGAGAACTTGCAGGCCCCGACCGCCACGGTCGGCGTGCGCACCACGCCGCTCTCGCCGGACTTGCCGGGGGTGACGAGGTTGATCGGCTGGAGCGGATCGGTCTCCTCGGTGCGCTCCTGCTGGGCGCCGCTTCCGGTGAAGCTGAGGGTCTGGCCGTCCCAGGCCGCGAAGTCGAAGCTGGTGCGGTTGCGCGAGACCACGTTCATCAGCACGCCCTTGCAATGCACGCTGGCATCGAGGCCGGCGATGACCAGCTTCTCGCAGGTCCCTTCGAGCTTCACCGCGGCCTGGGCATGGGCCGGCCCGGACAGGGCGCAGGCCAGGGCGAGGGGGGCGGACAGGCGGAGGAGGGGGCGCGTCGAGAAGATCATGGGGCCGATGTAGGCGGCCTGCCGCTTCCGTCGAGTCCGTTCAGGAGCCGAAACGCAGGGCGCGGTCGTTGGCCGCCCCCAGGTCGATCTCCGGTCCCAGCGGCACGATCCGCGTCGGGTTGATGGTCGGGTGGCTCTCGTAATAGTGGCGCTTGATGTGGGTGAGGTTCACCGTCCCCGCGACGCCCGGCAGGGCGTAGAGGTCGCGCAGGTAGTGCGACAGGTTCGGAGAGTCCGCGATCCGGCGCAGGTTGCACTTGAAGTGCCCGACATAGACCGCGTCGAACCGCACGAGCGTCGTGAACAGCCGCACGTCGGCCTCGGTGAGGCGATCCCCGCAGAGGTAGCGGGTGCGGTCCAGCCGGGTCTCCAGGGCGTCGAGTTCGGCAAACAGCGCCGTGAACGCCTCCGCGTAGGCCGCCTGCTCCGTGGCGAAGCCCGCCTTGTAGACGCCGTTGTTGACCCGTTCGTAGACGGTGGCGTTGACCGCATCGATCGCCGCGCGCAGGTCCGCCGGGTAGAGGTCCGGACCGCCGCCGCCGAAGGCGCCGTTCAGCATGCGGATGATCTCGGCCGACTCGTTCGAGACGATGGTGCCCCGCGCCTTGTCCCACAGCATCGGCACCGTGACGCGGCCGGTATAGGCGGGGTCGGCCCGCAGGTAGACCTCGTAGAGCCGTGTCGCATTGCCCAGGTGGTCGGGCGTGCCCCCCGGCGTGTCGCCGAAGACCCAGCCCTCCTCCCCCATATGTGGGTCGACCACCGACACCGAGATCGCCGCCTCCAGGCCTTTCAGCGCCCGCACGATCAGGGTGCGGTGCGCCCAGGGACAGGCGAGCGAGACGTAGAGGTGGTAGCGGCCGGCCTCGGCCGCGAACCCGCCTTGCCCGGACGGGCCCGGCGCGCCGTCCGCGGTGATCCAGTTGCGGTAGGCCGAGGCCTTGCGCTCGAAGCGGCCGCCGGTCGAGGCCGTGTCGTACCAGCGGTCCTGCCAGACGCCGTCCACGAGCAATCCCATCACCCGAACTCCCGCATCGTCGCGGCCCAGTCGCCTGACATGGACCTCCGCCTGACATGGATCTTTGCCTGACATGGACCTCGTGCCGCCCGTGGGAAGGGCGCCGGAGGCCGGTCGGCCGCGCGCGGCCCGACGTATGCGTCCCGCTCGCACCTCGGTCCCGTTTCCAGGCACGGGACGGCGTTGCCGCACGGCCTCCGGCGTTTTATGTTGCAGCGCAGCAATCGGGCGCGGTCGGCCCGGTCGCCGCGGGCCCCATTGGCCGAGAGCCGCGATCCACGGAGGTTGAAGGATGTTGTCGTCTGCGCTGTTTCTGCCCGTCGTGGAGGCGGCCCTGTTCACCTCGGGCTGCCTGCTGATCCACACCCTGCGGCGGCATGCCGACGTCCTGACGGTGAGCCTGGCCTGCGTCGCCACGATCCTCATCCTGTTGATCGGGATCTCCAGCGCCCCCGAGCCCTTCCTGAAGGCGCAGGGGGCCGACACCCTCCTGCAGATGGGCGTCCAGGATTTCGGCGTGGGCGTTCAGGCCGTCAACTGAGCGCGTGACGGTCCGGTCCTTGTGCCTGCGCCTGGCCGACCCGGCGGCCCGCGGCCACGTCGAAATCGTCCGCCGGCAGGCGGGCGAGGAAGCGCTCGGCCAGTTCGAACAGCAGGATGTCGGGGGCGACCCGCTCGACGTAGCCCCAGTCGAAGCTCGACGACCAGACGAAGTGCACTTCGGAAAAGCTCTCGGCCAGCAGGCCGGTGAGCAGGATCGGCGCGAAATGCGCGTAGGAATCCCCGAACAGGACGACCCGGCGGGGATCGGCTGCGGGCGAGGCGTTGCGGTAGACCGCATGCGCGCCGACGTGCAGGTCCCGGGCCCGGCCGGCCGCCTCGTAGGCGGCCAGAAGCGGGCCGGTCTCGACCCGCACCGCATCGCGCTGGATCAGCGGCCGGACCAGGGCCTCGGCGGGCCGGCCGGGCAGCTTGGCGCCCAGGTCCAGCACCTGCTCCTCCACGTGGACGGGCCGCGCCGCGATGTCGGGCGGCGGCACGGCGCCCAGCGCCCGCATCACCTCCCGATAGGCCAGGAGGCAGCCCTCGGCCGACCAGTGCGTGTCCGTGCGTAGGTAGAGGGGCACCGGCCCGCCGCGGGCGGCGCGGAAGGGTGCGAGCAGGTCGAGATAGGCCGGCTGCCGGGCGAGCCTGCGGGCGAGCCGGCGGGTCGACGCCCTGGCCGGATCGTAGGGCAGGCCGTCGGTGAAATTGTCGTAGACCGAGAGCTTCTCGGGCACCAGGAACTGGAGGCAGCGGATGCCCAGCCGGTTCGCCCGCGCCGCGCGCGCCTCGATCAGCCGCGCCCAGGCCCGCAGGTGCCACCATTGGGCCAGCCCCCCCCGGTACTGGTCCATGACGCGGTTGCTGCCGCCCGTGAGGAACAGCCAGCCCTCGCGCCCCTCATGGACCGTCTCCCAATCCCGGCTGAACCAGCGTCTGGCGAACATGGACGGTGCCTTAGCCGCAGCGGGCGGGGGGCGATAGGGCCGTTCCCCCGCGGCTTGGACGGCGTTCGGCCTGATCACGCGGTTTGCCTGCGTGGCGATCGCCTCGGCCTTCCAGGCCCGGTCATGGACCTGCGCCGCTCGAAGGGTCAGCCTGCGCCGCCGATCATGTTCCGCGCGGTCGCGAGGGGAAGAAACGCTGTCTTGGGTCGGCTGGCGAAGGGCGTGAACTGGTGCTTGGCGTAGAACGACGCCGCCGCGTCGTCGATGGCATCCGCCACCAGCGCATATGCGCCGACCGGCGACGGCACCACCCGCACGATGGCATCATGCAGGAGCATCGCGCCGATCTCCTGCCCCCGAAACGCGCTATCGCGGCCGAGCCAGCCTATCAGCACCGCGGGGATCGTGGGATTACGCGGCAGCCTGCGCGCGATTTCCGGTGGAACCCCGGACAGCGGAATGCCGGTGGACGACAAGGTGTAGAATCCGGCGAGCGTCCCGGTGGCCTTCTCCACCAGCACGTAGCAGGCGGCATGGTTCCGCTTCACATCCTGCAAGACGGCTGTCCGGAAATAGGTATCGATCGTCGCGTTGCCGCTGCCGAAAGCGCCGCGCTCCCGTTTACCCAGCACCTCCGACGTGAACCGGCTCACCGGACCTCGACGTTCTTGGCGTGCAATGCCATCGCCCGGCGCAGGGCGGCATTGGCTTCAGGCGGATTCAGGAGCGCATCGGCGAAGCGCTTCTGGTCCTCGACCGACAGACGTACGATCTCGGTTTCCGCGATGATGCGCCGCGCCGCCTCATGCGCTGCGCTCACCACGAAGTCGGTGAGGCTGCGGCCCTGCAGTTCCGCGGCGCGCTTCAACATGGCGTGCACATCGGTGGGCAGACGGGCTTCGAGCCGGGCGGTCGGTGCGGGCGGCATCAAGGCATCCTTCGATCGCAACTATACGGCATTTTGCCGTATGAAACACGGTATGTCGAGGGCCGAGGCTCGGACCCACAGAGCGAACGCGCCCCGCCGAGGATCGGTCTGCGCCTGCGCGAGTCGGCCTGGACGCGGCCGGCCCGGAAGCCATCTCCCTACGCACATGACCGAGCCCCCGACCTACGCCCCCCTCATCCTGACCTTGGCCTTCGATCCGGAGACCTTCGACCGTTTCGACGGGTTGCGGCGGCGGCATTTCCCGCAGAACCTGAATCTCATCCCCGCCCACGCCACCCTGTTCCACCACCTGCCGGGGGAGCGGGAGCGCGCCGTGATGGAGACGGTGGCCACGCTCGCCCGCGCCGAGGCACCGCCGGAGGTGGCGGTGACGGGCCTACGCTTCACCGGGCGCGGCGTGGCCTTCGTACTCGCATCCGAGGCGCTCTCGGCCTTCCGCGGGAAGATCGCCACGCAGTTCGACGCGCACCTGACCGCGCAGGACCGGCAGGGCTGGCGCCCCCACGTCACCGTGCAGAACAAGGTCGCCCCCGACATCGCCCGCGCCCTGCATGCCGACCTCCAACGGGACTTCGCGCCGTTCCGCTTCACCGCACCGGCCACCCGGCTCTGGCGCTACCTCGGCGGTCCGTGGGAAGAGCGCGCGCGCCTGCCGTTCGGAGAGACCGCGTGATCCATCCCCTGTCCCGCCCCTGCCGGAGGCTCCCCCGATGAGGTTGCCGGAGAGCGCCCGCAGCCATCCCCTGGCGAGCCGCGCGACGGCCGTCTGGCTGCGGCTGCGCCTCAACGAGGTCGGCCCGCTCGTGGCGCTCCTCTGCCTCAGCATCCTGGGCTACGGCTTCTTCGCCCTGGCCCACGAGGTCGGCGAGGGGTCGACCGAGGCCCTGGACCGGAAGATCCTGCTCGCCCTGCGCAACCCCGCCGACCTCTCCGACCCCATCGGTCCCCGCTGGCTGGAGGAGACCATGCGCGACATCACCGGGCTCGGCAGCGTCTTCACCATCGTGTTCCTCACCGGCGCCGTGGCGGCCTACCTCGTCCTCTCCGGCAAGCGGCGCATCGGCCTGTTCGTGGTCGCGGCGGTGGGCGGGGGCGAGCTCGTCTCGACGGTCCTGAAGCTGTTCTACCAGCGGCCGCGGCCGGACCTCGTGCCCCACGGGATGGACGTGTTCACGGCGAGCTTCCCCAGCGGCCACGCGATGATGTCGGCCATCGCCTACCTGACGCTGGCGACCCTGCTCGCCCGGATCGACCGGCACCGGCGGGTCAAGGCGCTGGTGCTGTTCCTCGGGGTCGCCATGGCGCTGCTCGTCGGCATCAGCCGGATCTATCTCGGGGTGCACTGGCCGAGCGACGTGCTGGCCGGCTGGTGCGTCGGCGCGGCCTGGGCGGCCCTGTGCTGGTTCGTCGCCCTGCAATTGCAGCGCAGCGGCGATGTCGAGGCGCCGGACCCGCCGCCTGCGGCCTGACGCCTGCTGTTAAGGTTTATGGAGCGTTACCGGCGACAACCTGAAGCGTTTCGTGTTCCGTGACGTTGATTGCACGGACAGGAGCGTATCGGAGGAAGCCCGACGTGAAGGAACGCCGTGAGACCGCACGCCGCCGTGCCTGCCTCGGAGCCACGATCCGCGTCGCGGCCTTCCTGCCCGAACGCGGTTGCTACCTGCGCAACCTGTCCCTGGACGGTGCCAAGCTCGTGGTGCCCGAGGCGGTCACGCTTCCGCCGGTGTTCGATCTCGTGGTGACGAGCCGGCAGGAAACCCGCCGCGCCCGCCTGGTCTGGCGGCGCGGGGGCGAGGCCGGCATCCGCTTCGAGCCTGAGGCATCATGCCCTACCCGCGCCGACGACGAGGCCGCGCGGCAACGTGAGGTGTTCGCCGCCGCCGAGCCCTCGCCGACCGGGCGCTTGCACTGAGGCTCAGCGCCGCTCCGAGCCGAAGGTCTGGCTCGGGCCGGGATTCTCGTCCTGCGCAGTCGAGCCGAGGGTGCCGCCGGTCCAGCCCTGTGCCCGCCAGCCCTGGGCGCGCTCGTCGAGGTCGATCGAACCGCTCCGGTCGAGGATCGTCATGACGCGGTCGGCCAGGTCCTCCCCCGCCCGGACGGTGACGAGGGTGCCGCCGCGCCGCACGCCCTCGGCATAGCGCTCGGCCTCGTGCTCGCTGAGGCCGGCCCCCGTGAGGCCGCCGATCAGGCCGCCGGCCGCGGCGCCGACGCCTGCCCCCGTCACGGTGGCCACGAGCCAGCCCGCGGCCACCACCGGCCCGACGCCGGGGATCGCCAGCAGGCCGAGGCCGGCGAGCAGCCCCGCCCCACCGCCGAGCACCGTGCCCAGCGTCGCCCCGGTGCCGG
>NZ_BPRB01000365.1 GCF_022179685.1 Methylobacterium trifolii
TACGGGCCTGGGTAATTACATCCTGGATCACCTCAGTCGGCCGCCGCCGCGACGATGCCCGCACTGTGACGCCGATCTCAACCTGCCACACTGAAACCAATCTGCCAAAGTAGTGCTAGTGGTCTGAGTTAGAGGTTCTTTGACAGAAGCGTCCGACGCTGGCGAGGATGGCGTCGGCGGATTTCGTCCAGACGAAGGGCTTCGGGTCGGCGTTGGTCTGGTCGATGTAGCCGTGGATCGCGGTTTCGAGATCGTCGGTCTGTGTGAAGACGCCGCGTTGCAGGCGTTGGCGGGTCAGGAGGGCGAACCAGCCCTCGACGAGGTTAAGCCACGAGGCGGAAGTCGGGGTGAAGTGCACGTGCCAGCGCGGGCGCTTCACCAGCCAGTCGTGGATCAGCTTGGTCTTGTGGGTGGCGGCGTTGTCGAGCACGAGATGGACGTCGAGGTCCCTCGGCACGCTCAGTTCGACCTGATCGAGGAAGGCGCGGAACTCGACCGAACGATGCCGACGTGTGCAGCGGCCGATCACCGTCCCCGCCCGAACGTCGAGGGCGGCGAACAAGTCGGTGGTGCCCTGGCGGCGATAGTCGTGGGTTCGGCGCTCTGGCTGGCCGGGCCGCATCGGCAGCACGGGGGCCGTGCCGGTCAGCGCCTGGATCTGCGGCTTCTCATCGATGCACAGCACGACGGCGCGGTGGGGCGGGGCCATGTACAGGCCGACCACGTCCCGGAGCTTGTCGACGAAGGCGGGATCGGTCGAGAGCTTGAAGGTCTCGGTCTTGTGCGGCTGGAGCCCGAAGGCGCGCCAGACCCGCGAGACCATGCTCTGGCTCATCCCGACCCGCCGGGCCATGGCGCGCGTCGACCAGTGGGTGGCGTTCTCCGGCTGGGTCTCCAGCGTGAGGGTGATCATCCCCTCGATCGCCGTGTCCTCGACGGCACGCGGCGCACCGGAGCGAGGCAGGTCGACGAGGCCGTCGAGGCGGTGGGCGAGGAAGCGGGCGCGCCAGGTCGTGACGCTCGGACGGCTGACCCCGAGGCTGCGGGCGATGCCAGTGTTCGTGGAGCCAGGCTCGGCGCAGGCCAGCACGATCCGGGCACGCTGGGCCAGCGCCTGACCGACGTTGCGGCGACGCACCAGGCCTTCCAGCCGCACATGCTCGTCCTTGCTCAGCTGAAGTTCGGCCGGTTTGGGACCACGGGCCATCGCGGATACCTCCTCGCGGAAGCCAAGCAGATGGCTCTGACCTCCCAAAACCGCAAGGAAACCTCTAACTCAGACCACTAGAAGACCATCAGGAAGGCCTTCGCCGCCTTCAGCCCAACCGAATGCCGAAACTACATCACCGCCGCAGAATACGACGCTTGTGACCCAATCTGAGCGGACGCCGCTTTAGTCGGCTTTTTAGAAGAACTGAATAATTTGCAATAACTTTATTAAACCCTATAGGCTGATTGGTTTTCTAATTTTTATTTGTCCCACCCGTTGTTTTTCCGTGAAGGCTAAAAGAATAAAATCTCCACTCGTCAAACGGCTCCGCATTTTATCGATGTCGATATGGCGAAGATCGGCAAAAACCAGCTTAACATCAAATCCGATTTTTGGATCTCCAAAAGCAAAACCAGCCGCAATGACATCAGCACGGACAGGATTATTGACAGTAATAAGAGAAAATTGCTGTTCGTCTAACTTTATAGCATAATGTGTTACCTGTTCATCAACCCATTTACCCACAGCCCATCCCGATATAAATAATTTTTCGCTATTTACAATGATTTGATCAACTGCTCCGGTAATGCAATCACCCAGAATATAATAATTATTATTTTCAACGATTAAATTTGAGGCTAGCGAGTTATTATTTTGCCCTTCTCTAAACGCTTCCATAGAACTCAGATTATGCAAACTCCATACTAAATATTCTTTTTCCTCAAGTAATGTCACGAGTAAGTTTCTGGACGCTTCCGGGAAATACCCATCCAATATGAAGCATTGGTGGTCTTCTTTAGGAATAATTTCAGATATAAACTCTCGAAACAAGTCTGGCTGAGCAACTAACCTTTCGATCGCAACATGCGCCTCATGTGCTAAGTCAACTTTGAACAAGCTTTCTTTTAGATTATTACTCGCCTGCCAACTTCCACTCGCTAGGCGAGCAAATAAAATGTCAAAGCTTGAGAATAAGAACTTTTTATTGTAGTCAAATAATGAGCGGACTAGAGTCGTTTTACCAGAATTTGACTCTCCGGAAACAATTATTGCGGTCCGTTTCATCCGCCGAATATGTACAACCCATCGCTGAACTGGATCGCCGACTTGATGAACACTTTGACCAACAACTCTAAAAGCGTGTTTCTGTAAAATGCTCTCCAATTTTGAACGTGTGGGAAATAATCTCGTATCAAAAGCTCTTGTAACTTCTTCCCACCTCTCATGTGCCCCTGGGACGATCCCAATTTCAAGAACTAATACGCCGGTGCGAGTTAATTTATCAACCAACTTATCAATAAGTTTCTCTTGATCGCGAGAATAATGAATTGCAGATGCTAGAAGAATTACATCATAAAGCCTATTATCATTCCAACTATCAAAATCAGCACAAACGAAATCTCCAAATGGACATCTACTATTTGCAATCTGCAAAGCCTCGCGGCTTGCATCCAAGCCCGAAACTTCTTTTGCTCCCAAGGACGCCGCAATCCAACAAAAAAAACCTTCGTTGCAGCCTACATCTAGAAAAGAACGCCCTTTTAACTCAGGCAATTGAAGCGCGCTTAACTTGCCGTGGGAGTCTGAATGACCGCGATTCGGACCAAATGATTGATATGAATTGTTATTCATTTGGCCTTATCTCCTACGTATATACCTGAAATCTGCTTTCTAAAAGCCACCTCACTCTTTTGTGGCTTTGTAGCTCGAGGAGTATGATCGTCGCCGCTTACAGAGAGATTTGGATTGTAAAACGGGTCACCATTTTGGATGAAGTCACCCCAGCGCTGTACAAATAATAAAGTGTCATCCTGGTGAGACAACAAATCCGACGAGACCTTTCTAGTTATCGATTCATAATGGAATAAAACAGTGCTACCATCGTACAAATTCTTCAATCCTTTCTCACGTAACCGAAGACATAAATCGACGTCATTGAACCCCACTGCAAGAGTTTCGTCTAGTCCGCCTACATCGAGATATACATCAGCTCTTACCATCAAGCAGGCACCCGTGAGTGCGGAAACATCTCGGCACGCAGTCAAAGAACTATTATATCCTGGAGCGCGTTCCGTTCCTGAATACGCACTACGAAACTTGCTTGCGTGTTCGGCAGGACCATTAAGCCCAATAATCACTCCAGCATGTTGGACCTGCAAATTTTCGTATATGAGCATGGGTCCAACTGCCCCCACTCCTGATCTACCAGCAAGGCTTCTCATTCGTGCCAGCCAACCCGATTCAATAGCCTTTATATCATTGTTTGCCAACATTACGAAATCACAATCACGACCATAAGCCAAGATTGCCATGTTATTCATCTGGCTGTAATTAAAATCGCCGCTGTAGTGCATCACAATATGCTCGGCACGAAGTTCTTCCAAATAATCAATTGTATCTTTTTCATCGGACTCATGATCGACAATTACGAGACGATATTCGCGAGCGTCAGTAGTTTGCATCAAAGAATCCACAAATCCTTTCAAAAATAGAAACTTATTCTTAGTCAAAACAACGATTAAAGTCATGCCAGGAACATGGGGCCAATCAATATGGTATGTATTGAAAATTGGCCCTTTGCTGACCTTGGATCCTGGATATATTCGATCCAATGAGCTTTGAATAGCCTTCGATGTTGCATTGTAAACCAGATTTTGCCGTGAATGTCCAGTGCTTGAACCATGAGTTCGCCAACGATATAGAACCACTGGAATATGGCTAACAACGTTAGAATATTCAATAGACCGCAAAACAAAGTCAACATCGGCCGAAATGTTCATTGATTCATTGAGCCCCCCTACTTTCTTCGCCAACGATTTACGACACGCAATGAAGTGCACAAAATAGGGATGCGTAAGATAATAATCATGACTGAATGACGGTCTTGCAACCAACGTTAGTAAATCATCAATCGACTCACCCGTAGTTATTTCGTCTGAGTAAACTAGATCGACATCCTTATCTTCAAATGCGCAAGCCACTAAATAAGTAGCATAGGGCTCTAAATAATCATCATGATCCATAAAAGCTATAATTTCGTTTGCTGCTGCCTCAATACCAAGATTAGTTGCACGGCTAATCCCGCCATTTGTTTTTGCTGTCACTATTTTGATTTTGTTGTCGGAATTGGCATAAAACTTAAGTTCCGCCGAGACCCTTGGGTCGGTCGACCCGTCATCTACGCAAACTAGTTCCCAATTTTGAACCCATTGACTTTTTACACTTTCTATTGCTTCACGCAACCAATCTGTTGGCGTATTAAAAACCGGCATAATAATGGAAATTGATTTGATGTTGCGATGTCCAATTCTTCGGCGAAATCTTGTCAATAGATCAGGTTGCAATTCACGTCGATAATTCAAGAAACACTTCGCCCACTCGACCGTTTTTATGATTGCTGGCGAATTATGAAGTTGTTGTTCTTTCCCTCGGATGCGAACTTCGATAATATCACCGTCCTGGAGTCCGCAGTCTTGTAGCGAGATACGAAAGCCGACTTCTTGCCTTTCAATACCTATACTCTTAACATCAGGACGAAGAATATCAGCCGTTCCCGATGCAATTATGTTTCCTTTAAAGAAAACGTCAATATCCACCGATTTAGAAGAATCGTCTTCGTCGCAGGCCCACCCCGTGACAAATCGCTCATTCGCTTCGTCGAGGTAGCCTATTAAGGAAAATCCCGGTAAGGGCGGCGTATAATTGGATTGTGCTATTACAATTCCGGTATCGCTGTGTCGTAATTGTACTGTTTTTGCATCAACGAACGTCAAAATCGGATCAAATTGCACTGTGAATCCACAGCGAGACGAGGGATATCCTGCGGCTTCAACATCCGTGCGATCCTGATAAGGTTTTCCTTCCGCGACTAAATTTCCATCAATAAGAATTTCAAACTCGCATAGACCAGTCGGATCGGAAAGATCTATCACCCACCCCGATATTTCTTTTCTGTTAACAAAGTCTATGGATCCAGCAAATCGAGGTGGATGGATTGTTGTCGGTTTAATTATCCCAATGTAGGTACAGGCAGTTACAATTCGCACGCTTACATATTGACCTATTTTCTCAGTCTCGCTCATGTTGATACTAAAACCGCAAATCTCTGTCGGATACCCAGATTGCAGAACATCTGGTCGAGGCAAGTTTGCAAATCCCCCAGCAATGACTTTACCATTGCTTATTATCTCGACTTCTAGTGGCCGAGTAGGGAAATCAAGATCAATTGCCCATCCGCTGATTTGGTTATCAAAAAAACCGTCGATTGATGATGCTATAGATGGCAACGCATTCCGCCCTTCTGTAGGCCTAGGGATTCGCGCGCTTATAGTAGCTTGCGCATGAGGCTCCTGGCGCTTAACCTTCTCTTTTCGCTGTGGTACGTTAGCGCGATTGATATGCCTTTTTCAAGGGGATCTCGTCGCAAGTACCTGTTCTGCTGAGACCCCGTTTCATAACGGAGTGAGCGGCTTGTCGGTTGGGTGAGCGGCGGGTGTCGCGGGCGTTGGAGGAGTGTCTGACGCTCACCCGAGAGGCCCCATGTGGACGCCCGCCGATCTGCGATCGGCCCGCCGCCCGTGCCGAGCTTGCGCGCGAGAGCCTGCCGTATGCAACCTGCCTGAGCGAGGCCGAATGGGCGGTGGTCGAGCCGTTGCTGCCCGCCCCGGCAGCGATCGGCCGTCCGCGGCGCTGGCCGATGCGCTCGCTATTCGACGGCATCCAATATGTCCTGCGCGCCGGCTGCGCTTGGCGGCATCTGCCGCTGGAGTTTCCGCCGTGGGGCACGGTGCACCGCTGGTTCTTGCGCCTGTCGCAGGCGGGTGTGTTCGAACGTCTGGCCCATGCCCTGACGATGGCTGATCGCGAGCGCGCCGGACGCGCGGCCAGCCCGAGCGGCGCCATCCTCGATGCCCAGGCCGCGCGTCCGGCGCGCTCGCGATCAGCCATCGTCAGGGCATGGGCCAGACGTTCGAACACACCCGCCTGCGACAGGCGCAAGAACCAGCGGTGCACCGTGCCCC
>NZ_BPRB01000366.1 GCF_022179685.1 Methylobacterium trifolii
CGCCGAGCCGCTCCGCGTCCCGCAGGGTGGCTTCGTTCCGCACGCCGAGCAGGCAGACGATCGGCATCGGCCGTCCCGCGAGCCGTCCGGCCAGGGCCTTGAGGGAGTGCCTGACCTCCATCCGATCCAGCGCCAGATCGGTGATCACCCCCAGGATCGATCCGGGATCGGGCCAGGTCTCCTCGATACCGACGATCCGGCTCCCGGCGAGCGTCCGCACGGCCTCGGCCAGGGCATGGCCGCGATCCGGCCGGCTCACGAGTATGACGACGCAACCCCGTGACATCGCTCAGAATACCCTGTGGCCGATCCGTGCCCGCACCTGCACGACCGGAACTAGGTCGGCCGCAGCGAACGCACCCGATCGTTCGATAGCGAGGGCAGTGCGCATCCGGATCACCATGAGGGCGGACCGCCCAATCCAAAAAATCGTCGTCGTGGTGGATCGAAACCTCTCTCGATCGATCGTCGCCGCGAGACGTCCGCGTCATCCGACGCCGAACTCCCTTCCGAAGCCTCCCCATCATAAACGATTGCTCGCTTCGCCGGCTGCCCAGATGCGCGAATAAGCTTGCCTCTCCGCGCAGAGCTGACTTGGAAGGCGCCGTCCCGCACGATAAGCCTCGCCTCGAGTGGTCGCGCTTCGGCGTCCTCGCGGCGGCCATGGGATGCACGATGCGGATTTCCCATGCCGGACCGGCGCCTGAGCAACCGCAGCCCCGCTCGGACGCGAGCCTTCCGGCAGGCGTCCCGGGTCTCGATGCCCCTCGCGAAGCGCCCGGTCACCGGCGCCCCGCCCTCCGGGCGCGACGGCGCAGCAGGCATTTCGCGAGAGACACCCGATCCCGCGCCTCATGAAGGCTCAGACCGATGCAGACGTTATTTTCGACGGAAGGGGTGGATCAGGACAAGAGCTTTCGACTGTGGAAGGAGACGCTGTTCGACCGGATCGGCCCGGTCGAACAGAAGCGGATCGACGACGCTCCGTTCGAGGGGCTGATACAATTCGTCGATGTCGGCGATCTTCGAATAACGCGGTTGTCGGAAAGCGCTCTCCAGACCGAAGTGACGCCGACGACGCTTCGGCGGCGTGACAACACGGGGTCCGTCTTCGTCCTGATGCAGCTTGCGGGCGTCTCGACCAGTTCGCAGGACGGCCGCGATGCGGTCCAGAGGGCCGGCGACATCGTCGTGCTGGGCGGTCGGCCCAACGTCCACGTGTCGAGCCGGACGGATCGGTCGTTCGTCCTGGAGCTGCCGCGCGAGCGCCTGGAGGATACGCTGGGGCCGACCAGGCTCTACACGGCCCTGACGGTCGGCGGGGACTCGGCCGTCGCCGGGCTGGCGATGAATTTTCTGATCGACCTGGTGGGCGTCTCGGACCGGCTCGATCCCGATGCAGCCATGCGCATGTCCCGGATCGGCGTCGACCTCATCCTGTCCGGCATCGCGGAGCGCATGGCGCGGGACGTGCCCAGGTCTCTGCACGGTACGGTCGTGGTCCAACGGGCAAAGGCCTATGTCGAGGCGAATCTCGGTGATCCGACGCTCGATCCGCCGCAGCTCGCAGCGGCCGTGGGCGTGTCGTTGCGGCGGCTGCAGGAGCTGTTCCACGACCACGGGCGGCACATCGCGGATTGGATCTGGGAGCGCAGGCTCGAAGCCGCGGCACGGCAGCTGAACGACCCGGCCAGCAACCACGTGGCGGTCTCCGCAATCGCCTGTGCCTGCGGCTTTTCCAGTCCCGCGCACTTCGCCCGACGCTTCAAGGATCGCTACGGGCTGACGCCGAGCGAGTTCCGGCAGGCCGCCGGACCTCATGGGTCATAACCGATGGGATCGGATGCGAGCGTCGAGCGAACACGAACAACCCGTCGGGCTTTCGCCTGACGGGTTGTTCTTATTCAGGAATGTTGGTTGCGGGGACAGGATTTGAACCTGTGACCTTCAGGTTATGAGCCTGACGAGCTACCGGGCTGCTCCACCCCGCGCCAAGGTTGTGTGCCTCCGGGCCTTGCGCGGGCTTTCCTGGTCCGCGCGGAGTGTCCGGAGGCGATCGTGAGGAGGGAATGCGTTGTCTTG
>NZ_BPRB01000367.1 GCF_022179685.1 Methylobacterium trifolii
TCTGACCTCGGCGCTCCAGCCCAGCCAGTGGGCAAAATCCGACACTTGGTACCTGCAACAAGGGGTCGCTTGCGACCCTTCTCGGACCCCCAGAAGATCTGCTTGCTGGCGCCTCAATCAGCCTTGAACGCCCCGGCCAACACCATGAAACTCGGCTGAAACGCGGGACATCATCGGCCCGAAACACAGTCAAGATAGCCTGATTGCAGGGGCGGGCGTGACTTTGACGGAGATTGTAATGTTTTGGCCAAAGGTGGTTATTCCCGTATTTTTAGCCTGCACGGCGCCCGCGTGGGCCGGCAAGGCCGAGACACCCACCGATCTCATCAGCACTCGGACGGCATTCGCTGCCGCGGTCTCAGCGAACAACGAAGCGGGCGCGGCGGCGCTGACGAGCTTTCCCCTAAAGAACACGGTTTACAAAGAGGCGCCGAAACTGACGCGGAAGGCGTTTTCGGCCCTGTTCGCCGATTACCGGCACATGGCCGCCTGCATCAGGACGACCCCGCTTATGTTCGAACGCGGCGCATGGCTCATCGACTGCGACGGAAACATCCTTCGTTTCGGGGTTCGTGGCGGCCGCTGGCTGCATACGGAATACGAAAACGTCAACGAATAGAACTCGGAAAATCGCGGCCCGCGCATTTCAGTTGGCGCCTCTTTTGCCTCCACCCAGCGCCACGACATCTTCCATGCTCCATAGCCAATTGCTGAAGCCAGCGGCAATGACAGGCGTCATGCGGGTCGAGATTCGAACCTTAGCAGACGCTGGAAAGGTCCGCTTTCAAGCTTTTAGGTGAAGCAGAGAATAAGTTTGTGTCAGCCGACGCTGGTACTTCCGAAAAGATGCTTGCCATTTCATGCCGGTAATATTCTGCTAGAAATGGGTACCTTTTCAATACCCGAGCCTCCTCGTCCTTGAATTTAACAATCATCAAACTTAGAGGCTTGATCAGCGTTGGATAATGCCTAGGTTCAGATGCTACAGTATAGTGAAGAACCCTTCGATAGAACGCTTGATGTTCTTTTCTTACTGTTGCTGTTGCGATCTGTGCCCCATAGTATTTCGCCGCCATAAATGGAATTCGCAGCGTTGCGTAAGGTAGATCGGGTGTACGTCGTGCCAAGCTATGATCTGATACAAATCGGTTTGGATCAATTATAATGCTTCCTTCCGATAAATACGGATTAATCAAATCGCCAAACGCTTCGACTGCTGGACTATTTGTGTTGTTAATCGAGACGACATGTACGCGAATTGAAGCCGCTAGGGCTCCGTCTACGTATACACCAACAATTTTGGCATTTGGTAATTCGTCGTGGTGATCGTGTATTTTCTCCGAAGCATGGTAGAGTATTGCACCTTCCTTCAGATATGCGTGATAGCGCAATTTATAGATATCTTCGCGTTCTCGCTCCGTCTTTATAACTCTGTAGCTTATGCGTTCTAGTAGGATTTGCATACGCTCGGCTAGCGGAGCGCTGTACGGAACCGAACTCATTATTGCTTCCCGATCTTAGGCCAAAGCAGGCCAGCACTCTCGCGATACAATTGGTACGCGCTCGACATCGCTGAAGCTGCAAATTTTGCCTCTTCTTTCCGTGCGGCTATAATGTATAGGATTGAAATTGCAGTAGTTACACTAAGCATAATAATGGATTGAGTGGAAATTGTGCAGCCAATCCAAAATATAATGTAACTCAGGTAAAAAGGGTGTCTCACAAAGCGGTATGGCCCCGACGTAACTATAAACTTTGGTTTGTCAGTGTCATAAGCTAAACTGAGACGCTGCCGTCTTGTTTGAGACACTGCTGTTATGAAAAGCGATCCGGCAGCAATATGGAATACCGCCCCGATCATTGCAGAAGATATGTTGAACTGCAAAAACCAGAACGCCCAAGCGTATGTACCGAATGCAAATAGGGAGATTACTGACAGAATTAGCATTCCGCTTGGTACACTATCACTCTTAAAATGACTTTTTACACCCCAACTAAATCCACCGAATACACATAGACCTAGAACGAAACAGGCACCTTTTAGATATCCATCCACCAGTCATCTCCAAATCTCGTAGTTTGCAGGTTGAGGCTAGCTGCAATCAATTCGTCGTGCTTCGCCATTAATTTGAGGCAATAATCAGACCAATCGCCTTCAGGGGCTATCTGATCGCTCTCTTCGGCGAGTAGATACTGCGCAGGTTGACAGAGTGCTAGCACGGATGTGAGTACGGAGGCGCAACGTCCGCTTCGTGGCAAAAAATTGGGGACCAGTTGCCACCCTTTGCCGAACATCAAGGTGGGTACCAAGCTCAGATTACGACCATGAGATCGCACGGCCTCTGGCTCTCCCACAGCGCCCCCGGCGTGGGCCGTCGCTGTTAATCAACTCAAGCCGCCTGCCAACCCGGCATCGCGACCGGCTCGCCTTCACACGCTTGCTTCGTTCTCGTTTTCCCGATCAGCCAGAACAAGCGTCACGCCCGCGAAGTCGCCACGCTGCCAAGCACGCCGAACGCGGCAGGTCAGATCCCGGCCGGCGATCGCGAGGTTGAAAAACTCGGGCAATCGATGGCGTCGAGCGACGCCGAGCTTTGCGCCGGACAGCGATATGTCGCGAATCACGCAGGAAATCGTCTCTCCGCCCTCCAACTCGATGGTGGCCATCCGCAACGTCGCGTGTCGCTGACCGCCGTCGCGCTTGTCCGTTGCGACGGTAGGCGCCATCCGAACGAGATCGGGCTGCGTCATCAGCTGGTCGCTCTACTGGCTCGAACGACCCGATTGCAGCGTCGTTCTAGGGGCTTCGGTACCGCGCTGCGCTTTCCGAAGTATGAAAAGCAGAGGCACAATCGATCGTATAGGCTTCATGGACCTAAGCTGCACAGCGACGCAACTACCAGGCGTGCGCAGGCTGGCCGTGCTCCTTCCCGTCGAACTCTTTGCGTAGCTTTTCTCTGCTTGTCGCCTGACGCTCAGCAAGATCGTCCAAATGCCATTCACGTTGCTCGCG
This sequence comes from Methylobacterium trifolii, assembly GCF_022179685.1. Taxonomy (GTDB): domain Bacteria; phylum Pseudomonadota; class Alphaproteobacteria; order Rhizobiales; family Beijerinckiaceae; genus Methylobacterium; species Methylobacterium trifolii. The sequence continues at coordinate 3,014 of NZ_BPRB01000367.1, forward strand.
AGCGTCTCGGCGAGTTCCTGTCTCCTCAGGCCATGTAGAAACCCTGTCAGCGTCTGCCGGCATCGACCACAGAAAACACATGGCGAGAATCAGTATCATCATTGCCGCTCCCGTACAGTCGGATAGCTGCGATGCTTGATTAAACATCTCGCGAGATGTGCCGTTCCGAGCTCCACATCGCTTGCTTTTTCCGCTGTTGATTGACGGTTATCGATAGGTTACTGGATCGAAGCCAACCGTTTCTGGTCTGACCGCACAGCAGGCGACCGATCCGAGACAGTCTAGCGCCGGGCGCTGATGTGGTAATTCGCGGCAAAGTCGCCTCTTGTTGCGAATTCCGAAGGGTTCGCCGGATCTTGGCCGGCGCGGGGGACCATGCCATGGTCCGGCATGCGCTATACCGTCCACATCCTACGCCTCAACGAGAGCGAACCGCTTCCCGCCAATCACTTGGACGGCTCGTTTGATACCTTGAACAAGGCATGAGACGCAGGAACTGCCGACG
>NZ_BPRB01000368.1 GCF_022179685.1 Methylobacterium trifolii
CAGCCCGGCTACGACCTGACGCCGGCGCAGCGCAAGGCCAACCGCGCCCGCTCCAAGGTTCGCTCGGCGGTCGAGACGGTGTTCGCCGGCCAGAAGCACCGCTTCGGCCTGTTCGTGCGCACCATCGGAATGGCCCGAGCCCGGACCAAGATAGGGATCGCCAACCTCGCCTACAACCTCAACCGCTTCCTCTGGATCGAAACCCGGCCGGTGGCGGCCTGAGGCAACCTCGGGATGGCCCGCTGAGCCCAATCGCGACCACCGCCAGACGGCCAGAACGCCAGTCCGATCACGCCAACGCTACGGGCGGCCTCAAACCGACAGCCAAACCCCGCAATTGCGCGGTTCTTCGAGGTGTCCGGTCGCGGCGGATGCTGCGCCGGACCGCGACGAGCTGCCAGAGCGCCAGGCCGAAGGCGAGGGCGAAGACGAGGCCGATGTCGAAGGCGGCGAAGAGGCCGTCGCTCACGGGGCGGCGCCCGAGCCCTCGAAGCCCTCGCGCTCCCGCAGGGTCTCGATCAGGTCGAGGACGTGCACGACCTTGCCCGGCACGTCCCACCAGGCCGGCAGGTTCTTTTGGCGTTGCATCGGGGCGACCGCCGACCGGGCGACGGCGTCCACGAGGTAGGCCGTCTCCGGCAGGGGCGGGGCGGCGAGCCCGTCCGAGCCCCCCGGCGTCAGCGCGGCGCGCGCCAGCAGGGCAGCTTTGCGGGCACCGCCGACGCGGGCGCGGCGGCCGACCGAGTCGAGGGCGTTGGCCTCCACCGCGCGGCCGATCTCGGCATAGATCAGGCCCGCCGCGCGGATCGCCGGGCGGCAGGCCGGCGGCAGCGCACCGATGCCGGGCTCGGCCCGGGCATAGAGCATGCCGGCCGCATTCAGCAGCCGGGCGATGACCGCGCGCAAAGCCGGCGTGGCCTCCGGGCGCGCCAGGAAGGCGTCCGCGTCGATGCCGGCCTCGGCCAGCCAGTCGAGGGGCAGGTAGAGGCGGCCGGCGCGGGCATCCTCGCCCACGTCGCGGGCGATGTTGGTGAGCTGCATGGCCACGCCCAGGTCGCAGGCGCGGGCGAGCGCGTGAGGGTCGCGCACGCCCATGATCAGCGTCATCATCGCGCCCACCGCGCCCGCCACCCGCGCGCCGTAGGCCGAGAGCTCCGACAGCGTCGCGTAACGGCGCTCCTGCGCGTCCCAGGCCAGGCCCTCGATCAGGGCGCGGGGCAGCGCCTCGGGGATGGCGTGGGTGGACACGATCTCCGCCAGCGCCCGGTCGGCGGGCGCGTCCACGGGCCGGCCGGCATAGACGAGGCTCAAGCGCTCATCGAGGCGCCGTGCGGCGCAGGCGCGCCCGCTCCGGCTGCCGGCCTCGTCCACCGCGTCGTCCGAGAGGCGGCAGAAGGCGTAGAGCCCGTAGGCCGGCCGGCGCACGGTGGGCGGCAGCAGCATCGAGGCCGCGTAGAAGCTCTTCGAGCCCGCGCGGATCGCGGCCCGGCAGGCGGCGTGGTCCGTCGAAAGGTCAGGCGGCAACGCGCGCATCCGGCACCACGCGATCGAGGACACGGGCGGAGGAGAGCACGCCCGGCAACCCGGCGCCCGGATGCGTGCCTGCCCCCACGAGGAAGAGGTTCTTCACGTCCTCGGCCCGGTTGTGGGGCCGGAACCAAGCCGATTGCGTCAGCACCGGCTCCAGCCCGAAACCGGAGCCGCGGAAGCTGAGGAAGTCGTCGGCGAAATCCTGGGGCGTCGTCACCTTCGAGGTCACCAGGGCGCCCGTGAGCCCTGGCAGCACGGAGGCGTCGAGCGCGGCCTCGATCCGCTGCCGGTAGGGCTCGGCCAGTTGATGCCAGTCCTGCCCGCCGGCGAGGTTCGGCACGGGGGACAGCACGTAGAACGCGTCGCAGCCGGGGGGCGCGAGCAACGGGTCGGTGGCCGAGGGCCGGTGCAGGTAGAGGCTGAAGTCGTCGGCCAGCACCTTGCGGTCGAAAATGTCGGCGAGCAGCCCGCGGTAGCGCGGGCCCATCAGGATGGTGTGGTGGGCGACATCCGGAAACTTCCGGTTCGTGCCGAAATACCAAACGAACAGGCCCATGGAGGAGCGCGCCGCATCCACCCGCCGCCCGCTCCAGCGCTTCGTCTTCCCGCCCAGCAGGTGCTTGTAGGTGTAGGCGGAATCGGCATTCGACACGACGATGTCGGCCGCGATTTCTTCACCGTTGCGTAGCGCTACCCCGGTGGCGGTGCCGGATTTGGTGCGGATTTCCGCTACGTCCGCCCCGCAGCCGATCGCGCCCCCCTGCCCCCGGATCAGCCCGACGAGCCCGTCCACCAGCCGGCCCGTGCCGCCGAGCGCAAAGTGCACCCCCCATTGCCGCTCCAGATGGGCGATCAGGCAGTAGATCGCGCTCGCCCGGAACGGGTTGCCGCCGATCAGGAGGGGGTGAAAGCTGAACACCGTGCGCAGGCGCTCGTCGCGGATATGGCGCGCCACCACGCTGTAGACCGAGCGGTGGCCGGAGAGCCGCAGCAGGTTGGGGGCGATGCGCAGCATCGCGCCTACCGACTCGAAGGGCACGTGGCCCAGTTCCTCGAACCCGACCCGGCAGATCTCCCGGCTGGCCGCCATGAAGCGCTCGTAGCCGGAAACGTCGCCGGGCGAGAACCGGCGCACCTGTTCGCGCATCGCCTCCAAGTCGCCGCTGTAGTCGAAGGTCGCCCCGTCCGCGAAGCGGATGCGGTAGAACGGGTCCATCGGCACGAGGGCGACGTCGTCCTCCATCCGCCTGCCGGCCAGCCGCCACAGCTCCTCGAACAGGAACGGGGCCGTGACGATGGTGGGGCCGGCGTCGAACGTGAAGCCGTCCTGCCGGTGCACGCGAGCCCGCCCGCCAGGCTGCTCCAGCCGCTCCAGCACCGTGACCCGGTAGCCCCGCGCGCCCAGCCGCACGGCGGCGGCCAGCCCGCCGAAGCCCGAACCGATCACCACGGCGTGGGGGCGCCGGTCTGTCTCAGGGGCCGTCTGTACGCGGGGCTGGAGTGTCAACATGCCTTGACACTATGGCGAGGTTTTGCCGCTGTGCAAGACCTGAAAGCCGCATCCGGAACCTTCGGGCGGCGTCAGGGGATGGACGCCGCCGCCGGTGCACGACGCCTTGTCCCCAGCGCGCCTTCGGGGTCCGCCACGTTCTCCGCCTGATCGGCCGCTTTGAACTGGTGCCGTGCGGGCTTGAGGGAGACCTCGGAGCCTGTGCCCTGAGGAGTGGATCACTTTCCCATAAGCGTCCAGCACGCTCTCGTGCATAATCTCCGAGAGGGTCGGGTGCGGGAAGACCGTGTGCATCAGTTCTTCATCGTTGCTCTCCAGGTTCATCGCAAGGCCTTCAAAGGTGAGCATATTGATTTACATAGCCGATTCACCGTAAATCCGCTTGTGTGACCTGAAGCCAACCAAAGGAGCCCCTCGAAATTCGCTGGCACATCCTGGGCACAGTGAGACCGACCAATGGCATCAATTACGAAGCGGAACGATAAATCCTACACCTTTTACCTTAAGCTGCCACAGCAGTAACGTATGTCAACGTTACGCCGGGACTAGGAGTTACGCATACCCAAAAAATCAATAAAAGAACGAGATTATTTAATTTTCAAAATCAAGGATTCAATAAAATATCAATAGTCTGAAGTCGCTCAACTATAGCTTGACCAGAAACCTCATGATTAAATCTCTTTCTAATATCGCTTTGGCCTTTTAATCCCAAATCTTTGGCAAAGGATCGATTTTCGTAGAGCTGGCGCATTTTCTTTGCAGCATCAGTAATTGATGGATCCGCCCAACGAAGCCCAGCAGTGTATGGTGGATAATCTCGATCCAATGTTATCAAACTATAGTCGACAAGTAGGCTATTTGAGTCATCCATAAACTCGAGATTTCCTGAGTATCGTGTAGCAACTACTGGAATTCCTAAGAGCATAGCTTCAGCGATTGACAATCCTAAACCTTCGCTACGATGGAGGGATACATACGCATCACCCATTTCAACGAGACTAAGCATCTTATCGCGATCGTAGAGTTCATCAATAATTAGAATTTTACCACCTTTTGCCTCGCGCTTGAGAATTTCAAGATTTTTTGGATGCCGATCACCAAACGATACCTTAATGATTAGGCTAACATCACGACAATCATGGAATGCCAGGCGAAATGATCGAATTACAGCGATCGGATTCTTGCGATCCATTACGCTAACCATGTGAAAAGAGAATATAAAAACAAATTCCTTTTGATCTATTCCAAAATCTGCGCGCTTCATTGATAAAAACGGAGAAATCTCTATGCCTGGGAATAATACATTTACAGGTTGAGTGAATCGTTTACGAAGGCCAGTAGCAATGAATTCAGTTGCAGTCCAAATCTCGTCACATGCGAAAGCAGCCTTATCCCATGAACTAGGAATGTCCTCGAATTCCCAATACCAGTACGCTACACGATATTTGTCTTGTTTGGATTTATTTAGGCCGGAACGAGCGTATGACACGTCAAAAAATGGCTCCGGTTGGATATGGATAAGTGTTTTATCGTGGACTTCACATCCTAGATAAAAATCAAATGCACTAGAATCTATCAATGGATTGACTGGAACGTCCCGAAGGGTATATCCGTACCCGCTTTGCTCTAACCCTGCAACAATACTTTTGCATGAAATTTGCAGACCAGATGTATACGAGAAATGCCCGATGACATTAACCCCTGGGCGGGCGAGACCTTGTGCCAAACTATTTTCATCACGCACTTCACACCATTGTCTCGCAAAGACGGTTTGTCCGGATGCCGGAGATGCAAGATATCTTAACAAACTACGAGCAACCGTTACATCGCGCAAGGCTTGAGGATAGAGACGCTGTATATCTTGATCCGTACGAAAAAGTAACTTTAGTTGATCTATGTCACTCATAATATTTGGAATGTATTGCCTGTAAAGCCAATCATCACTAATGCTGTAATATTCGCTAAACCAGATCACGAGATCTTTCATTCCGAATACTGTTCCTCCTAACGGTACTTTCTCTTGCCATAATGGAGTTACTGCCCAAGCAACATAAAGATCACGAATAGGTTCTTCAGCCGCTTCAAGAAGATACCACCAAACTGCGACTTCGCTAAGCAATCCAATTTTCACTTGAGCGAAAAGTTTTTGACAGGCTGTCTTACGACCATCTGGTAAAATAATTAGTGGCTCAAATTCATCTCTCGGACCGTCATTGACTAAGAATTGCCGGCATTTTTGTCCAAAATTATTTGCAAATGCCAAGTCAACACAGTACCGTAATGTCGGATCAAGTCTTAGTAGATCCCATCCAATGTTTTTAACCCATTTTGCATATCCACCTTGTGACCCTTCCGAAAGCGCTCGAGGGAATTTCCGCCTTAGATCACGTCGACGTCTCAAAAAGTACAGTAAAATTCTCGCGCCCACTTCTGACTCAGCGGTAGAAAGATTTAAATTCGGCGTCCAAAAGATTTTGTTCCAATTTAGATTGGCAATTGAAGCTATGGCTCCATCGTCAAACAAATCAAGATTGGTGGTATGGGCTGTCCCGCCAATAAAATCAGAGATATCCGTTTGCATTTGACCGACTACACGGGGAGCTTTAGCGCTAGAATGCATAATAGGTATAAAACTTTGAACATCAAGATTAGGGTGATGGAAGGGATCATAGTCGATTCCTAAGTTGCGTAACCGTTTTGCAAACAATATTTGATCACTCGCAGGCGTTCGACTACCTCTCGAGGCGCCCTCGTGATGTATTAAAGGCTTATATGGCACGTATAACGTCTTGAATCCAGCTTTAAGTGCGTCAAGGCAAAATGTTATGTCGCTATATGCAAGAGTAAAGCTCTCGTCATAACCGCCAATGATATCATACACATTTCGCCAAACTAAGTGACATGCACCCGTCACCGATGTATAATTTCTTAATACATGTGGAGATCCAAATATACCCCAATTATTATCATTGTTATTGTGATTCCAGAAAATGTGCGCGGCTAATTTGAAAACTCCGAGCGCTACACCCGCATGTTGAATATTTCCATTTGGATACAAAAGTTTAGCTCCAACAATGCCAACACCAGGGCGCTGCACCCATCGTACAAGCTCCTCAAGCCAATCTTCAGTAATTATTTCGATGTCATTATTCAAAAAAAGCAACAGCTCCCCAGAAGCCGCGCGCGCGCCAAGGTTACACGCTCGAGAGTAATTAAATTCTTCATTGTATGGTATTATAATGAACCCATTCAATGCAAGCTCTTCATAAAGTTTTAATGTAGCAATATTTGTAGATTGATTGTCCACTATAATAAACTCGATATTATTATAGTGCGTTTTTTCGAGTAATCCTTGAGATATTGACCTGAGTAAATCTGGTGAATCACGATTCGGTACTATCACAGAGACGCGCGGATAAATATTAAGTTGCCACGTTGAATAAATAGCGCCGCTGGCCAAGACGGATACTTGCGCAGCAATACATTGGCGTTGCCAGTATAGTTCGCATACTTTCTTATAGTTTTCAGGATAATATAAAGAACGATTGTAATCCAAACTAGAGACGTCACTTCGATAACATAATACAACGGGCAATCGACAAATATTTATTGCCCGCTCACTAGCTTTCAGATTCAAATCCCATTCACATGCTGCACCCGTCGTCTCAGTAAGTAGCATCCCCTCAACTAGAGAGGAACGAATAGCAGTAATTCGTCCAAAATAATTGTATGAAAGAAGAAGTTCCAGAGACCATTCAGGTTTTAGTATATATGTTGGTCCAACTCCACCATTGCCTGCAACTTCTTCGTCGGAATATACAATATCTGCATTCCCCTCTATCATTGCATCGCGTAACAATGATAAAGCACAATCTTTCACTATATCTCCTTCTTCAATGACTATGATATACGAACCTTTTGCACTTTTGACTGCATTTGGAAAGTGCAGAATCTTAGGTAGGACGCGACTGCTCGTACCCATCCACGGTTTCACAAGCCAAATATGTGCTAACTTATTAATATCAACAGCAACTTCAGGCAAATCGTTCGCGATTATAACCTCAAAAAGAACTCGTCCCTGTCGTGTAAGGCTTTCTAAAGTTCGGCCTATGTTTCCTCGGCTGCTTGTTCGGACTATTATAGTAAAACTAAGAAAATCTAGAGCTCTGACGCGAAATTCATCCATGTATCTACTGTTGTTATTAGGCAATTGGCCAGTAGCCGGCCAATAATATGTCAGATAATGAGCTAACGATCCTTGTTTGTATAATTCGGAATCTGGATGGTCCGCAACATAATTCTCAAGCGAAATTTCTTTGCTCGGCGTCCGACCCTCGTAAGCACCATATTTGATGTAATGCTGCACAGGGCTCAATCCGCTATCAGCTACATCCGGATAATTTGTTTGGTACCATAATGGGTCTAAATATGGATTTGGCCGATATCCTTTAGAAATCCCGTATAAGAGATAATGTTCAATCGCTGATATGTTTTCATTAAACAATTTGCTATAGTTTTCGATATAATAATACGGATCGAAAAATGGGCTTGGCGAATGTACATTAAGATGAGCTACCTCAATATACGCATCTAACGCTTCAGAGTTATTGAGTCTCCCATCATGATATGTTGTCGAATACCATTCTGCATCAAACAATAAGGACTCCAAGAGAAGTTCTTGAAAATCAGGGAGCAGGAAGCTACTTGTCGTGGCTGCAAGATAATGTTTATGGCTTACGGATCTATTGTTCAAATAATCTATAATTGGGTGTAATTTGCTAGTCAGCAACTCTGGATGTTCTGATATATATGCTTTTATATTGAAAGTCGAATTTGGCGATGTTTGTTGTGTTAAGCAAAATGTTGTAAAGTGGTCTAAAGGATCCCAGCCTGTACAACGTAACTCTGGATAGGCTTCCAAGTACCACCTGTCATCGAAAATTCCTGAGCTATCTATAGTAGCGCGATTGCGCGACCAGACTGTCTCTAGATCATCCAAAACAAATACTGCCTCGTTGATAAGTTTTTCGCTTGAATTAGGTCCAAATTTGTTGTTTTTCGAGGTTAGGTATGATTGTAAAAAAATCGCTGCTGATATTGAGCCAGTGTATATTTTTGTGCGGGAAATAAATATAATTTTTTTACGTATTTTAACAGTCCATTTGCTTATTATACTGGAAAATATTGTGCGATTGTCTTTTGCTTTCATACGCGACGATCCCAAGCCTTCGGAGTTCTCGAAGATGTTCAAGCTACCAGATTTGTGATATGAGGTGCAACTCGTTAGAGCCGGTGCCGGTTCGAGGTGGGTGGAGTGCGTCGTATACAAGCGAGGCTGTGAGGATTGTGATTGCCCAGTTTGGTGGCTCTTGCCCGCTTTGACCTGCTCCATTGAGGTGGTTCGTCGCCGGGTTTGGTGTAAGGGTGGCTCGGCGGCTGGCACGTGGTGTAGGTCGTCGCTATCACGCAGATCTGGGGATGACCCTGGTCTGCTCCTTGTCCGGCGCCGCCACGT
>NZ_BPRB01000369.1 GCF_022179685.1 Methylobacterium trifolii
ACGGCGATGCCGGCCAGCCGGACCACGGAGCGCGTCGCAGGAATGCGTTCTTTCACGTCGATCAGCCCTTGCGGTTTCTCGATTGAGCCGGATGTCCGTCCTGCGACGACCATGGCGCGGAGTTACACGCCCACCCGATCAAGCCCGCCCTGCGCTCGACCTTAGCCGGAAATTGAGACGCCGCCCAACGCGGAGCGGCGTCCCGAGTCCGAATCGGCGGGGGGTGGCGCATAAAGGCGACACCTCCGGCCGTTGAGCGGGGGTCGTCAGAAGGCGAAGCCGGCCTCCGCCGCGAAGGCGGACAGGCCCGGAAGGGCCGCGTCGAACAGGGGCCGGGCGCCGAAGGCGTCGCCGGCGCGCACGAACAGGGTCGCCTTCGCGGCCCGGTCGCGGCCGAGCACGCAGACGAGCCGGCCCGCGTCGGCGAGCTGGTCCAGGAGGGCCTGGGGCCGCACCTCGACCCGGCCGTTGACCAGGATCGCGTCGTAGGGACCCTTGTCCGGAAGGCCCTGCGCGAGCCCGCCCTCGACCACCTCGGCGATGCCCTCCAGGCGCTCGCGTGCGGCGGCGGCCAGGTCCGGGGCGGCCTCCAGGGCGGTGACGCGGGCGCCCAGGCGCGCCATCAGGGCGGCGGCGTAGCCGTAGCCGCTGCCCACGTCGAGGACGCGCACGCCCGGTCCCAGGGTCAGGGCCTGGATCATGCGGGCCAGCAGCATCGGCGCCGGCAGGAAGCGGGCGTCGTCGGAGACCGGGGTGAGGCGCAGGCTCTGGTCGATATAGGCGAAGGCCTCGCGCCCCTGCGGCACGAAGCGCTCGCGCGGCACGGCGTCGAAGGCGTCGAGCACGGCGACGTCGTTCACGTCGAAGGTCCGCAACTGGCAATCGACCATCAGGCGCCGGGCCTGTGCGTAATCGAGCATGGGATCGTCTTCCTTCGACGCGGCTCTCCGGCCCCGAAGGTCCGGGCCACGGCCTCGGGCCGCAGGCGGCCTTCGGGACACCGGGTTTGTCGGAGATCGGCTGCCAAAAGGCAAGGTTGTGCTGCAGCGCGGCAGCGATCCGGGCCTGGCGGACCGCGCCTGCGCGCCGGCATGGTTAACCGGCGGCGCTTGCCCACCCCCGCCCCTGTGCAATCCGGGGACGGAGGGCGTCCGGGCTTGCGGCCGCCCGGCGCGGCGGCGTCACGAGATCTTGCGCACCACGTGCTTCTCGAGGAGCAGGCCGATGGTCAGGCTGGTGAGGGCGAACAGGAGCACGTAGGCCTTGTCGACCTGAACCCCCAGGCCCGGATAATAGCCGAGCCGCACCCACTCGATGATCTGCACGGCGGGGTTGTACTTGAGGAACGAGTAGATCTTTTCCGGCAGGAAGCTGGGCAGGAACATCACCCCGCTGGTGATGTAGACCACGATGTTGAACAGCACGTAGCCGATCGCCCAGGCGGGGAAGAAGGCCACGATGCTGACGTTGATCGTGCCCACGCCGATCCCGAGCAGGATCGCGGCGAGGTAGCCGCATACGGCGGTGAAGGGGTCGGCCGGGCGCGGGTCGACCCCGGCCGAGACCAGGATCGCGGACACCACAAGCAGTCCCAGGAAGCCGGTGACGATCTCGACCAGGATGCGGGCGAAGATCACGTCGAACAGCTTGACCTGCGGGTAGTAGGTCAGCGGCCGGTTCGCCATCACCGCCTTCATCACCTCGCGGGAGATATACTGGAAGATCAGCACCGGCACGGCGCCGCTGGCGAAGAACACCGCCCGGCTGTCGCCGATGGGCGCCGGCACGTTGCGGAAGACGTAGATCAGCACCAGCATGAAGACGTGCGTGACCGGCCACAGCACGACGATGGCGTAGCCCCAGTGCGAGCCGCCGAACCGGGTCCGCATGTCGCGCAGCATCAGGGCGTACAGGACGTGCAGGTACGATTCGGTCGCGCTCCGCTTGGGGGCGACGGGTTGCGGCTCGGCCTGTGCGAACATCGGATGCCTTCGTGATCCGGCCCGTCCTTGCCCCGCAATCGTGCCGGAAATGTGGGGGCCGGCCGGAGACGGCCGGGCGGGTTCCTCCGTGCGTCCGGGCCGATAAAGTTTCGTTAACCATGCCCTGCGACGATGATCCTCGCCGCTCAGGACCGTCACCGATGCTCAACGCAGACCCGCTCCACGCACGTCCCATCCTGGTCAACGCCGGCCCGCTGGCCCGCGTCCTGGACGGGTTCCGGTCGAGGGCCGGGTCCGCCACCGAGATGTGGCAGCTCCTGACCGACAACTACGTCGTCGACCTCGACGCCGTGGCCGCCCTGCTGCCGGCCGAAGAGCCGGAGCCGGTCTGGCTGGCGGCGCGGGGCTGAGGCGGCAACAGGCCCGGCAAGAAAACCGGGACGAACCGCCACGAAACGCAGGGCCCTGTGGCATCGGCCACGCAGTGGCTGGCACGGACCCTGCCTGGAGACGACCGAGACCGGGGAGACGACGCTCAGGCAACAATCACGCGGTGGCTCGAACGCTGGAGCACCCCGCGGACCTTTCGATCATTCGAACAAGGGGTCCGTCATGCCTGAACTGCTCTCCGTCGCCCTCGTCTGCGCCGGCACCCTGCTGGCCCAGGATTGCTCCCGCGACACCGCCCTCGACGTCATCGTCGCCCCGGCCCGCACGCCGATGGAGTGCATCATGCACGCCCAGACCATGGCGGCGGCCGCCGGCCTGCCGGGCGGGGACAACCGCTACCTCAAGGTCACCTGCGAGCACCGCCACACCGACGCGGAGCCCGCGACCGTGGCCCGCCGCGCCTCCTGAACCCTCGCCCGCCCGCCGCTCTTCGCGATTGGGGGCCTGGCCGTGGCGGTGCATCGGCCCGATCCCTCCCGGCCGCCGTTGGCGCGTGGCCGGGGGCCCGCTACATCACCTCGACAGATCTGACGAGGACCCCCTGATGGCGGATGCGACCGAGACCGATGCGCGCGCGGTGGGCTTCTGCCCGGAGCGGCTGGAGCGCATCGACGGCTGGATGCGCCGGCTCGTCGACGACGGCAAGCTCGCGGGCCTGTCGGTCACCGTGGCGCGACGCGGGCGCACCGTGTTCGGCCGCGCCCACGGGCTGTCCGACATCGCCCGGCGGACGCCCTTCACCCGCGACACCGTCACCCGCATCTACTCGATGACCAAGCCGCTGACCTCGGTGGCGGTGATGCAGCTCTACGAGGCGGGCCGCTTCCAGCTCGACGACCCGGTCTCGCGCTTCCTGCCGGAATTCTCCGCGATGCGGGTCGCCACCGGCGGCAACCGGGCCCGGATCGAGACCGAGCCGGCGCGCCGCCCCATCACCATCCGCGACCTCCTCACCCACACCGCCGGCCTGACCTACGGCTTCATGGAGGCGACCCTGGTCGACGCCGCCTACCGGGCCCAGGGCATCGACTTCCTCAGCACCGAGGGGACGCTGGCCGGCATGGTCGCCAAGGCGGCCCAGGCCCCCCTGCTGGCCCAGCCCGGCGCGGCCTGGAACTACAGCATCGCCACCGACGTGCTCGGGCACCTCGTGGCGGTGGTCTCGGGACAGGAGTTTGCCGACTATCTGCGCGAGAAGGTGATCGGGCCGCTCGGCATGGTCGACACCGACTTCTTCGTGCGGCCCGAGAACATGCCGCGGTTTGCCGCCAACTACGTCTACGACCGCGAGCGCCGGCTCACCCGATTCGACGACGCGGTGGACACCGTCTTCGCCCGCCCGCCGGCCATCGCCTCGGGCGGTGGCGGCTTGGTCTCGACGGCCGCCGACTACATGCGCTTCTGCCGGTTCATCCTGGGCCGGGGCGAACTCGACGGCGTGCGGCTGCTCGGCCGCAAGACCGTGGCCCTGATGCTGATGAACCACCTCGACGGGGACCTGGCCGCCATGGGCACCCCGCGCTTTGCCGAGACCTCCTACACGGGCATCGGCTTCGGCCTGGGCTTCTCCGTCACCCTCGACCCGGCCCGCGCGCAGATCCTCGGCTCGCCGGGCGAGGTCGCCTGGGGGGGCTTGGCCAGCACCGCCTTCTGGATCGATCCGTCCGAGGACCTCGCCGTGGTCCTGCTGACCCAGCTCGTGCCCTCCTCCGCCCTGCCGATCCGGCGGGAATTGCGGGTGATGACCTACGCCGCGCTGGTGGATTGACGGACCGTGCCGGGGGGGGGCAGGGTAAGTCTCTGTTCCGGAACGCGGTTTCCCCTCCCCCCTCTGCGG
>NZ_BPRB01000370.1 GCF_022179685.1 Methylobacterium trifolii
GCGCCCGAGACGGGGGCGAAATACGCCGAGGTGCTCTACCCGATCCGCAACGCGGGCCCCGTCAACCGCGGCGAGGCGCCCCCAGAGGCGCTCGGCGTGTCGAGCCCGGACCCGCGCACGGTCGTGGTCGCCCTCGACCAGCCGACCCCCTACCTCCTCGAACTCCTGACGCACCAGACCGCGCTGCCCGTGCACCGCCCCTCGCTCGAGCGCTGGGGGGACGCCTTCACCCGGCCGGGCAACCTCGTCTCGAACGGGGCCTACCGGCTCCTCGACCTCGTGCCGAACGACCGCATCACCCTCGAGCGCAACCCGCATTTCCACGCAGCCCACGACGTCTCCATCCCGCGGGTCGCCTTCGTCCCGACGCCGGACCTGTCGAGCGCGGTGCGCCGCTACGCCGGCGGCGAGCTGGATTCCCTGGCCGACCTGCCCGGCGACCAGATGGCCTCCCTGAAGCGCCGCTTCGGCGACCAGGTGGTGCTCGGGCCGGCTTTGGGCGTGCAGGCCCTCGTCGTGAACACGCGCAAGGCGCCTTTCGACGACGCCCGGGTGCGGCGCGCGCTCTCCTTGGCCCTGGACCGGGAATACCTCGCCGACGCCCTGTCCGGCGGCACCATGGCGCCGGCCTATTCCCTCTGCCCGCCCGGCCTCGACAATTACCGCACGCCCCCCGAGACCGCCGGGCGGACCGGCCTGCCGATCGACCACGAGGAGACGGCCAAGGTCCTGCTCGCCGAGGCCGGCTTCGGGCCGGGGCGGCCCCTGCGGGTCGAGTACCGCTTCAACACCAGCGACAACAACCGCAACACGGCGGTGGCCGTCGCCGAGATGTGGCGCGACCTCGGCATCCAGACCCGCTTCGTCTACACCGACGCCAAGACCCACTTCGCCCACCTGCGCGACGGCGGCGACTTCGACGTGGCCCGCATGTCCTGGATCGCCGACTATTCCGACCCGCAGAACTTCCTTTTCCTGCTCCTCACCGGCAACGACGGTATGAACGCCGGCCGCTGGTCGAACCCCGCCTACGACGCCCTGCTGGGCGAGGCC
>NZ_BPRB01000371.1 GCF_022179685.1 Methylobacterium trifolii
CACGTGGCCTGCCACGCGGCGTCGTTCTCAACGGCATCCTGATCGCTGCCATCATCGAGCTTTTCACGATCCCAGCCTTCGGATGGCTTTCGGATCGCTTCGGACGGAGACCGCTATTCGTCGCCGCCTGTCTATTCTCGATCGTCTTCGCCTTCCCGCTGTTCCAACTCCTTGACACCCGCGACCCGACGATCATCGCTCTCACGATCGCGGTCGCCCTGAGCTTCGGCCAGGGCATCATGTTCGGGACGGGAGCAGCCTGGATGTCGGAGTTGTTTGATGCGCGGCTGCGTTACAGCGGCGCCTCGCTCGGCTTTCAGGTCGGGGCGGCGCTCAGCGGCGGCTTCACGCCACTCATCGCAGCTGCCCTGCTGACCTGGGCATCGGGCGCGACCTGGCCGATCTCGGTCTACCTGATCGTGCTGGCCTGCGTGACGCTGCTGGCAGCAATCTCAGCGCCAGAGACAGCGCGCCGTCAGATTGACTGAACTGACTCATCGCTGCGAATCATCGCAGCCGAGAGGTCTTCCAGGGCCCATTCGGCTTCCAAAATGGTGGATTTTTCTCCATTATCGAAGATGATGGCCGGCATCGGTGCTGACCTTGCGGAGGACGTATGAACAGGACGATTATCAAAACGGACGCGGCTGCGCCCGCGGCCGGTCCCTATGCCCAGGCGACCCGCGTCGGCGATCTGGTCTTCGCCTCCGGCCAGCTTCCGATCGACCGCGCGACGGGTGCGTTCCCCGAGGGTGTCGAAGCCCAGACCCGGTGTTCGCTCGCCAACCTCGCCGCGGTGCTCGAAGCCGGCGGCGCGAGCCTCGCGACAATCGTCAAGACAACGGTGTTCATGAAAGACATGAACGACTTCGCCACCATGAACGCTGTCTATGCCGAGCATTTCCCCGGCGATGCCCCGGCCCGCTCCACGATCGAGGTCGCCCGACTGCCGCGCGACGCGCTGGTCGAGATCGAGGCGATCGCCCTCGCGACACGGTAGGAGGACGTGAAAATGACTGATCTTTCTCCCCCGCGCATGGTCGAGGCCTTCGCGCATCCAGTGGGCTCCGTCGCCGTCGGCGTGCCCGGCGGCGCGGTCGGCTGGCGGGGTACGCTGCTAGCCATCCACATCGCCCCGGCGGCGAGCTACGAGATGGAGGAACGCGTCGAGGCCCGGTGCGTCGCCGGCCGCGGCATCGAGGGCGACCGCTACTATCTCGGCTCCGGCACCTACTCGCCCAAACCCGATACCCGCGAGGTGACGCTGATCGAACAGGAGGCGTTGGACGCAATCAACCGC
>NZ_BPRB01000372.1 GCF_022179685.1 Methylobacterium trifolii
GTCCCGGCGTGGTCGGACCGATCAATTGCAGCGTTGAGATCAGTCGCGGCGGTGGATGAGCAGGCCGAGGCCGTAGCCGAGGAGGCCAGCCACGATCAGAGCGGCGATGGGGTGCTCCACGATCTGGCTGGTGGCCTCGCGGCCACCCTCACGCAGGTAGCGGCCGCCGTTTTCGTAGGCGTCCTCGGCCCGGTCGTAGGCATCGCGACCGGCGCTGCGGACGTAACGCTCACCGCGCTCGTAGGTGTCGCTGGCGGCACCCTGGGCGCGGCGCGCGCGGTCCTCGACGTCGTCGGACCCAATCAGGTTGCCGACCGTATCGCGGGCCTTGCCGCCGACGTCGCGGGCGGTGTCAGCGACATGCTCGGCGGCGTCGCGCACGGTGTCCTTGGCCTGGCCGTAGAGGTTCTCGGCGGCGCCCTGCGCCTCGCGGGCACGGCCCTCGACCGAGTCGCGCTTCGAGCCGGTGAGGTCACCCACCGTGCCCTGAACCTTGCCGCCGAGCTCCTTGGCGGCGCCGGTGATGCGATCTGTGTCAACCATGTCGTTGTTCCCGTGTTCGGAGATGATGATGTTCATGAGGTGCGACGCGAAACCTTAACTACGGCTTAGAAGATTGCTTCGGTTTCACGTTGTACTTCGGTAATTTTTGCTGAGATTTTCCCTCGGCCTCGACTTTGGGATCGCCGACCAACTTGCCGATGGCCTCCTTGATCGAACCCTTGAGCTTGTCGGAGGTGTCGGTCGTCTTCTGCGAGGTCACGAAATGCTCCAAAGCCTGGGCGATTGACATACACGTCAAGTGGCCCTCCATTTCCGGCAGGCAATGATGCAGATGTACTAGTTGAGGGGTTTTATTTGCTTGGCTGGGCTAACGGGAATCCGTTGTCCCGGCCCCAGACGATGGCCTCGGAGCGCTTGTGCACGTCGAGCTTCCGGTAGAGCGACGCCGAGTGGTTCCGCACCGTGTTCCTGGACAGGTTCAATCGCTTTGCGATGGCGTCGTCCCCAAGCCCCTGGCAGATCAGGTCGAGGATCTGGCGCTCGCGCACGGAGACGTTCGGGACGATGCCGTCCTGATGCTCGCTACCTGGCCGGCGCAGGCTGGCGAGCTTCTCGATCAGCCCCCGACTGAACCACGAGGTATCAGCCATCACCGCCTCGATGGCCTCGAAGTGGTCGCGCTCGGTACGTTTTCGCTCGGTGATGTCCTGCAGGACCATCAGGGCAAAGGTCTCAGATCCGATCTCCACACGCTCGGCCGAGGCCAGGCAATCGAAGTTGGTGCCGTCCTCGTGCTTAAGGCAAACCTCCAGGCCGAGCACGTAACCGGTGCGCGCCAACGCAGACTCGAACTTGATCCGGGCTGCCTCGTGAACCCAGAGCCCAAGGTCCGCTGGCGAGCGCCCTGACACCTTGTCGGCGCTATAGCCGAACACCCGTGTGAAAGCCTCGTTGACGCCGGTGACACCGAAGTCGTCGGCGCGCACCAGCAGGGTCGGCACCGGGGTCATGTTGAACGCCTTGGCGAAGCGCTCCTCGCTCTGGCGCAGGGCTGTCTCCGCCTTCCGGCGCAGGTCCAAGTCGGCGAAGGTGAACAGCATACAGGGCTCGTCGCCCAACTCGATGGGCTGTCCGGCGACGATGACGTAGCGCGATCCGCCATCAGGCAGGTCGAGGCAGGCCTCCATCTGAGGGATAGTACTCCCGCTGTTCAGGCGCGAGATCGCGAGATCCCGACTGCGGGCGCCAGACAGCACGTCGATCTCGTAGACACTGCGGCCGATCACGGCGTCGCGGGTGTACCCGGTCATCTCCAGGAAGCCGAGATTGACCTTGACGTGGCGCAGGTCCGAGAGCCGGCAGATTACGGCCGGGGCCGGGTTGGCGTTGAAGGTAGCCTCGAAGCGCTCCTCGGCCTCGAACTGGTCAGAGACGTCCTTGAGGATGAGCGCGAGACAGCTCGGATTGCCCTCGCGGTCGGTGGCGACCAGGCTGCGCAGGGAGTGGACGAAGTCGACGTCCGGCCTATCGGTGCGCTTCACGTCGACGATGACGTCGTGGAAGCGCTCTCCGGAGACTACGCGCTCCATTGGATACTGATTCGGCGTGTGGTTGTTGCGGTAGCGCAGGGCGAAGCGCTTGCGGTATGCCTCTACCGTTTCGCCGAGCTCACCGACGGTCTCCGCCCCGTGCATCGCGAGCGCGGCCTCGTTGGCATAGGCGATGGTCTGGTCGGGCTCGACCAGGATCACGCCCTCACTGAGGCCGGCTATGATCTGCCGAAGCTCATGCCTGTCGATGCCAACCGTCACCTTCAATCACCCTCACACCGCTTGGATCAAGCGAGGCCGTAACAGGCGAGTGCGGAGCACGGTTCCAGTGAGTGGGAATGATTGTCTGGTATATCTGGATCATTGACGGGATCGTGAACGATCAGCCAAAACCGGCCACGCATATCTACCGTAGAGGGGCGGAAAGATCCGGTCGTTTCCCGGAAGAAGGTTGAATTTCCTCACATGTACTTAAGCATAATCTCTAACAGGCCTTCGTCGAGCGAGGGATTGCCCCGCCACGTCCAGGACCTGATCGGACGGAAACTCGACGAGCTCATCCCGAGAACCGACGCTGTCGACCCTGACACACGGCTCGGCCGGGTGATGCTCCGGCTCAGGGCCGCACTGCTCGACGCCGAGGCGGAGCGCCAGGTCACGAAGGCGTTCGGGGACGATCTCATCGCCCTCGTGCCGCGCCTCCGCCGCTTCGCCCGCACGCGAACAGGATCCGCCGCGGAGGCCGACGACATGGTTCAGGCGACCCTGATGCGGGCCTGGGAGCGCAGGTCCCAGTTCGAGGACGGCACCAACCTCGTCGCGTGGCTGTTCACGATCCTGCGCAATACGCACCTGAACCAGCGCAAGCGCTTGCGACGCGAGGTCGAGGACGTTGACGGGGAATTCGCAGGTGCGCTTTCCTCGGCGCCCGACCAGGAGCATCGGATAGCCCTGTTCGAGTTGCAGGCCGCCTTGGATGACCTTCCCGTGGAGCAGCGCGAGACCCTGCTGCTGGTGACGGTGGATGGGCTCCGGCACGAGGACGCGGCCGCCATCCTCGGCTGCCAGGTCGGCACCGTGAAGAGCCGGGTCAGCCGGGCGCGGGAACGCCTCGCCATCGCCCTGGGCCTGTCATGACGGCGCAAACGCCTGCACCGGATGCCGCGAGAACCGTCCCGCCCTTCTATCCGGCACCCGTTGCAGCGCGGGTGCAAGCCGCTCTCGACAGCTACCTGAGGGAACGCGCGCCCGACCAGCGGCTGGCGTTCTGGAAGGCGGTCGCGCTCGGATACGGCGGGAACTTCGAGACCCTGGCCGGATACGCTTTACCAGCGACGTCGAAGACTTCGTCCTGAACGGGCTATCCATCGAGCACGGTTCGGTGAGGGCGCCTCGGAAACTGCATTTTACCTAGTCTTGCCCCAGAAAAATGATGCGCCTGCATCATTGAGCGATCCCGGGGCGGGCATATTTCTCGATCAACGCCGAAAGCGTCGGCGCGAACGGCGAGCGAATACCGAAGTTATGCCGGACTTCATGAGTCCCCCCGATCAGGTCCGGCATGGCCGCAGGGCCGGGCGTCGTGCCGCTCCGGGCGCACGTTCGGCCCGTAGGCCCACCCATCACGAACAGTTCGGAGGATTCCGTATTGGCCAATTCCAGTGCGCCTGAACCCATACCCGGAGCCGACGACCTCACCGAGGCGCCGCCGCGGCCATTCCCGGGCGCACGTCCACTCGGTTCGGACGAGCCGTCGGAACCCTACGAGGAAACGCCTCCGAACGAGTCGTCTGAGTCCGGCATCCGTCCCGAGCGGCCGGCGGCCCAGCCGACCGCCCCGGGACGACGGGGCTGAGCGTGTTCCGGGAGGACTACGAGACGCAGGCGATCCAAGAAGCCGTCGAGTCCGGCATGGCTCACCGCGAGCTCATGGAGACCTTGGGCGGCCTGCGGATCAGCGACTTCATCCCGCCCCATGCCGGAGAACCGGTCGCGGATTATGCAGCCCGGGCAACGGGCGAGCTCATGGTCCGATACCTCGCGCAGGATAAGGACGACACCGTGCCACCCGTTTAGCGGGCAGGCCCTGGAGAGGAATTGATGTCATCCCATCCCAATTTCGCCGCGCTGTGGCTGAGCATCGCGTGCGCCGTGCCTTTCCAGGCCGCAGCGCAGGCGGGCTTCGACGGACAATGGTCCGTCACCGCCATCGTCGAGGACGGCGGCTGCACGGGTCCCTACCAGTATCCCATCGTCATTCGTGACGGCGTCGTCGATGACGCGAGCGGCAGCGGGGCCGATGCATCGGGACGCGTCCGCAAGGACGGTCGTCTCGTCGGCTCCATAAAAAGCGGGCTTGCCGACATCGCCGTCGAAGGCCGCCTCCGGACAGCCGCGGGAGGCGGCCGCTGGAACCTCTTCGGTCCAATCCCTTGCCGCGGCCGCTGGACGGCAAGCAAGGCAGCGTAATCACAGAGAGCGCACTGACGCCAGCCTGCAAAAGACTGATGGATGCGAGCTAAATTCCGCCTTGTCTGCCGCGTGTGATACAATTAGACACGAAATGCAATAATTATACAAGCAACGCTTTCCGGTTATTATTTGTTTATAGCCTATCGCAACAGAGGAGATGCAGATGCGATTGAAACTTGCTGGCGCAGCCGTCCTTGCCCTCGGTACGATTGCCGCCACGGCCGGCGCCGCCGTAATTACCCACCCCTTTG
>NZ_BPRB01000373.1 GCF_022179685.1 Methylobacterium trifolii
CCGCGTCGACCATCTCCGCACGCACCGCGTCGGCCACGGCCTGAAGCTCGCTCTCCGGCAACCGCCGAAGCGCACGCGGCTCGTCAACACGGTCCAGGAGATCGCTCATCGTCGTCGATATCGCCACGCCATCCACCTCGTGTCTTGTATGCGCGGCCTACTCCACGTCGAGGGGCGCCGTGCCGTCAGGTCGTCCGTCGGGCGTGAGGGTGATCCGCTGGATGCGGACCTCCGCCTTCTTCAGCAGCGCCTCGCAGTGCCGCTTCAGCGCCTCGCCGCGCTCGTAGATCTCCACCGACTCGTCGAGGGGCACGTCGCCCCGCTCGAGGCGGCGCACGATCTCTTCGAGCTGTTCCAGCGCCTTCTCGAACGGCATCTCGCCGATTTGAGCGGGCGCGTCGGATCGGGCCGTGGTCATCCCTCGCACATCCTTTGGTCCGGTTCTAAGGCGGAGTTCGCGGCCGCTGCAACCCAACCGGCCTCCGGGCCGTGCCGGGGCGCACCGCTTTCGGGGGCGACGGCGGCGTTTCGGCCACACCGCGCCGGATCGCACGACATGGGTTCAGGCGTCGAGCCCCAGGCTGAACGGGGTGCCCTCGAACGCGTCGGCGCCGCGCCCGATCCCGGCGATGGCCGCGACCATGCGCCCGTCCCGCCCGAGCATGCGGTCGGCGATCTCCACGAACAGGCGGTTGGGCGTGGCCGACGGGGAGGCGGCGCGCAGACGCCGAGCGATCTCGGCCTCGTCGCGGCCGGGCGCGAGGGCACAGGCCGTGACGTAGGCCGCGGCCGTCGAGCGGCTGATCCCGGCATAGCAGTGGATCACCAGCGGCCTCTCCCGCGGCCAGGCGCGGACGAAGGCGAGGATGGCCGCGACATGCGCGTCGGCCGGCAGCACGTGGCCGTCCATCGCGCCCGCGATGTCGCTGACGCCGACGGTCCTGTGGTTCTCGGCGGGGATCGCGGCCGGCCGCTGCATCGGCGTGCCGACGTTGACGAGCGTCAGGAGGTGGCTCGCCCCCGTGGCGGCGACGGTCTCGGGCAGGCGCGAGAGGGGGCAGACGTGGAGCGTCGGCATCAGGGGGCGGTCCCGGTGAGGGTTTCGAATCGGTCGAGGTAGCGCGCCTGCGCCTGCGCCGTGGGCCAGGGCTCGACCAGGGCGAGGATGCCGGGCGTCAGCACTTCGGGCCGCCCGAAGTAGCGCGCCGCCTCCGCCTCGCTGAAGCCGGCCAGATGCACCGCCTCGACATGGGCGGCGATCCGGTCGGCCCGCTTGACGAGGCGGGCGAAGGCCGGGCTCGGCGCGTCGAGGCCGAAGCGGCGGCGCACCGCCGCCAGCAGGCGCCGCTCCACGCCCTTGTACGAATCGCCGATCGCGGCCTTGAGGGGCGAGATGATGTCGCCGACCACGTATTCGGGCGCGTCGTGCAGCAGCAGTTCGAGCCCCTGGGGCCCACTGCAGCCCGGCGTGAGGTGGCGGCCCACCGCCTCCACGAGGAGGCTGTGCTGCGCCACCGAGAACACGTGCGGGCCGGCCGTCTGCCCGTTCCAGCGGGCGACGCGGGCGAGACCGTGGGCGATGTCGGCGATCTCGATGTCGAGGGGGGAGGGGTCGAGGAGGTCGAGGCGGCGCCCCGACAGCATGCGCTGCCAGGCCCGCGGCGCGGGCGGGCTCACGCCGCCCGTCCTAGGGCGGCGCAGGGGGCGTGGCGGTGGCAGCCGACGAGGTGGTCGTTGACCATGCCCACCGCCTGCATGAAGGCGTGGACGATGGTCGGGCCGCAGAACGAGAAGCCCTCGGCCTTCAGCGCCTTGGCGATGGCCCGCGAGACCTCGGTCTCGGTCTGGATCGCGCCGCGGTGCTCCGCTCCCGATTGTATCGGGCGGTCGTCCTCCAAGAAATCCCAGAGGAAGCGGGAGAAGCCGGGGCCGCTCTCCTCGATCCGCAGCCAGGCGCGGGCGCCGGCGATGGTGCCGACGATCTTGGCGCGGTTGCGGACGATGCCGGTATCCGCCATCAGCCGTGCCACGTCGGCCTCGGTGAAGCGGGCGATCCGCTCCGGGTCGAACTCGGCGAACGCCCGCCGAAACCCCTCCCGGCGGCGCAGGATGGTGATCCAGGACAGGCCGGCCTGGAAGCCGTCGAGGATCAGTTTTTCGTACAAGGCGCGCCCGTCGCGCTCCGGCACGCCCCATTCGGTGTCGTGATAGGCGACGTAGAGGGGATCGAGGCCGGCCCACCAGCAGCGGGCACAGCCGTCGGGATGATGGACGAGGCCGTCGACGGACATGGCCCGGATTTAGCCGGCCCTCTCGGGGAAGGCCACCCGGTCCCTCAGCCCGCCACCGCGCCCACGGCCTCGGGCATGGCGAAGGTGGCGAAGGCCGGGCGCGCGACGCCCAGAACCTTGCCGTCCGCCCGCAGGGGCTCGCCCGCCACCACGGCATCGGCCAGCCGGTCGATCCGCAGCATCACCAGGCCCCGTGCGCCGGCCCGGCTGCCGGTGAGCCCGAGCACCTTCGCGCCGGCGGTGATCTCCGAGCCCGGTTCGGCGGCCTCGCCCCCGGCATAGGTCGCGGGCAGGATGCGGGTGCGGGCGGTGCCGCGGTGCTGCATCCGCGAGACCACCTCCTGCCCGACGTAGCAGCCCTTCTTGAAATCCACCCCGCCGAGCTGGTCCATCAGCGCCTCGTGGGGGAAGGCGTCGCCCAGCGGGAAGTCGCGCCCGGCCTCCGGCACGCCGAGGCCGATGCGGTGGGCGTGGTAATCCTCGCTCGACGCATCCGCCGAGAACGCGCCCTCCGTCGCGTAGAGGCGCGCGCCGAGATCGGGCGCACGGGCATCGGCCACGCGCGCGACCTCGGCCGCCGTGGTCGCGCCGTCCCAGGCGGCGGCCACCGCGACGGTCGGGTCGGGCACGATCTCGGCCTTGGCGCGCAGGCGGTACAGGCTCAGGCGCTTGGCCAGCGCTTGCGCCTGGTCGACCGTCACGTCGAGGCGGTAGCCGCCCGCGATCCGCGAGATCAGGAAGTCGAACAGGATCTTGCCCTGGGGCGTGAGCAGCGCGCCCAGCCGCGCCTCGGCGTCATCGAGGGTCTCGACGTTGCAGGTGATCACACCCTGGAGCAGCGCCGTCGCGTCCTCGCCCGTCACGGTGACGAGGGCGCGGTCCGGCAGAAGGGCGATCGGCATGGCGGCTCCATCGCTGCCGCGGTCGAGGGCTTTGCACGGCAGCGTGCGTGACATAAGCCGCTGGCCGCACAGCCTCAACCACCCGGGAGCCTCGCCGTGGACCAGCCCTTCGACCTCGTCCTCGCCGGCGGGACGATCGTGAACCAGGACGGCGCGCACATGGCCGACCTCGGCATCCGGGGCGGGCGGATCGCGCGGATCGGGGATCTGACCGGACATGCTGCGGCCGAGCGCCAGGATTGCACCGGCCTCCACCTCCTGCCCGGCTTCATCGACACGCAGGTGCATTTCCGCGAGCCCGGCCTCGACCACAAGGAGGACCTGGAATCGGGCTCGCGCGCCGCGGTGATGGGCGGCATCACGGCGGTGTTCGAGATGCCCAACACCAACCCGCTGACCACCAGCGCCGAGGCGCTGGCCGACAAGGTCGCCCGCGCGCACCACCGGATGCATTGCGACTTCGCCTTCTGGGTCGGCGGCACGCACGAGAACGCCGCGCAGGTGGCGGACCTGGAGCGCCTTCCGGGGGCCGCCGGCATCAAGGTGTTCGTGGGCTCCTCCACGGGCTCGCTGCTGGTGGAGGACGATGCGGGGGTTCGCGAGATCCTCAGGCGCACCCGGCGACGCGCGGCCTTCCACGCCGAGGACGAGCCGATGCTGCGGGAGCGCAAGGGCCTGCGCGTGCCGGGCGATCCGGCCTCCCACCCGGTCTGGCGCTCGCCCGAGGTGGCGCTGAAGGCGACGCAGCGCCTCGTGGCGATCGCCCGCGAGACGGGGGCGCGCATCCACGTCCTGCACATCTCGACGCGGGAGGAGATGCGGTACCTCGCCGACCACAAGGACGTGGCGAGCGCCGAGGTGACGCCGCACCACCTGACCCTGGACGGCACGGAGGCCTATCCGCGCCTGGGCACCCTCATCCAGATGAACCCGCCCGTGCGGGACGCCGCCCACCGCGACGGGATCTGGTGGGGCGTGACGCAGGGCGTGGCCGACATCCTCGGCTCGGACCACGCCCCGCATCTCCTGGCGGAGAAGGCCAAGCCCTATCCGGAGTCGCCCTCGGGCATGACGGGGGTGCAGACGCTGGTGCCGATCATGCTCGACCACGTCGCGGCCGGGCGCCTGTCGCTGGCGCGCCTCGTGGACATGACCAGCGCCGGGCCCAAGCGCCTGTTCGGCATCGCCCGCAAGGGGCGCCTCGCGGTCGGCTACGACGCGGACGTGACGGTGGTGGACCTCGCCCGCCGCGAGACCATCCGCAACGGCTGGATCGCGTCGAAATGCGGCTGGACGCCCTATGACGGGGTCGCCGTCACGGGCTGGCCGGTGGGAACCGTGGTGCGCGGCGCCCGCGTGATGTGGGAGGGGGCTCTGACCGCGCCCTCACGGGGCGAGGCGGTCCTGTTCGACGAGGCGCTGGGAGGGGCGGGGGCATCCGTTTTATAGACCGCGTCACCGAAACCATCTCGGTCGGCGCGCATCCCTCCCCCCTCTGCGGGCTATCGTATTC
>NZ_BPRB01000374.1 GCF_022179685.1 Methylobacterium trifolii
CGGCCTCGATCTGACGCCGGCGCAGCGCAAGGCCAACCGCGCCCGCTCCAAGGTTCGCTCGGCGGTCGAGACGGTGTTCGCCGGCCAGAAGCACCGCTTCGGCCTGTTCGTGCGCACCATCGGAATGGCCCGAGCCCGGACCAAGATCGGGCTCGCCAACCTCGCCTACAACCTCAACCGCTTCCTCTGGATCGAAACCCGGCCGGTGGCGGCCTGAGGCAACCTCGGGATGGCCCGCTGAGCCCAATCGCGACCACCGCCAGACGGCCAGAACGCCAGTCCGATCACGCCAACGCTACGGGCGGCGTCAAACCAACAGCCAAACCCCGCAATTACAGGGTTTTTCGAGGTGTCCGAGCGTCTTGAGCACGGGCGCCTGTATCGCCTGGACGTTCATCTCCAGCGTGTGCGCTATGCCCTTGACCTCCTTGGCCGCCGCGCCGATGGGAGGCAAGCCTTGAGGATTGCAGGCCATGTCGGTTTCGATGTCCGCGGGCGCCGTCGAAGGCATGTCGCCAATCTGCCCGTTCGACGTTCAAGCCGGCCATCTAATCAAGAAGTCACTCGGCAACGCCGCCGAGACCTTGCTACGTCTATCTCTCGCTCGGCTGCCCGAGCTGCGCAAATTTCCACGCAAAGATCCTGTGGAACTCCGCCGGACGCTCGCGGCAGGCGGCCCTCTGCGCATCGTCTACAGAGAGTTTTTTTCTGGATGCGCGCGCCTTCGCCGCCGCGATGATCGTAAGGTAGGCCGGTGAACCCTTACTTCGACGCGCTTGATCCACTGTTTGCCGAGCAGCGGAACTGGTCACCCCAACGCAATCCCGGGCCCATCTACCGCAACGTGGCCGCGCAAGTCGGCGTCTACCGCACGAGGGCGCGGTGCTGGACTGACTTCCCCGCCACGCGGTCGAGGACAATCCAGGGCGCCTCCCGCGATAACTTCGCCGAGTACCTCGCTCATCTCGACGTCCGGCAACACTCCGAAGCCACTATCGCGCATCGGACAACCGTCGTCCGATCGATCTATCGGTTCCTAATCGGGGAGGGACTGGCGGATCCTGCCGGTCTAATCGTGACGCCTCAGTTCAGCTGATCGGTGTCGTACGGGACGGCAAGTATCATGTTCGATGGCATCTTGAACGCGTTCTTAGGCATCGCGTCGTCCTTGCCCCCGGAGCACTTGATGTTGGCCACGCGCCGCCCCTCCTTCCTCACGATCACGCCCGAGGTCTGCGGTCGCGAGTTCTCGTCGCTGTAGGCCGTGTAGTCGTAGCCGTCCTTGGTGAACCGGACGTAGGACACCTCGCCCGTCGCGAACGGCTCGAAGGCGCCGTAGAAGCTGCCGGGTGCACCCACCTTCTCGCTGCGATGCACGAGCTCCGGCTTCGCCGGCGTTCCGGCCCGGTACTCGATCCACTGATGCGGCAGCGCGTGGGTCTGGCCCGAGGTGCAGATCGAGTACTGCTTGCCGCCTGCGCTGCAGGTGAAGATCTCGCCCTCGCCGAACCGGCAGAGGCTGCCGGTGGACGCGGCCTTCGCCACCTTGTCGCGCATTTCCTTCTCGCCCTCGGCGATCTCGATCCTCAGCATGTCTGAGAGCCGCGACGACGTCCCGAACCGAGCCGTCTCCTGCCTGGGGAACTGGATGTCGTCGATGCGCCAGCCGCCTTCGGTCCTCACCATGTCGAAGGCGAGGGTTTCCGGCTTGGGGTTCGGCAGGGCGAGGTTCCGGTACGTCGCCGTCGCGAGCGCCTTGCCCGCTCCCCGGTCGTCGGCCTCCACCTTCACGCCGCGGATGATCCACTCCTGCGACTGGATCCAGGGGCCGGCACCGGCGCTTTCGGACTCCAAGATCTCGGAGGCGCGCCTGGACTTCACCATGAGCCCGGCCATCCGCGGCGTGTACAGGCTCTCGAGATCGTCGTCCTCGAGCCAGAAGGCGCCCGAACCCTCCTTGTAGTGCGAGTAGACGAAGACGATCGGGTCCCTCGGGCCGGCGAAGGGCTTCACGGGGATCGCCTTCGCCACACGGACGATCTGCTCGCCCCGGACGGTCCCCCAGACCTCGCACAGGACCCCCGCCTTGCAGGACAAAAGGATCCTGCCCCCGACCGTTCCCTCCGAGAGGAAAATCAGCTTCCCGATGGACGAGTCCGACATGCCGTAGCGGACCACGCCGGTAGTCGGCAGCGGGCTGTTGTACTCTGCTTGCTGCTCCGCCGCCGGCGCCCGGTCCGGGATGCAGACGCATGCGGCGAGGAGAGCGAAGGCGGTCGATCTAAGCAGCATCATGCGCGCTCCGGAGTGGCCGGGCCCGTTGTGCCCCCGCCACATCCGTTTGGCACTACCTCGAGTCGCCCCCCGGTCGATTTGCCCACCGATCTCGCGCTGAGTTCTTCGGACGCTCCGCTTCAATCGTCGAAACGGTCCACGACTTCGAAGTCGCCCCGTTCCAGTTGATCCAGTACCCTGGAGACCGGACCGGTCATCAACTCGGGCGTCGCATCCCGGTCGCGGCCGGGGAAGATGAAAACGTCGGCGACCGCGAGGCCGCCTTCGCCGAACAGCCGCTCCTTCGCCGTCTCGATCGCGGCCTGCGTGGACGAGCTCCTATTCCGCCGTTTCGAAGTGCTGCGGCTCAGCGTCCGTCTGCACGTAGGCCGCGTTCAGATCGCTGGAAGCGTCTGCCATCCGAGCGACGGGATGGCCACAACGCGGAGGTTCCGGAAGCCAACGCGCATGGCGATGCGGCCACTTTGTTCCAGGAACGAGATCATGCCCAGCGCACGTCCCGGCGACTGCGTGTCGGCAATCCGGGCGACTGTGGCGTTCAGTGGACAGGGGAGCATGTTCGTGGCTGCCTTGGCGAACAGGCGGAAAAGCCTCCGGTCCTCGACAGGAACGGCCTCGGCCGCGGCCAGCGCCTCCTTCCAGCGCTCGTCCGCGGCGTCCATGGCTCCCGCGCCGGCCCGCGCGGGAGCCAAGAGACGCTTGAACTCGTCGCGGTTGTCCACACGTCTCCCTCGCGGCCCGTGCGCGGCGTTTAGACAGGCGCGACACGGGCTTCGGCCGCCCCTCGAAGATCCCTCAGGGAACGCATTCGGCCCTGAAGTCCGACACCGGCTTCTGAGATTTGCCCCGCTCAATGGCGAAGGACCAACGATCGGCGTCGGTCGAGACCGAGATCGGACCGCGCCGGAGGCCGTCGAAGTAGCGCCCGAGCTGTTCCGATCCGTCCAGCACCACGGTCCTGGCCTGCATGCCGAACAGTTTGGCGAAGGTCTTCTCCTCCTGTGTCCCGGTGGGTGGCATCGCCACGGCCGAGCCGGGCGCCAGGAGCGCGGCGACCGCGTCCGGAGGCGTCCTGGCGAAGAAGGTCATCGTCGGCGATTTGTAGTCGCACGCGAAGGCGAGGCAAGCCTTCCCCTTGCCCTCGTCGAGGTTGTCGCACGACCACACCAGCTTCCGGCTGGCGTCGTAGGTCCATTCGGTCAGCGTACCGGGGGGCGGCGCCTCCATGCCGACTTCGGTGGGCAGGACGGCCTCGGCGGAGCCCTCGCACCGCAGGTAGCTTCTGACCTTGCGCCCCTTGTCGAGGACAAAGAGCCTGCCGTCGGCCTCCGGCACGTAGGTCGTGGTCTCCTTCCAGGTCTCGCCCTCCCCTCCGCAGGACATCGCGAGCTCCCATCCCTCGCCCTCCTTCGTCGCGCGGTCGATGGTGCATTGGGACTCCCAGCCCTTGTAGGCGGTCCCCTCGATCCGGAAGTTGCCGTCGGAGGGCTCCTTGCAGTCCTTGGCGTCCAGGGCCCAGAAGCCCTCGTAGGGGCGCTTGTCGGAGTCCGGCCCGCACGTCGTACCGGGCTCCGCGTCGCGCTCGCCCATGCCCTCGAACGCGAGGCCGTTCCAGACGAACGCTTCGGTGCCGCAGCCCTTCTCGGTCTGCCATTTCGCGATCACCAGGCGGCTGTCAGGGCGGTAGTCGAGATCGAGATCCGGATGGTCGTCGGAGTTGATCGGAAAATTCGCGACGCGGCCGGTCGGCAGATCGACGACGGGATGGAACACGCATCGTGTCCCGCACCCGATCTCGATCACCCTGAGGCGGCCGCCGAAGTTGGGAGGTCCCTGCATCCCTTGCCGGATGCGCGTCCGGTACCCGGCGGACGCCCGGTCCCGCCCCTGGAAGTCTGGCTGCCGCGAAGGTCCGCGGTAGACGTCGACGCGATAGGCGCCGAAGTCCCGCCGGCGGGCGCCCGCCGGCTTGACCGACTTCGCCGCTGGCGCCTGCCGGCTGCCCTCGTCGAAGCACTGCAGACGCTTGAACGGGTCGTCGATCGTCGAGCACTCGCGCGCGTGCGCCTGGAAGGCCGTCGCGAGGAGAAGGACGAGGGCGGCTGCGAACGGCTTCATAAATCCTTCCCGGTGCTGGCCGACAACTTCGACGAGTGCGGTGGGCCTGGCAAGCGACTTGGACGCGAGCCGGGGCGGTCGATCCCTCAGACGGCTCCGGCTCCGGGTCCGGCTCCGGCAGGATGTCCCGCACCTTGGGATGGCGTTCCCCCTCTTCACCGACGTCATTTACAGCTGACCCAGCGTGACTTGTGCAATTTGTTCAGGCGACGACAGGCCCTAACCGGTAAGCGGAGGTTCCCAGCTTCCGCAAAAGGTCGGAAGCAACGGGCAGAGGCCGAACAGCGTGGCCATCACCAGCACGCCGCCATCCCGATCCTGAATGTCGGCGGGAGGACGAGCGCGTGCATCAGCAGGCCCTGCGTGTCGACGAGGACGTACCGCTTCTTGCCGCGGATCTTCTTGCCCGCATCGTAGCCCGGCGGGTCGATCGAGGCCCCCCTTTTTCCGCGGCCTTAACGCTCTGGCTATCGATGATCCCCGCCGTCGGGCTGGCCTCCCGCCCGGCCTGTTCCCGGCAGGCAACGTAGAGCGTGTGATGGATCCGATCGAGCGTCCCGCCTTAGTCCCACAGGTCGAGGTAATCGTGCACCGTCGAGCGCGCCGGCAGGTCCTTCGGGATCGCCCGCCACTGGCAGCCTGTGCTCAGCACGTACATCAGGCCGTTCACGACCGCGCGGAGATCGACGCTGCGCTTGCCGCCACCGCGC
>NZ_BPRB01000375.1 GCF_022179685.1 Methylobacterium trifolii
GGCGGATGGTGAGCGCGTCGAGGAGCGCCTGGGTCGGGTGCTCGTGGGCGCCGTCGCCCGCGTTGACCACGGAGCAGTCGACCTTGCGGGCGAGCAGGTGCACGGCGCCGGCCGATTGGTGGCGCACCACGATGATGTCGGGGCGCATGGCGTTCAGCGTCGCCGCGGTGTCGATCAGGGTCTCGCCCTTCTTCACCGAGGAGGAGGCCACCGACATGTTCATCACGTCGGCGCCGAGCCGTTTGCCGGCGAGTTCGAACGAGGATTGCGTCCGCGTCGAGGGCTCGAAGAACAGGTTGATCTGGGTGCGCCCGCGCAGCGTCGTGCGCTTCTTCTCGACCTGGCGGGAGATGTCGACGGCCGCATCCGCCCGGTCGAGCAGGCCCTCGATATCCGGGCGCGACAGGCCCTCGATGCCGAGGAGGTGCCGGTGCGGGAAGCTCGGATGCGCGGGATCGGTCATGGCGTGGGCCCGGTGATAGATAGCTGCCGGGGCTCCCGCAAGCCGGGGCGCGGGGGCAGGCTGGCAACTTTTCGCGCTCGCGCCACGTAACCGGTCTCCGAGTCCGTACGAAATCCGGACCGTCTCCTCCCCCGCAACGCGAGCGTCCCTTTGGCGTCCACCTCCACCCTCTCCGCGAGCCGGGCCGCCGGGACCGGGCCGGTCTGGTTCTTCCGGCATCCCCTGGTGATTCGCCTCGCCCACTGGGTCAACGCGGCCACGCTCCTCGTCCTGCTGATGAGCGGCCTGCAGATCTTCAACGCCCACCCGGCCCTGTACTGGGGCTCGACCTCGACCTTCGACACCCCGGCGCTCGCCATCACCAGCGAGCAGGACGCGGACGGCGTGGCCCGCGGCATCGTCACGGTCGGCGGCCGGTCCTTCGGCACGACGGGCGTCCTCGGCGTGTCGAACTTCGCCGGCGAGGCGCAGGAGCGGGCGTTTCCCGCCTGGAGCACGCTGCCCGCGAGCCAGGACCTCGCCACCGGCCGGCGCTGGCACTTCCTGTTCGCCTGGGCCTTCGTGATCAACGGGCTGATCTACCTCGCCTACGGCATCGGCAGCGGGCAGTTGCGCCGCCGCCTGATCCCGGACGGGGACCAGATCCGCGACCTCGGCGGCTCGATCCGCGAGCACCTCACCCTGCACTTCCCGGAAGGGGAGGAGGCCAAGCGCTACAACGTGCTGCAAAAGCTCACCTACCTCGTCGTCGTCCTCGTGCTGCTGCCGGTGATGGTGCTCGCCGGGCTGGCGATGTCGCCGGGCATGGACGCCGCCTGGCCCTGGCTCACCGAAATCTTCGGCGGCCGGCAATCGGCCCGCAGCGTCCACTTCATCGTGGCCAACCTCCTGGTCCTGTTCGTCATCGTGCACGTGCTGCTCGTGCTGGTCTCGGGGTTCTGGAACAACATGCGCGGCATGGTCACCGGCTGGTTCAGCCTCGGGTCCGGCCCGCGCCGGGATGGAGCGCCCCGCTGATGGCCGTCCTCATGCAACGCCGCCGCTTCCTCACCCTCGGTGCCGGCCTCGCCGGGACGGCCATGCTCGGGGGCTGCGACCGCTTCGCCGGCACGGATGCCGGCCGGCGCACCCTCAGGCTCGGGGAGGACGCCAACCTGTTCGTGCAGCGCCTGCTGCTGAGCCCGGCCTCGCTCGCCCGCGAGTTCTCCGATTCGCAGATCTCGCCCTGGTTCAAGCCGAACGGCACGATCGACCCGCCGGACCGGGCCTACAAGGCGCTGGCGGCCAAGGGGTTCTCCGCGTTCAAGCTGGAGGTCGGCGGCCTCGTCGAGCGGCCGCTCTCCCTGACCCTCGCCGACCTGCGCGGCCTCCCCGTGCGGACCCAGACCACCCGCCACGACTGCGTCGAGGGCTGGAGCTGCATCGGCAAGTGGGCCGGAGTGCCGCTCGCCGAACTCCTGACCCGCGCGGGCCTCAAGCCCCAGGCGCGCTACGTCGTGTTCCACTGCGCCGACACCCTGGAATATGCCGGCGGCGGCCTCGAAGGCTCGGGCAACGGGGCGAGCCTGCTGCCGCGCGTCCGGCCCGAGACCCCGAGCGCGGTGCGCCTCGTGGCGGCGGCGGGCGACGGCGCGGATGCCTGGGGCGGCGGGGCCGAGCCGGAGCCGGCCGAGGACCCGCGCACGCCGATCCGCTACTACGAGAGCATCGACCTCACCGATGCCTTCCACCCGCAGACGATCCTGGCCTACGACCTCAACGGCAAGGCGCTGCCGGTCTCCAACGGAGCCCCGTTGCGCCTGCGCCTGGAGCGCCAGCTCGGCTACAAGCAGGCCAAGTACGTCATGCGGATCGAGGTGGTGGAGTCGCTTTCCAAGATCGGCGACGGCCAGGGCGGCTACTGGGAGGACCGCGGCTACGAGTGGTACGCGGGGATTTGAGGCACGGGCGTCGCCCTCCCCCCTCTGCGGGGGCG
>NZ_BPRB01000376.1 GCF_022179685.1 Methylobacterium trifolii
ATGGTTGCTGAGCCTGTCGCAGGACTTCCCGACCCTCGAATGCGAACTGCTCGCGCGCCGTCGCTTCCGCTCGCAGGCCGAGGCGCGGATGGCCTGCTTCAGCGACATCGAGGGCGTCTACGACCCGCTGCGCCGGCACTCGGCGCTCGGATACCGCTCGCCCGTCGTCACGTGCAGGAAACCCAGCCGGACCCGTGACCCGAGCCCCTGTTCAGCCAAACCCCCTGACCGTCCACAGACACGGGGCAATCCCAGACCGCGCCCGATACAGTTCGCCTGCCAACGCCGTCGCCTGCCGGTGATCGCGAGCGATCGGTCGCGCGTTCCGCAATGCCGTCCAATATTCTTCTCGCGAGGCGGCTACCCGTCCTTGCCGACGCTTGGCCTCGCTCGGCTCGCGGGGGCAGAGAGAGAACCGAATAGCCGCCATAGGTTGCGTGACGCGGACCTGGACGCGTTCCTTACCAAGCGGAATGGAGAGCGTTCGACCAATTGCGAATGCCCGCACGTCAGCCGGGATTCGCCGGACAAATTGAAGAATAAAGGAGTCTCGCCGCTTGGCCGGCCGGACGATCCGAAAGAGCATCTGTTGCACACCAGCGTAGCACGGTCGGTTCAGCGCAACACTCTGTCTCGGCCTAACTTTCTGAGCGGCTTGGCCTTCTCAGAACATTGGTGCCCAGGAAAGGATTGGGCTTTCAAAGCAAGGTAGACAACAAAATCAGACACTTACGGCAGCACTGACTTCGACCTTTGTATCACTGCATTGTATCAATAATCAATACGGATGCGCCTGCGCTGTCTCATAATGGGTCAGTACAGGAGGCTTGCCGTTTAGCGCTTTTGCCTCTAGGTTTGTTGGCGCGCCTTGATGGGTTTCCTCCTGCTCCGGGGAGGCTCTGAGCCGAGGTGCCATAGTAGCAGGACTTCGAGCGCCTGCATCCTGATAGACAACCGGCGGATAATTCCGCCATCCTGAGGTTGATGCCGTAGGTCGTTATGAACGACCTCTGTAGCGCCCTCGTGTCTTGGAGGGTGCAAGGTGTTATCACATTCAGCATCTATTCATTCGGACACTCCAGCGGTCGCGAGCGTCGCCGTTAAGGCACAAATCGATGTGCGCAATGGTGTACGCGATTTGGAGGAGATTGCCGGTCGCATCAATGAGCGCGAACGGCGCGCGGCGACGTATGCTCACGATCAATGGCTCGAGAACGGACGCGATCTCCTGACGGCCAAGGCGATCCTCGGCCACGGGAAATTCGAGCAGTGGTGCGAGTGGGCGCTCAGCTACACGGCGCGCACCGCGCAGAAGCTGATGCGGGCGGCCGAGGTGTGGGTGTCCGTCGTCAGATGAT
>NZ_BPRB01000377.1 GCF_022179685.1 Methylobacterium trifolii
TGAACCGCTCCGGGTTTCCCGGAGGCTCCAACTCTTGAGAGGATGGAGCCATGACGAAGCGAACCCCACCCTATTCCCCTGAGGTCCGTGCCCGCGCGGTGCGGATGGTCCTGGACCACCAAGGCGAGCATGCCTCGCAATGGGCGGCGATCAATTCGATCGCGGCCAAGATCGGCTGTTCGGGGGAGACGCTCCGGAACTGGATCCGGCAGTCCGAGCGTGATCAGGGCATGCGAGGCGGCCCGACCACGGACGAGCGCGAGCGGATCAAAGCGTTGGAGCGCGAGAACCGTGAACTGCGCCAAGCCAACGAGATCCTGAGGAAGGCGTCGGCGTATTTTGCCATGGCGGAGCTCGACCGCCGGTCGCGGACATGATCGCGTTCATCGACGACCATCGGGCCGTCAACGGGGTCGAGCCGATCTGCAGGGTCCTGTCGATCGCCCCGTCGACGTACCATGCCCATGCCGCGCGGCGTGCCGATCCCGGCAAGCTGCCGGCACGGGCCAGGAGCGACGCGGCGCTGATGGTCGAGATCCAGCGTGTGTTCGAGGCGAACTTCCACGTCTACGGCGTGCGCAAGGTCTGGCGGCAGCTCGGCCGGGAAGGGATCGTGGTGGCCCGGTGCACCGTGGCGCGGCTGATGCGGGCGATGGGACTGAAGGGTGTCGTGCGGGGCAAGCCGGTCCGGACGACGATCCCCGATCCGGCAGCTTCGTGCCCGCTCGACCGGGTCAACCGACAGTTCAAGGCACCGCGCCCCAACGCTCTGTGGGTCAGTGACTTCACCTACGTCGCGACCTGGTCCGGCTTCGTCTATGTGGCTTTCGTGATCGACGTCTTCGCCCGCCGCATCGTCGGCTGGCGGGTCTCTCGGACGGCTCACGCCACCTTCGTGCTGGATGCCTTGGAGCAGGCCCTGCACGAGCGTCGTCCTCACCAGGGTGGTGGGCTCGTGCACCACAGCGACAGGGGCTCGCAATACCTGTCGATCCGCTACACCGAGCGCCTCGCCGAGGCCGGCGTCGAGCCGTCCGTCGGCAGCGTCGGCGATAGCTACGACAACGCGCTGGCCGAGACGATCAACGGCCTGTTCAAAGCCGAGGTGATCCATCGACGCGGCCCGTGGCGGTCGGTCGAGGACGTCGAGTTCGCAACCCTCGAATGGGTCGACTGGTTCAACACCCGTCGTCTGCTCGAACCGATCGGGAATATCCCTCCCGCCGAGGCCGAAGCGCGCTACTATGCCCAAGCCGAGGTCCAAGCCTTGGCAGCCTGACCCAAACCAAATGGCCTCCGGGAAACCCGGAGCGGTTCA
>NZ_BPRB01000378.1 GCF_022179685.1 Methylobacterium trifolii
ACCTTGGTGCCGACGCCGGTCCTGGTGAAGAAGGCCGGGATGCCCGCGCCCCCGGCGCGGATGCGCTCGGCCAGCGTGCCCTGCGGGTTGAACTCGATCTCCAACTCGCCCCCGAGATACTGCCGGGCGAATTCCTTGTTCTCGCCGACGTAGGACGAGATCATCCTGGCGACCTGCCGGGTCTCCAGCAACTTGCCGAGGCCCACCCCGTCGATGCCGGCGTTGTTCGAGACGATGGTGAGGCCCTTGACGCCCGAGGCGCGCACCGCCTCGATCAGCGCGTCCGGGATGCCGCAGAGGCCGAAGCCCCCGCACATCAGCATCATCCCGTCGCGCAGCAACCCGGCGAGCGCCGCGGTGGGATCGGCATAGACCTTCTTCATCGAACCCTGTCCTCGATCCCGTCCTCGTCGATCGGCGCCGCGGCCGACGTGATGCGGTGCAACAGGAAATCACAGCTCATCGCCCGCGCAAAGCGTCGCGGGCAGACAAAGCGCATGGAAGGGGCTATGGGAATCGCCCGACCGGACCGGATGTTTACGGCAGGGGCGGCCTGAAACATCCTGGATCGATCCGGTCACGCTCCGTCCTCCTGCCCGGAATGCGATGTCGCCGCGCCGCCTGATCCTCGCCCTCGGCCTCGGCACCCTGACGCTTGCCGGAATCGGCGGGGCCCTGCGGCCCTGGTCCGTCGAGACCGGCCGTGCGGCCGCCTTCGTCGGCGGCGCGCTCGAGCCCTACGGTCTCGCCCTCACCGCCGACGGTCCGGCGGAGGTGACGCTGCTGCCGAGCCCCCACCTCAGCTTCACGCGCACCCGGCTCGCCTCCGGCGAGCGCGACGGGCCGGTCCTGATCGAGGGCGGCCGGCTGACCATCGTCTTCAGCCCCCTCGCGCTCCTGTCCGGCCAAGCCGAGATCGGCAGCGTTGCCCTCGACGGGGCGCGAATCGCCGCGGCAGGCGACCCGCGCTGGGCCGCGCCGCTGGCCCGCCTGTCCGAGCGCCTGCGGCAGGGCGGCGGCGGGCATCCGCACCGGATCGGCCTCAGCAACGCGACGATCGCCGGCATCGGAGACGACGGGGACGCGCGCGACGTCGCCATCGACGTCGCCTGGCCGGCCTGGAGTTCCACCCTGGACGGGAGCGCGAGCCTGACCTGGCGCGGCGCCCGCACCAGCCTGACCTTCGCCGGTCTCCGGCCGAACGACTTCGCCGCGGGCGCACGCACGCCGTTCTCGGCCACCCTGGCCTGGCCGGAGGGCAGCATCGGTGCCGAGGGCAGCGCCGGCCTCGCGGAGGACCGGCTCCGGCTCGCCGGCCGCGCCCGCCTGGAGACGCGCTCCCTGCCAGCCACCCTGGCCTGGATCGGACGGGACGCCCCGCTCCTGCCCCTGAGCGGCGCCTTCGCGCTGGACGGCCGCTTCGAGAGCGACGGCAGGTCCGCGACCTGGCAGAGCCTGCGCGTCACCGTGGGTGGCAACGTGCTGGAGGGGGCGGGCTCCCTCAGCCTCGCCGGACCCCGCGCCTCGATCCAGGCGACGCTCGCCGCCGAGAGCCTGAACCTCGCCCCCGTGCTCGGCGCCCTCGTGCGGATGTTCGATCCGGATACCGGCGCCAGGTCCGCCTCGGTCGCCCTCGCCCCCCTGACCGGCGGCGACCTCGACCTGCGGCTCTCGGCCGCGGCGGCGCGCGCCGGGCCGGTCCTGGTGCAGGACCTGGCCGCCAGCGTGCTCGTGCGCGACGGGTCCGTCGAGGTGGCGCTCAACCGGGCGAGCCTCCAGGGCGGCACCCTGAAGGGCCGCGTCGCCCTGCAGACGTCCGCGGACGACCCGGCCGAGACGGAGGTGCGGGCGCAGGGCGCCCTCGACCGGGTCGACCTCGGCGCCCTGCTGAGCGACCTCGGCGAGTCGCGCTGGCTCCTCGGGCCGACGCAGGGGCAGTTCGCCCTCGAGAGCGGCGGGCGCGACGCGGCGGGCGGCGCCGCCCGCGTCGGCGGGCGCGCCGTGCTCGCCATGGAGAACGGCACGATCGCGGGGCTCGACCTCGCCGACGTGGTCCATCGCAACGGCGCGGTCGCCCCCGGCGCGCTCGCCCGCCGCAACGGCCGCACCGCCTTCGAGCGGGCCGCCGTGACGTTGCGCTTCGGCGACGGCGTCGGCGAGATCGACGAGGGCTTCCTGAAGGCCCCGAACCTGACCGCCACGCTGCGCGGCCGGATGTCCCTGCCGGGCCGCCGCCTCGATGCGCGGGCCGTGCTCAACCTGCGCGAGCCGGGACGCAGCAACGCGTTCGAGATCGCGGGCCCCTGGGACGCCGTGACGGTGCGGGCCGCCGTGCAGGGCGGGATCGGCCCGGACGCCGCGCAGCGCGGCGGGGAGGCGGTCGTTCCCGGTCCCCTGCAACTGCCGGCCTCGCTCAGCCTGCCGGGCGGGGCGCGGGCCTTCGCGCCCTGAGCGGCGCATCCTGCGAGCCGAGGGCCGGAGGCTACCGATCCTGCGCGCGAGGAAGAAGCCGGCGCGCAGGATCGGTAGCC
>NZ_BPRB01000379.1 GCF_022179685.1 Methylobacterium trifolii
GCTATCCGTGTTCGGGCGCAGTAACGACTTGATCAGTGCGATCGGATTGAACAACCCGCCGGTCGAGAAGGCCGGATTGTCGATGAGGTCCTGTTCGCGAATCACGCGCAGGCTGATGCGCTCGGAACTAAGGACCTCGATCTGGCTCTCGACCCGCGCATTGTCGAGGGGGGTCTCAAGGCGGTTAGGCTCTTGTAGGACAATCTGTGATTCGGACGGATCGATTAGAATCTGCGCCATTGCCGTGTAGATCGGAGTCGCGAAGAAAAGATAAGTGCTCCCAACCGATACCGAAGCCAGCAACGCGCAGGTAATCGTCCGAGTATAACGCCTGAAGAAGCGGTGGATCTGCCTGAGGCTGACGGTTTCCTCGGCCGCAGAATCACCGCCATGTCCGAAATTTGCGATCGACGTGTTGCCAACTCGGTCGAGCATGACGCGGCAGCCACCTTCGTGACATGAGGGAACCGAAACCAAACCGACTACGACCGAACAATTGGCGGCCCGATCGAAACTCCGTTCGAAAAAGAGTGTAGACGTAGCCGTTACGTTTTGGCAATCTCAATCACATTAATTGCCACACAACGAAATGCATATCGTGACAGCAGACTCGCTCCGGGCGGTTGCGTTCCTCTCCGTTTTGATGGCTGCAGGCGTCGTGCCCATCGCACCATCCCGCGGGGAGGCGCCGATAATCGGGGCGGAACTCGACCTGTCGGCATGGACGCGGACGTTCACGGATGATTTCGACACTCTCGACATCTCCGCCCGCGGGCCCGGTACGCGCTGGACCGCTCATGTGCCCTGGGGCGGCGATTTCGGGGATGCCCGTTTCACCGATCCCGTGGCCGGGTTCCCGTTCACGGTTTCGGGCGGTACCTTGAGGATTGAGGCCCGGAAGGTCGCCGGTATCTGGCGATCGGGGTTGATCGCTTCGGTGGACTCCAAGGGGATTGGGTTCGCGCAGCGCTACGGATATTTTGAGATCCGGGCCCGCATGCCGTCGGGGACCGGGGTGTGGCCGGCCTTTTGGCTAGTCGGCCTCGATCGATCGACGACGACGGCGGAGATCGACGTGCTCGAGTATTACGGAGCCTACCCGGACCAGTTCAAGTCCGTGGCGCATGTCTGGAACCGCCAGGACGCCCGCTCGAGCTACAGCAGCGCCAACCGACATGCGGCGCCGGGCGCGACCGAGCGCTTCAACACCTTCGGCGCCGATGTCGAGGAGGAGTGGATCACCTTCTACTTCAACCGCCGGGCCGTGTGGCGCACGCCGACGAAGCCCGAGCATCGACAGCCGCTCTACGTGATGGCCAACCTTGCTCTGGGCGGCGGTTTCCCGATCACCGACACGCCCGATCCATCGGTGCTCCTGATCGACTACATCCATGTCTACGCGCGCTGAGATGGAGCCCTGATGGCACGGCAGGTCGCGCGAAACTCCCTTCTTTCAGCGATGGCGAGTCTGGCGACGACGTTGGCGGCTGCGGGCAGCACCATCATCGTCGCACGAATCCTCGGGGTCGAGCGCACGGGCGTCGTGACGCTGGCCCTCTGGCTCGTGACCATTGCGGTCACCGTAGCGAGCCTCGGACTCCCCACTGCTATGACGCGGTACATAGCCGAGTCACATGACGGCACCGTGCAGCGGGCACTCGCCCGCCGCTTCCTGTGGCCAACCGTTGCGGCCGCCGGCGTGACGTTCGCCGTCTTCGCGTCCCCGGCCTTAGCCCTCTGGATAGAAGCGACGGACGTGGTCTGGGCCGCTCTCGCGGGGGAGGACCGCCAGACGCGGGTCGCGATCTGGCTCGTGCTCGGCGCTGCCACGACAGCGCAGGTGCTGGGCCAGTATCGCCTCGGGGTTCTCCGGGGGCAGCAGGAGTTCCGTGCCGCGGCCGTAGTGACACTCTGGGCCTTTGCCTTGCAGATGGCTGCGACGCTCGCCGGATGCCTGACCTTCGGCACCCTCGGAGCACTGGCGGGATACGCGCTCGGTGCTGTTCCGGCCGCGCTCTCCTGTCTCGCCACGCGCGGATGCGCGCTACGGCCCTCCAGCGAGATCGTGGCGCGGGTGCGGCGATTCGCGCTCTACGCCTGGGCCGGCTCGGTGATGTCGGCGTTCGTGTGGGCCCGGATCGAGATCTACTTCCTGCAGCGATTCGAGGGCTTCGAGGCGGTAGGGCTGTTCACGGCCGGCCTCACCCTCGCCAGCCTCGCGACCCAGGGGCCGCTCCTCCTTACGGGCGCCCTACTGCCGCATTTCGCTAAGGCACATGCCAGCGGGAAGGTGGACCACCTGCGCGAGGCCTATGCCTCGGCGACGCGCCTCATCGCCTTCCTGGTGTTCCCAGCCGGCCTCGGACTCGCCGCGATCATGCCGGTGGTGATGCCGCTGGTGTTCGGAGAGGCATTCCGCCCGGCGGTCCCCGTGGCGAGTCTCCTCGTCGTAGCATCGGCCATCGGAGCCGCCTCCGTGGTCGGCTCCCATCTCGTCAACGCCCTCGAAAGGAGCGACTTCGTCTTCTACTGCAGCCTGTGCGGAGCGATGCTCGCGGTGGGAGCCGGGTTCACACTGGTGCCCGTCTTCGGCCTGATGGGCGCCGGCGCGGCGCGGGCTCTGATCCA
The DNA here is from genome assembly GCF_022179685.1 of Methylobacterium trifolii. GTDB lineage: Bacteria > Pseudomonadota > Alphaproteobacteria > Rhizobiales > Beijerinckiaceae > Methylobacterium > Methylobacterium trifolii. Next base: position 2,629 of record NZ_BPRB01000379.1, read on the forward strand.
ACTCACCATGGTCGCCGCCGGCCTGTGGTTCATCACACGCAAGCTCGGATATCGGGCTCCCCTGCGCGAACTCGCCAAGCTCTTCCTGGCAGCCGGCCTCGCCGCCCTGGCGGCCCGGCTCTGCCTTATCCTGATCCCCGGACGATGGGCGCTCGCAGCCGCGATCCCTGCGGCGATGATCACCTACGTGATCGGCGTGAGAGCCCTGCGCGCGCTCACGCGGACTGATACCGATCGGTTACGGAGCGCTGTGTCGCTGTTGCCAAGGCCACTAAGCCTGTGCGGGAGGCCTGTCCTCATGCTGATCCGGGCTTAAGTCTGTTTGTGCGTGGGGCACCCCGATCGTGGGCATGGTCGAGCCGCATCAAGCGGAGAACCGCCCGAGCGGGCCGGACCGCGCAGGACTCCTCATGCCCGGGATGAATTGACGTCGCAGCGATCCTGCGTGGATTGCCGCGAAGTCTTTGCCGTGCCGCGCTCCTCTAGGCAGGTTCGCGTTTGCAGGCCAACGCGTCGCCCGCTCAGGTCCTTGGTTCGTCACAGGTTCCGATCGCAAGACCACGGGGCATTGCCGCGAAACGTGTTTTGTTCGAATCGGCGCAAGGAAGCGCGTCAAAACGAAGGCTTAGAGACGTGACCCGACCCAACGTGGCCGGGTCACGTCTCTAGTGACGCAACTCCTGCGCGCGCAGCGTATCAGCCGACGGATTCGACCCTGCCTTCAGAGCCGTCGCGGCGCGAAATCGGCCGGCGAACGCGCGCAGGACCAGACCGGCTACGAAACCCGCCTGAAGGCAGACGTAGACGAGGACGGCACTGACAGGTTCCATCACAACGACGGCCAGACCGAACACGACGACCCCGACTACCGAGAACGGGATGAGGGCGACGATGGCCGCCAGGGCGATTCCCACGAGGAACGCGACGACTACCAAGGAGATCATGCAAGGCGCCTCTGACTTTCACACTGCATTTAAAGAGGATGCAACGCGCAATCCTCACGGATCAGCTCCGCGGATGGACCAGAGCGGTAGCATACAATCATGGTCGAACAAACTTCAGTCGCGGCCGGAGTCGATCGGATTCGTGCGGCAAGACATCTTCGTTCTTGGACATATCCGCTTATCTGGTGTGAGTTCGGAGACGCTGGGGACAGGCGCGGCACCTAACTTGACGGACATAAATTTTAATGCATTACAATGCATTTAAGTTAACAACCCGTGAACTTGGCGGAAGGAATTTCCGACCGCCTCGACGGTGTTTACGCGGAGTTGACCAATGCAGGACATGTCGGAGCTTGCGATCGCTTCCGGACAGATCGATGGCGACAGCACATCGCTCTCGACAGCAACCGGTGCTCGTCCACAAGTTGTAGAGCGTATTGGTACGAAGCGAGCTTTCGACGTTGCAGCTGCAATAACGGGATTAACTATTCTGATAGTCGTTTTCGTTTTGGTGGCCGCTTGCATCAAGCTGTCGAGCCGGGGGCCTGTCCTGTTCCGGCATTCGCGGATCGGCCTCAACGGTCAGCGCTTCGATTGCCTCAAGTTCCGCACCATGCACGTGGACGGCCACGCGGTGCTGGAGAAGCACCTCGCCGAGAATGTCTGTGCCCGGGCGGAGTGGGAGCGCACGCAGAAGCTGCGAGACGATCCGCGCGTGACCGCCCTCGGCAAAGTCTTGCGGAAATCGAGCGTCGACGAGCTTCCGCAACTGATCAACATCCTGCGCGGCGAGATGAGCGTTGTCGGGCCACGCCCGATCGTCCAGGCTGAGATCGTCCGCTACGGCACCCACATCCACGATTACTGCAGCGTCAGACCTGGCCTCACCGGATTGTGGCAGGTGAGCGGACGCAGCGACGTAGACTACGCCCAACGCGTCGCCTTCGACTGCGAGTATGTGCTCCGTCGCAGCTTCCTTCTCGACCTCGCGATTATTCTCCGAACGCTACCCGTCGTGTTCGCGGCCCGCGGAGCATGCTGAACGCGACTGCGGCCGAGTTCCGCATTCTTCCACGAAGCTCTCCACCATGCAAAACACTATCACAGGAGTGCGCGATGCGGGTCGCCATCATTCATTACTGGCTCGTGGGCATGCGCGGGGGGGAGAAGGTGCTCGAGGCTCTGTGCCGCCTCTATCCGCAGGCCGACATCTTCACCCACGTCTACGTGCCGGAGGCAGTGTCGGAGACGATCCGTCGGCACCGCGTGAAGACGACGTTCATCGACCGGCTGCCGCGGGCCGCGATTTGGTACAAGCGCTACCTGCCTCTGATGCCGTTGGCCCTCGAGCAGCTTGACCTGCGTGGCTATGACCTCGTGATCAGCAGCGAATCTGGGCCGGCCAAGGGCGTGATCCCGGCCTCGGACGCGGCGCATGTTTGCTACTGCCACTCGCCGATGCGCTACCTCTGGAACATGTCGCACGACTACCGGGACCGATCCGGGGCGATCACTCGAGCGCTGATGCCGAGCCTGTCGCATTATCTGAGGATATGGGACGTGAGCACGGTCGCACGGGTCGACGACTTCGTCGCCAATTCCCATTCCGTGGCCGCCCGAATCCAGCGCTACTACCACCGCCCCGCCACGGTGATCGCGCCACCGGTGGATACGGCGGCCTTCGCGCCCGCCCCCGCCAATGAGCTCGCGAACTATCATCTGATGGTCGGGGAACTCGTGGCCTACAAGCGGCCGGACCTGGCGGTCGAGGCGTTCAACCGGTCCGGCCGCCGTCTCGTGGTCATCGGCGGCGGCGAGATGCTCGGCGCCTTGCGCGCGATGGCCGGCCCCAACGTGGAGATCATCGGCCCGCAGCCCTTCCCGGTGCTCCAGCACCATTATGCCCGGTGCCGGGCGCTGATCTTTCCCGGCGAGGAGGATTTCGGGATCGTGCCCGTGGAGGCGATGGCGAGCGGCCGGCCGGTCGTCGCCTATGGCCGCGGCGGCGCCACGGAGACCGTGATGCCCGGCGTGTCCGGCGTTTTGTTCGACACGCAGGACGTCGAGGCCATCAACGCGGCCGTCGACGAAGCGGACCGCACCGCCTTCGAGCCGGCGCGACTGGTCGCCCATGCACGCCGCTTCGGTTCCGATCGCTTCGCACGCGACATGGCCGATCACGTCGAGGGGGTGCTGGACGCTCATGCGAGCCGGCGTCGCGCCCCGGCCCTTCGGCAGCCGGCCGGCGCGCGGATTCGCGACTACGCAACGCGGCTGCGCGACCCGAGCGGTCTCACGCCGGTCCCGCGCCACGCCGCGGAATAGGTCCGGTCGGGACGACGGCGGCAGACAGAGGCAGGGCATGCGGATCGCGATCTTCAACGTCAAGTACAGTGCCAATCTCGGCGACGGCGTCATTGCCGAGTGCCTGGAGGCGGCCTTGTCCGACATGCCCGGCATCACGGCTCGCTCGCTCGATCTCGCCGGTCGCAGGACATACGGCGAAGGCCTGGGCGCCAGCCGCTCGCGCATCCTCGACCGGTTGCGCACCTTGCCGAGGCCCCTGCGCCATCTCGTGGTGCGCGTGCTGCTCGGCGGGCTCCTGCGCCTGCGCTTGATCCCGCACTGGCGCCGGGCGCTCGCGGATTGCGATGCGGTCATCGTCGGCGGCGGGCAGCTCATCGCGGATGCCGACCTCAACTTCCCCCTGAAGCTGTCCGCGGCCGCTGCCGAGTGCCAGCGGCGCGGCTTGCCGGTGGCGGTCTTCGCCGTCGGCGTCACGCCCGGCTGGTCCGGCGCAGGCCGCCGGCTTCTGCGCCGCCTGTTCTCCAAGAACGTCGTCCAAATCGCCGTCCGCGACGAACGCTCCCGGGACCATCTCAGCCGCTTGCTCGGATGGCGGTCGCATGACGGCCTCGCCCCGGCCTTGTGCCGCGATCCCGGCCTTCTCGCGGCGGAGGTCTATCCCGCCCGCTTGCGGACGGCGCGCACGCGCCCTCTCATCGGCATCGGCATCACGCACCCCGCGGTGCTGCGCCATCACGCCGACGCGCCCGACAGCCTGCCGACCTGCGACGCGGGCTGGTATGCCGACCTGATCCTGGCCGTGCGGCGCACCGGCTACGACGTGGCGTGCTTCACGAACGGCGCCGCGGAGGACGAAGTCCATCTCGCGGCCGTGCGCGAGCGCCTCCGATCGGACGCCCCCGAGGCCGTTGGCACGATCACCTTCGCCGCGCAGCCGCGATGCCCGGCGGATCTGGCCCGGATCGTGGCCGGCTTCGACGCCCTCGTCGCCCACAGGCTCCACGCGCACATCCTGGCGTATGCCTATGCCATTCCCTCCGTCGGCCTGGATTGGGACGGCAAGCTCGGCGCCTTCTTCGCCTCGGTGAAGCGCGAGCGATTCATGGCGACGCCCGGCGGCGCGGTCGGGCTCCTCACGGCCGCCCTACGCTCAGGCCTTGATGCCGGCGTGCGCGAGGTCGTGATCGCGCAGACCCGTCAGGGGATCCTGCGGATGGCGGAAGCCCTGACCGCGGAATGTGCGCTCAGGCGCTCGGCCGCCACGACGCTGCGCGCGCCGAGGCCGGCGGCAGCCCGCGCCGTCTCGGCCGGCTGATCCGGTGCGGGTGCAGCCATGAGCATCGATGCGATCGGGTTTCTCACGCTGGCGGTCGGATTGGCCGCGCTGATGCTCGCTCCGACCTTCGGTCTGCACGCCCTGGTGCTGTCGACCCTGCTCGGCGCAGCCTCGGCCATCACCATCGGCGATCCGACCAAGGGCTCGAGCGTCCAGCCCGCCTACGTGCTGTTGTGCTTCTGCGCGCTCGTCTTGCTCCAGCGCGACCGCTCGCGGGCGCTCCTTCTCAACGCGCTCAGCTTCGGCCAGCCCGGCTTCTGGCTCGTCGTCACTGTGACCTACGGCGCCTTCAGTGCGGCGATCCTGCCGCGACTGTTCGAGAGCCGCGCCTACGTCTACGCGGTGGTGCGCACGGAGGGCGGCCTCGGGCTCGCCCTGCGCCCGCTCGCACCGGGCTCGGGCAACGTCACGCAGTCGATCTACCTGTTCGGCGACATCGTCGCCTTCGCAATCGGCGCCGCCTGTGCCGCGACCGACCGCCGGCTGCGGATCCTCGTCAACGCCTTCCTCCTTTGCGCCGCCGCGAACCTAGTCCTCGGCGCCGTTGATCTCGCGGCGTTTCGGGCAGGCCTCGGCGATGTCCTCGGCATCATCCGGAACGCCAACTACCGGATGTTGCAGGACGGCGAGATCGTCGGCTTCAAGCGCATCGTCGGCTCGTTCCCGGAGGCCTCGTCCTACGCGTACATGACCCTCGGGACGTTCGTCTTCAGCCTGCGGCTGTGGATTTCCGGTGTGCGCGTGCGTCTGTCCGGATCGCTCGCCGGGCTCTCGGCCGCTGCCATGGTGCTGACGACTTCGACGTCGGGCTATGTCGGCCTCATCGCGGGCGTCTGCCTCGCTTACGCCCATTGCCTGTCGCGGGCGACGAACGGGACCGCGACGAGGATCGTCATGACGGTCCTGATCATGGTGCCCGTCTTCGCCCTGTTCGGGATCGTGGCGGTCGCCCTCAACGAGTCTGCGCAGCAGATGCTGATGCAGCTCGGTGAGGCGACCGTCGTCAAGAAGCTCTCGACCCAGTCCGGCATCGAGCGGGGCATGTGGAACGCCCAGGCGATCGAGGTCTTCTTCGCGACGTCGGGTCTCGGCGCCGGCGTCGGTAGCGTGCGCGCGTCGAGCTTCGTCGTTGCCCTGATATCCAACTTAGGGGTGATCGGCACGGCGCTGTATGCGATCTTCCTGTTGAGCGTCCTGCGCCGGGACGGGGTG
>NZ_BPRB01000380.1 GCF_022179685.1 Methylobacterium trifolii
GCAGCCTGATCGAGGGCGTGGATGGACGCAGCCGGGCGGTCAGCGAGACCATCGAAGGCCATGTCGAGCGCCTGCGTTCGGCGATCGACGGCCCGGTGCTGCAACTCGCCGAGGCGCTGGGCGAGCGTTCCACCGCCATCGAGCGGGCGCTCTCCGAGACCGGCGCGCCCCTGGTCGAGGCCCTGCGCGAGCGCACCGAGGCCCTGGTCGCCCAGTCGCGGGATTCGGCCGAGGCCCTGCGCGCGGCCGTGGACGAGGGTGCGGCGCGGGCCATCAACGCCCTGTCCGAGACCAACGACCGCCTGCGCCGCGACCTCGCCGGCGTACTCTCCCGCATCGACGGGGCGAACGAGGCCCTGACGGAACTCGTGGCCGGCGCCGGCAGCAACCTCGGCGCGATCGAGCACGGCCTGGCCGAGCGCGTCGACCAGATCCAGCAGGCGCTGGGCGCGGTGGCCGAGCAGACCGGCCGGGCGAGCGAGGGCGTCTCCGCCCAGGTCGTCGCACTCCGTGGCGTGGCCGAGGGCGCCGTCCGCGAGGCGGCGGGGCTGGCAGCAGCCCTCGACGGCAGCGGCCGGTCGCTGGCCGAGCAGACCCGTACCCATGTGGCGGCCCTCGACAGCTCCGCGACCGCGCTTACCGCGATCGAGGGCCGGCTGGCCGAGACCCTGTCGGCACGCGAAGGCGCCGTGGAAACGGCACTCGCCGCCCTCGAAACCCGTGCGGCGGGCTTCGAGGCGCAGACCGCCGCCTTCAGCGAGGGCATCGAGCGCACCCTGCGCGCCGCGGAGGAGCGGGCCCGCGGCATCGGGCAGAGCCTGTCGCGCTCGGCCGAAGGCGCGAGCAGCGCCGTGACGGAGGCCTTCGAGGGCCTGCAGAAGGGGGCCGGTTCGGAAGGCGAGAAGGCGACGCAGGCGGTGCGCGCGGCCATCGAGTCGGCCTCGCGGGAGATGCGCGCCGGGTTCGAGGAGGCACAGAGCCGCTTCGGGGAATCGGTCTCGGGCCTGCGCGAGATGGCGGGCCAGATCCGCGGCGAACTCGAGGCCACCCGGGCCGACCTCGCCCGCGGCGTCCTCGACATCCCGCGCGAGACGCAGGACGCGGCCGGCGAGATGCGCCGGGTCGTCTCCGACCAGATCAAGGCCCT
>NZ_BPRB01000381.1 GCF_022179685.1 Methylobacterium trifolii
GTATGCGTCAGTGCACTAGTGACGGAGCGCCTGCGCACACTGATGTGCGACGTCGGCATGCTGCAGGATCTCGCGCGCGATCGTCCGGCTCCAGAGCAGCACGCTCTGGTCCTGGCGGCGAAACGGCTGGCGGCGCAGTGGCCGGACTTGTCGCAGCTGCGACAGCGGCAAATCCTTCAGGCGGTCATCACCCGGATCGACGTGCATGCCGAGCAGATCGAAATTGCCGTCGACGGTGTCAGCCTGTTGCGGTGGCTGATTGCTGGGACACGCAGTGAGGCCGCTGAATCGACCGCAACAAAGCCGATGCTGAGCCTGGTAGTGCCTGTCGGGCTCAAGCGAGTTGGTCTGGAGATGCGGCTGATGCTTCCGGGCCAGACCGCCGGGCCTGATCCCGACGCGATCCTGGGCCGGCTGATCGCGCGGGCGCATCGCATCCGCGAGCGGCTGACGGGCGACACACCGCTATCGATCGACGAGGTGGCGCGGGCCGAGGGATTGACCCGCTCCTACACCACGCGGCTGCTTCGGCTGAGCTACCTGGCACCCGACATCACGGCGCGACTGATCGCGGGCGAGCACCCGACCGAGCTGAACGCAGCGCGGCTGATGCAGGACACGTGTCTGCCGCTGGACTGGGCCGAGCAGCGGGCGGCGCTGGCGATGTCCTGAGTCGCTCGCTCGAACGACACAGCTTCAACGCACGCTATTATCGGACGCGATCGAGACGCCGAGGCCCTACCGGGCCTCGGCGCGTTCGTATTGGCATCCGGCGGAGACGCGAAATGGTGCTGCACGGGCGCGGAGACGCTCACCCGGTGATCTGCCTGGGGCGCAGGCTGAGACGGTGGTACCAGCGAAGAGCCATAGCGAGACGGCGGCGTGAAAATGACACGTACACTCGCTCGAGCGCGTCTCAGCCGCTCAGCTCGTACATGCACCCGGCGCAAAGCCCCGACACGTCCGCAAGAATTTCGCTTTTGAGGAGATGCTGGCTAAAACACTGAATCGAAAGAGAAAACTGGCGGAGAGGGGGGGATTCGAACCCCCGATGCCCTTGCAGGCATGCCGCATTTCGAGTGCGGTGCATTCAACCGCTCTGCCACCTCTCCGCGAGGTGCCTCGACGAGACGGGCGGTGCCTACCATGGTTGATCTGCTTTTCACAAGCGCGATCCGTGGGCCGGAGGCGTCAGCGTTCGGATCGCCTCGCGTAGCTCCGTGGCGAAGCGATCGGGATCGAACAGAGTCTGAATGCGGATGGCGTGGTCCGGCGCGATGATGCGGGGAACAGTGAGGAGCGCCTGCGCGAGGGCGTCCGGGGCCAGCGTGCTTGCGCGATCCAGGTCGGCGCCGGCATCCGCCAGCATGGCGCGGTGGGCCGGGATATCCGACGCGACGACGGGCAGGCCTCGGGCCAGCGCCTCGGCCAGCGCGAGAGGCTGAATCTCGGCACGCGAAGGGAACAGGGCGATACCGACGCCGGCAAACGCCGCCTCTGTTGGGCGCGGACCAGTGAAGCTCACGGCGTCGCCGAGGCCGAGGGCCTGGATACGGCCGCGCAGGGCCGCGGTGAAGGCGGGATCGAGCTCCGGGCCGATCAGGGTGAGGCGGGCGGTCTCTCCGCCGGGCATCCGGCGCAAGAGAGCCAGCGCTTCGACGGCAAGATCCTGCCCCTTGCGCGGGCCGAGCGCCCCGACCACAGCGATGTGGGCGAGGTTCGGTGCAACGCCTGGGATCTCGGATAGGCGCGGCAAAGGGTTGCGCACGAGGTGCCAGGGCAGGCCGGGCGGCGGCGTCACGTGCGGGCTGATGACGAGACAGGCGTCGGCCAGCCTCGTGCGCAGCCGCAGGATCCACCCGCGGCCGGGCTCCGCGTGCAGGTGCCAGAGCACGCGTGGGCGCGGGCTGAGGCCGCGCGCGGCGAGGCCGTAGACGTAGAGCGAGGGCTCGTCGTGGACGTGGATAAGGTCCGGGCGCAGGCGCCGCAGGGCCAGGCTCTCGCGCGCCAGCAACCGGGCGAGGCGCGGGAGCACCGCGAGCTTGCGGGCCGGCCCGTCGAGGGGCCGGCTCGGGAACAGGGCCGGCGCCGGGTCGTCGGCCTCGGGCAACGGCGCGCGCACAGTGACGGCATGCTCGGCGCGCAGAGCCTCGGCGGCCGCGAGCAGTACGCGGGTCGAGCCGCCCCGGGTGCCGTAGAGGGTGGGCAGCAGGATGCGAATCGCGCCGCCCTCCCTCTCGGCGAGCCTCAGCTGTTGCGTGTCCCGGCGAGCGCTGCGGCGACGACCTTGGCGAATGCGGCAGGGTCGCGCGGGCTGTCGCCGTCCTGGATGCGGGCGAGGTCCAGGAGCGTGCCGGCCGCTGCCGGTACCTCGGATTCAGGCCTCTCGGCGAGGGCGCGGATCAGTGGGTGGCGCGGGTTGATCTCCAGCACCGGCCGGCCGCCGGCCCCGCGACCGGCCCGGCGCAGCAGGCGCTGCATCTGCAGGTCCGGGCCGCCGGTGCCGGCCGAGAGCACCACGGCGCTGCCGACGAGGCGGTCGGTGACGCGCACGTCCGAAACCTCGTCGGCGAGTGCCGCCTTGATCGCAGCCACCAGCGCGTCGATCCCTTCCGGCCCCTCCGCCTCTCCAGCCTCGGAGGCGAACTTCGAGAGGTCGAGGCCGCCCTGCGTGATCGAGCGCAGGGGTTTGTCCTCGAAGCGCGACAGGCTCTCGGGCCAGAACGCGTCGACGTGGTCGGAGAGCAGCAGCACCTCCAGCCCACGGTCGCGGAATCCTTCGAGCTGGGGCGAGGCCTTCAGCGCCTCGGCATCGTCCGAGACGAGGTAGTAGATCGCCTCCTGCCCGTCCTTCATCCGCGCGACGTAGTCAGACAGGCCGGTCCAGCTATCGACCGCGGAGGAGCGGAAGCGCAACACCGGCGCGATCTCGGCGCGGCGCTCGTGGTCCTCGTAGATGCCCTCCTTGAGGACGGGCCCGAAATTCTCCCAGAAACCCTGGAAGCCCTCGGCGTCCTTGGCACGCGTGGTCAGTTCGGAGAGGACGCGGCCGGTGACGGCGCGGCGGATGCGGGCGAGCGCCGGGGTGGATTGCAGCATCTCGCGGGAGACGTTGAGGGGGAGGTCCTCGGTGTCGACCACCCCCTGCACGAAGCGCAGCCACGTGGGCAGCAACTCCGCCTCGTCGGTGATGAACATGCGCCGCACGTGCAAGCGCACCTTGCTCTGGCGCTCGTTCTCGATCGGCTGGAACGGCTTCATGCCGGGCACGAACAGCAGGGCGCTGAATTCGAGCTGGCCCTCGGCGCGCCAGTGCAGGGTCGCCCAGGGCTTGTCGAAGTTCATGCCGACGGAGCGGTAGAACTCCTCGTACTGCTCCGGGGTGATCTCGGATTTGGGCTTGCGCCAGAGGGCGGTGCCCTGGTTGGCCGATTCTTCCTTGCCGTCCTGCACGATAGCGATGGGCACGGTGATGAAGTCGGCCCATTTGCGCACGAGGTGGTCGAGCCGGTAGGTCTCGAGATACTCGTCGGCATCCGCCTTCAGGTGGAGCACGATCGTGGTGCCCGGCTCCGGGCGCTCCGACGCCTCCAGGGTGTAGCTGCCCTGTCCGTCCGATCCCCAGGTCCAGGCCTCGTCGGCGCCGGCGCGGCGCGAGGTGACGGAGACACGGTCGGCCACCATGAAGGCGGAGTAGAAGCCGACGCCGAACTGGCCGATCAGGCTCGGCCGGTCCTCCGCCTTGGCGGCATCCAGGCTCTGCGAGAAGGCGCGGGTGCCCGAGCGTGCGATGGTGCCGAGATTCTGGGCCAGGTCCTCCTTGCTCATGCCGATGCCGGCATCCGAGACCGTGAGCGTGCGCGCCGCCTTGTCGGGGGCGATGCGGACCTTGGCGTCCGGCGGCAGGGCGCTGGCAGCCGAGGTCAGGGCCTCGAAGCGGCGCCGGTCCATCGCGTCGGCCGCGTTGGCGACCAACTCCCTCAGGAAGATCTCGCGGTCGGAATAGAGGGCGTGGACCACGAGATCGAGCAGGCGCCCCACCTCGGCACCGAATTCGTGCCGCTCAACCGTCTCGCTCACCTGTCGGGCCTCCGATGTTTTGAAAATGCGCGGGCGATATGCCGTCACCGGCGCCGGAATTCAATGCAGGGCCCGGCAGGATCGGGGCACGGGACCGATCTTGACAAGCGTCGCGGTTTTCCCCGTCATCGCGCCATCCTTGCGAGGCCGGCCCGTCCTGGCCGTCCCGTTCGAGGCCGGTCCTTCACTCCATGTCCGCCGCGCCGCCTCTCGCCCGGGCCCGTCCCGGCCCGATCAGCCTCTGGGCCGGGCGATGAAGCGCACCATCGCAGCGATCCTGGCCGCGGACGTGGCGGGCTATTCCCGCCTGATCGCGGAGGACGAGGAGGACACCCTGCGGCGTCTGGCGGCCGCCAAGGGCGTGTTCCGCGCGCAGGTGGCGGCCTTCGGGGGGCGGGTGTTCAACACCGCGGGCGACGCCATCCTGGCCGAGTTTCCGAGCGCGGTGGAGGCGTTGCGTGCCGGCCTGGCGATCCAGTGCGGCCTCAACGACTTGGATCGTGGCGATCCATCGGAGCGCCGGGTGCGGTTCCGGATGGGGCTGACCATCGGCGACG
>NZ_BPRB01000382.1 GCF_022179685.1 Methylobacterium trifolii
CAGCAGATGAAGGAGGAACTCGGCCTCGACCACTTCGAGGGCCGCTCGTGGACCGGGCTGCACCGGCACGCGCTGATGACCATGATGGCCTACGCCTTCCTGCAATCCCGGCGCCTCGCAGCGGCGGGGCGGAAAAAAAAGAATCGCCTGCCCGCCGCCACAACCCTCGATGCCGGCGATCCGCCAAGCCATCCTGGATCACCTCAGCCGGCCACAACCGCGGCGATGCCCGCACTGTGACGCCGATCTCAACCTGCCACCCTGAAATCGATCTGCCAAAGTAGTGCTAGCTGAGGAACTCGAATGGCGAACACCCTTCCGATGGTAGTAATCAAACTGCCGGGGTTCAAAGCCAAGCGACTCGAGGGGCAGCGAGAGTTCGACCTAGTGGGTGCGGAGGGCAGCCGCGTCGGGAAGGCCGAGACGACAGGGGGCCGGGAAGCTGTCGCCGCGATCGAGGCCAGGGAAGAGGACCTGAAGTTGGAGTAGTCGCGAAGGGTCACAGAAGAGGACGACGTGGTCGCGGTGCTCCCCAGTCTTCCGTTCACACTGCCCAAGACTGTTGAAAGGCCCGCTGAACCCACGGGCGGCGGTCGCCAGGGCAGTGCTGGTTCAGTCGCCCCGGGCGGTGACCGCCGGACGGACACGGCGTAGCCCGGCGATGGCAACGACTCTTCGAACGCAAGCTGGGGAACCGCTGTGGTCGGCGCAAGCGACGCCCCTGTAAACGCGGGGGAGAACGTCGTTGTCGCTGTGCTCGACTCCAGCATCGTCGACCACCGCTCCTTTAATAATGCCCCTGCCTTCGAAAAAACTCCCACTTTCAATAGTCTAGAAATCGACCTCAAGAATTTCATAAGTGAGATCGGCGACGTCATTGGACATAGTACTCACACTGCGGCCACGATCTTCGGTCGTGACATTAATGGCACTCGCATCGGAGTCGTCCGCGGGGTCAGGAAAGCTCTGATCAGCAAGATCCTGTCGAAAACCGACACATGCACGACGCAGATAATCCTGGATGGAATGATGTGAGCACTACTGGGCGGGGCACACGTGATCAGCATGTCGCTCGGGGTCGATTTTGTCGGGTACCGCGAGTACTTCGTGAAGGAGAAGAACTTCCCAGATCCAAAGGCGACCAGCATCGCTCTTGCCGGTTATCGGTTGAACGTCCGGGTGTTCGACCGCTTATCGATGCTTCCTGCGATCGATGATGGCGGATTTGCCGGCAGCCTTGTCGTCGCCGCCGCGGGCAACGAGAGTGCTCGTCCAGACTACACAATAACAACGGCGCCACCGGCGGCAGGGAAGAGATTCTTTTCTGTCGCCGCGCTCGACCGCTCGTTGACGGTGGCGAACTTCTCCAATGATGACGTCGATATCGCCGCCCCTGGCGTTGGAATCCTGTCCGTGGGCATCGACGGCGGGGTCCGCCCTGATGACAGCATCAGCATGGCCGCCCCTCATATCGCCGGCGTCGCGACGCTCTACGCGGACGCGATGATTAAGGTGGACAGGTTCAATGCGGCTGCATTTGAGAGTAGGCTTCGGTCCAGCGCCAAACCCGCGACCCTTATCGATGAAGAGGTTGTCCGATGCCACAGAACGCTGACGAGCTCGACGTGGACTTGAATATTCCGCCGGAGGACCTGCTGCGCGCCCTGCCTCTCAGCGAGACAGAGCCAGACAACGAAGCGCTGCCAGTGCCCCCATCGCCTACCGATGGAGACGGGCAGCCCGGCGCCGACGGGATGTCGGCCACTGCCACATTCACGATTAAGCCAAGTGATGAGCCGCAGGCGAAGGGTATCAAATTTTTCGCGACCGACTCGCGTACGGGGCAAGAGTTCTACGTCGGTCGCATCGCTGTGTTCTCGTCAAGGCTCGGCCTGTCGCGCCGCTCGGAAGCGTCCATTTTCGACCGGCATAAGGCCGCCGAGCGATTCGGTGAATGGGCTCACTTTATCTGGCCCACAGCGATGGCTGAGAGCGCCGGCCAGGAGATCGTTATCAACGCTTGGGACCGAGCCCACTTCACCTGGGGCTTCTATCAGCTCGCTGCGCATACCCCGGACGATAATCTTATCCTCCTCATGCGCGAACTGGTGAAACTTGGTTCGGCGACGACGTTTTTCCCTGATCTCGCTCTCGGTGAGGATGGCCGGCTGACGCGGAAGACCTCCTCGGGCCACGTCTCGCTAGAGACCACGAAGACGGTCGCCGTGGGCAGCGGCACCGAAGAGCAACTCGTCGATTTCATGGCGTATCTCAATCCGTCGTCGAGGCGGTTCGACCAAGAAGAGGCAGTTGCCTCCGCGAGGTTCATCGCATGGGCGTCCGAGGATCCGGAAATGCTAGCGACCACCACCCGCGTTTCGATCGCGATCATGAAAAGGAAGATCAAGGGCTGGGCGAACACCCTCGGGCTGATGGGCAAGCGGCCTGAGCTGGCCATTTGGGTGTCGGACATCGTTCACCACGGTCGGGGGACGAAGGCGCTGATGAGGGACGCGCTCGCGAAACCCACGTTCGCGGCGCAGATTGAAGCCCTCGGCAGGATCGATAAGACGGGGGACTTCGTTGAGAGGCGAAAAACAGTCGATGCCGCGGTCGATCAGCTCGTGAAGGAAAGCCGGTTCACGAACATGCTGTTCGGGTCGGGTTCGCTCGCGCTGTGAACGCCGATCTTCTTTGTCATCGCGCGCGTTGGCCGGCGCAACGCCGGTCGCGGCTGATCGGCCCCCACGAGGTGGTCCAA
>NZ_BPRB01000383.1 GCF_022179685.1 Methylobacterium trifolii
TCGCGTGAGCGAGGGTCGGAAGAGGGGAGCGCCCTTTCCGGACATGGCGCTCCCCTCTCCCGACCCGCTTCGCGGGCCACCCTCCCCCGCAAAGGGGGAGGGAGCCGCGCGAGCCGGAACCCGCAGGCTGAACACGGGAGGATCGTGCATGGGTAAGACAATCGCCTTCATCGGGCTCGGCAACATGGGCGGTCCCATGGCCGCCAACCTCGTGCGTGCCGGCTTCTCGGTGCGGGGCTTCGACCTGAGCCCCGCCTCCCTCGAGACCGCGAAGGCGGACGGGGTCGCGGTGGCCGGCTCCGTGCTTGAGGCGGCCGAAGGCGCCGAGGCCGTGGTGACGATGCTGCCGGCCGGCCGCCACGTGGTCGAGGTCTGGTCGCAACTGACGGCCGCGGTGCCGGCCGGTACCCTGCTCATCGATTCCTCCACGGTCGACGTGGAGAGCGCCCGACAGGCCCATGCGCTGGCCGAGGCGCAAGGCTGCCTCTCGATCGACGCCCCTGTCTCCGGCGGCACCGGCGGGGCCAAGGCCGGCACGCTGACCTTCATGGCCGGCGGCAGCGAGGCCGCCTTCGCCGAGGCCGACCCGATCCTCGCGAAGATGGGCAAGAGCCGCTTCCATTGCGGGGCGGCGGGTGCCGGGCAGGCCGCCAAGATCTGCAACAACATGATCCTCGGCATCTCGATGATCGGGGTCTGCGAAGCCTTCGCGCTGGGTGAAAAACTCGGGTTGTCGCAGCAGGCCCTGTTCGACGTGGCCTCCGTCTCCTCGGGCCAGTGCTGGTCGCTGACCACCTACTGCCCGGTGCCGGGCCCGGTGCCGGGCTCGCCGGCCAACACCGGCTACAGGCCGGGCTTCGCCGCCGGGCTGATGCTCAAGGACCTGCGGCTTGCCCAGGAAGCCGCCGCAACGGCGGGCGCGGCCACGCCCCTGGGCGCGGAGGCCGAGCGCCTCTACGCCCGGTTCGACGGCCAGGGCCGCGGGGGCGAGGACTTTTCCGCGATCATCCATATGCTGCGCGACCGCACCTTCGAGGACGCCTGAGCATGGCCGATTACGAGACGATCCTGACCGAGACGCACGGGCGCGTCCTGCTGGTCACCCTCAACCGCCCGAAGGCGCTGAACGCCATCAACGGGCAACTCACAAGCGAGGTGATCCGGGCCGCGACCGAGGCCGACGCCGATCCGGGAATCGGCTGCATCGTGATCACCGGCTCGGCCAAGGCGTTTGCCGCCGGCGCCGACATCAAGGAGATGCAGGCGGCCACCTATGCCGAGATGTATGCCGGCGACCGCTTTTCGGATTGGGAGCGCTTCACCGCCGTGCGCACGCCGATCGTGGCCGCGGTGGCGGGCTATGCGCTGGGCGGCGGCTGCGAACTCGCCATGATGTGCGACTTCATCCTGGCCGCCGATACGGCGCAGTTCGGCCAGCCCGAGATCAAGCTCGGGGTGATGCCGGGGATCGGCGGCAGCCAGCGGCTCACCCGCTTCGTCGGCAAGTCCAAGGCGATGGAGATGTGCCTCACCGGCCGCACCATGGACGCGGCCGAGGCCGGCGCGCTCGGCCTCGGCC
>NZ_BPRB01000384.1 GCF_022179685.1 Methylobacterium trifolii
GCGGGCCACCCTCCCCCACGGAGGGGGGAGGGAACCGCGCTGCGCGCGGACGGCCCATCGCATCGCACCGAAAAAGCCACTCACCCCTCCCCGCCGCGTGCGCGCATCAGCGGCACGCCGATGTCGATGGTGGCCTGCAGGCGGCCGGAGCGCTCGCGGGCGTTGACGGTGGCGAGCGCCACCAGGATCGCGGTCCGCACCGCCTTCGGGGTCATCTCCGGGGTGGCCGGCACCACCGCGTGGGCGCTCGGCGCGACGTTACCCCCCGACCAGCCGGCCGCCAGGGCCACCCAGGGCGTGGCGAGCCGCCGGTTGCCGGACATGCCGAGCCGCAGGGCCTCGCGCCGGCGCAGGTCGTCGGGATCGCGCACCCAGGCTTCCGCCGCCTGGAGCGGCGCGTCCTCCTGGCCGGCCGCGATCCGCAGGAGCAGGCGCACGCTCTGGGCCGCCCACCACACCGCCTCCCGGCGGCCCAGCGCGTAGGCCAGGAGGCTGACACCGTCCTCCGGCGTGCCGCTGCGCCGCAGGCCCTCCAGGTAGACCAGGGGGGGCGCGTCGCTCGGGCCCGCGCTGATGTCGCGCTCCGCGCTCGGGAACGCCTCGAAGATCTCCTGCGCGGTGCTGAAACGGGAGCCGCCCACCAAGCCCTCGTCAGTTCAGGGTGATCATGGGGGCTTTTTCCTCGATCAGCGCGGTGCCGTGCACCGTGATCGTGCCGGCCTCGATGGTGATCGAGGCCGGGTCCATGGTGATCTTGCTCGCCCCCACTTCGAGCACGATCTTGGTGCCCGCCTTGATGTGGACCTCCTGGGCGATCTCGACCTTCCAGTTGCCGCTCTCCACCGCCAGCTTCTCGTCGCCGTTCTTGAGGGTGGTCGAGCGCGAGGGCGCGCCGCAGGGCGGCGAGAAGGCGACGCCGATCTCGCGGGTCTCGCTGTTGCGCACCACCGATTCCAGGTCCTTCTCCGCGCGCATGGCGATCTTCTCCGAGGACTTCTTGTCGTCGAAGGTCAGCACGTTGTATCCGCCGTGCCCCTTGGTGGAATCGGACTTCATCCCCGAGACGGTCTTCTCGTCCGGCAGCTTGTAGGGATAGGGATAGTCCTTGTTGTAGACGGTGCCGACGACGAGCGGCTGGTCGGGGTCGCCCTCAAGGAACTGGACCACGACCTCCTGGCCGACGCGGGGGATCACCTGGAAGCCCCAGGACTTGCCCGACCACATCTGCGCCACGCGCACGGGCCGCGAGATCCGGTCCTTGTCCCGGTTCCAGTGGAACTGGATGAAGATGCGCCCCTCCTCGTCGACGTCGATCTCCTCGCTCTCCTTGCCCTTGCGCGTCACCACCAGGGCGGTCTGCGGGCCGTAGACCCGCGGGCGCGGGGTGAGCAGCGGGGCCCGGAACGGCCGGTCGACGGGCTGCAGCTCGTAGACGCCGGAATAGACCTCGCCGGGGCCGGCCCCCTCGTCCCCGCTGCGGTAGGTCTCGGGGGCGATGACGTGGCGGGCGGAGACCACGAGGTACTGGCCGTCGTCGGTGGGGTGCTGGCGGATGGTGACGAGGCCGCCGGGATGGAGGCTTGCCGCATCGCCCGAGACCGAGCGGCGGTGGTCCTGCGCCTGCTCGGCCTCCAGCCGCACCTTCGTGCGCTGCTTGCCGAGATCGTGCTCGGTGTGGCGGCCGGGATAATCGTAGGATTCGAGGCCGCCCTTCTCGTAGCGGGCCGAGCCCTGGCTGTCCGCCTTCAGGTTGGCGGTGGGCTTCATGTAGTCGAAGTCGTTGGTGGAAAACTTGCCGGTGCGGAAGCTGCGGGTCGCCCGCCATGTCGAGACGTGCTCGCGCTCGCGCCGGTCCTGGCCGCCGAGCCGGAGGAAGGGGATGGTGCCGCCGCCGCCCTTCACCGGCTTGTGGCAGGAGCGGGAATCGGCGAGCACCAGTTGATGCTTGCTCTCGCTGTGCTCGTGGAAGGTGTAGATCCCCCATTCCTCCAGCAGGCGCGAGACGAAGGCGAGGTCGGTCTCGCGGTACTGCACGCAGTACTCGATCTTCTCGTAGTCGCCGCGGCTGGCCTTGACCTCGAAATCGCGGAAGCCCGCGTCCTTGAACACGTCTTCCACGATGTCGACGACGGTCTTGTCCTTGAAGATCCGGCAGTTGGCCCGGCGCCCGAGCAGCCAGAACCAGGGGCGCATGGTGAAGCGGTAGGCGTAGGTGGCCTGCTTGATGCCGGTCCAGACCGCGTCCACGACGATCCCGTTGAAGTAGCGCTCGACCCCGTCGTAGGAGCGGAACTTCACGTGGGCGTTCTTGCCGAGGAGCTTGTCGAAATCGAGGTTCTGGTCGTTACAGACGGCATCGACCTTGTATTCGAAGATCGCGCTCAAGCCTTCCTCGGCCTCGAAATGCGTCAGGACGAATTTATCACGGCCGATCGGCGTCACCAATTCGGCGACCCGGCCGGTTTGAGAGAATTGGTCGGGAATTCCTGAACTCACATCTCGACCCAAGCTGGATTTTGGTTCGTCGTCGCGCTACAGCATCCGTCTCGCATGGCTCTGGACCATCTTATCGCTGGGCTTCGACATCAGATGTGCGCCATGACCACTCCGGCTCGACTGTCCCTGATCCTCCCGGCCCTCGCTCTGGCGGGCCTGGCCGCTCTCGCCGGCGCCGCCTTGGCCGATCCCTCCTACAAGGCGTCCGACATCGTCTCGCACTTCTCGCCGGGGGGTAAGCTCGGCGAGGCGCGCGCGCTCTGCATCGGGACCGAGACCGAGTGCGCCAAACAGATACCAGAGCGGTCCAAGCCTGTCGACGGCTTCGATCTGCGCATCAACTTCGACTACAATTCCGCCACCCTGACCCCGCCCGCCCGCGCCAACCTGGACGAGTTCGCCCGCGCCCTGAAGGACCCGCAGCTGTCGTCCTCCCTGTTCGTGGTGGAGGGGCACACGGACGGCACCGGCAGCGACGCCTTCAACCTCGACCTGTCGATGCGCCGGGCCAACGCCGTGGTGGAGTACCTCAAGGCCCACGGCGTCGGCGGCCCGCGGCTGGAGGCCAAGGGCTACGGCAAGCTCAAGCCCCTGGTGCCGGACCCGGCCGCCAGCGAGAACCGGCGCGTCGAGACCCGCCTGAGAACGGACTAGGGCCGGCCCGCCCGTGGCCCTGTCCATCGATCCGGCGGCGCTGACCGGGCCGCTCTCGCCCGACGAGCCCTGCGGCCCCGACCTGGAGGAGGCGGGCGACCTCGACTTCCTCAACGGGCTCGCCCACGCCGAAGGGCTGCTGCCGTCCGCGTTCTTCAGCCGGGACGACGAGGGCCGGCTGCAACCCTTCGACCGGTCGAGCATCGATTTCGGCCGCGAGACCAAGGCGCTCCTGGCGCTGCTGGCCCGCACCCGCGACGTGCGCATCCTGGCGCTGCTGGCCCGCCTTGCCATGCTCGACCGGGACCTGGCGGGCTTCGCAGGCGTGCTCGGCGCCATCGCCACGTTGCTGGAGACCTGCTGGGCCGACGTCCACCCCCGCGGCGAGGGGGGAGGCTTCGAGCTGCGCTCGGCCATCCTCCAGGCGCTCGACGACGTGCCGACCGTGATCCTGCCGCTCCAGCACGTGGCGCTCGCCCAGAGCCGCCGCCACGGGGCGATCACCTTCCGCAGCGTGATGATCGCCGACGGCGAGGTGGCCGCCCGCGAGGACGAATCGGCCCCCGACCGGGCGGGCATCGAGCGGGCGATCGAGGAGGCCGAGCCGGAGGCGCTGGCCGCACGCCGGGAAACGGTCTCCGCGGTGGCCGAGGCCGTCGCCCGGATCGGCGCGGCCACGCTTGGCCAGGGCGGCTACGGCAACGCGGTCAACCTGGAGCGCCTGGGGAGCCTGTCGGGGCGGATGCGCGACCTGCTCGCGGCTGGTGTGCAGGCGCCCGTCGCAGCCGTCGAGGACGGCGCCGAGGACGCGCCCGAGGCGGCGACGGCGGAGGCAGCCCCCCGCGTGACCGGGCGCCTGGCCAATGTCGGCGAAGCCTCGGCGGCGCTGGCCGCGGCCGGCCTCTACCTGCGCACCGAGGAGCCGTCGAGCCCGGCCGAGGTACTGGTGCGGCAGGCCCAGATGCTCGTCGGCAAGTCCTTCCTGGAGGTGATGCGCATCCTGGTCCCGTCCTACGCCGCGGACGCGACCATCGCCATCGGCGCCAACCGCGGCCTGCGCCTGAGCTTCGACCAGCTCTCGGCCGTCCCCGACGACTCGGCCGAGCCGGATGCCGAAGAGACAAGTGAAGCAGCGCCGGCCCGGACCTTCCGCGCCGGCACGCGGGCCGAGGCCATGGCGCTGATTCGCGAGGCCGGAAACTTCTTCCGCAGCCACGAGCCGTCGAGCCCGATCCCCCTCCTGCTTGAGAAGGCCGCGGGCATGGCCGACCGGGACTTCCTGGCGATCCTCAAGGACGTGCTGCCAGACCTGAACGCCAATTGAGCTTTTCTACATGACCAAGCCGGCCGAAGTTCTGGCAGGACCAGTGCTTGCCCCTTGCGTGGCGGTGTAAAATCTGGTGGACTGCTTTTGGTTGCGTCGGCGACGATGCGGGCCCGGCGGGTCCGGCTCCCAATCGTGCGGCCCATGCGTTCCGGACGGCCACCACGTGCTGGAAAGCCACCGACATGTCCGATTCGAGCCACAAGTTCATCAAGCGCAACCGGCCGCCTCGGGTGCACATCACCTATGAGGACCCCTACGACGCCGAGCGCAAGATCGAGCTGCCCTTCGTCATGGGCGTGATGTCGGACCTGTCGGGGAACGCCTCGACCGTCGAGAAGCCCGATATCGCCGACCGGAAGTTCACCGACTTCGACATGGACAACTTCGACCAGCGCATGGCCGCGATCGATCCGGGCGTGCGCTTCAACGTGCAGGACCGGCTGTCGGACAGCGATGCCAAGCTGTCGGTGGAACTGCACTTCAAGAAGATGGACGATTTCGGGCCGGCCGCGATCGCGCGGCAGGTTCCGCCGCTGGCCAAGCTCCTGGAGGCGCGCGAACAGCTCGCCAACCTCCTGCGCTACATGGACGGCAAGGTCGCCGCCAGCGACCAGATCAAGGCGCTGCTGAAGGACCCGGCGCTGATGGCGACGCTCAAGGAGCGCCTCGCGGCACCGGCCGAGGACGCGGGCGAGAAGCCCGTTTCTTGAGAGCCTGTTTGAGTCCTGAACTGCAATTCAAGCAATAAGGTTGGCCCATCGAACGCGTCTCCCAATCCATTCCCCTCATCCTGAGGTGCTTCCACGCAGTGGAAGCCTCGAAGGAGCCCTCCGGAAGTCTCGGCACGCGCTGGAGGTCTCCTTCGAGGCTGCTTCGCAGCACCTCAGGATGAGGGGATTTGTGGGACGCGAGTATCCAAACAGACTCGTTAGACAGCCCAGAATCTTCCCCACCCAGCTTCGAGAGTCGCGACGATGGCCGCAGACAGCACCGAGCTTGCCAAGGACTCAGCCTCCGCCGGCGTCGAGACGGCGGAGGCCAACGAGTTCACCAGCCTGCTCAAGCAGAGCTTCAAGCCGCGGACCGAGCGCGCGGCCACCGAGGTCGAGAACGCCGTCGGCACCCTGATCCGCGAGGCGCTCTCCGACCAGAGCCTGATCAAGGACGACGTCCTCGACACGATCGAGGAGATGATCGCCCGCATCGACCAGAAGCTCACTGCCCAGGTCAACGCGATCCTGCACACGCCGGAATTCCAGAAGATCGAGAGCGCGTGGCGCGGCCTCAACTACCTCGTCTTCAATTCCGAGACCGATACGACCCTGAAGATCAAGGTCATCAACGTCTCCAAGCAGGAGGTCTCCAAGAACCTCCGGCTCTATCCGGGCGCGCGCTGGGACCAGAGCCCGCTGTTCAAGAAGGTCTACGAAGCGGAGTTCGGGCAGCTCGGCGGCGAGCCCTACGGTTGCCTGATCGCGGATTACTACTTCAGCCACCTGTCCCAGGACGTGCAGCTGCTGCGCGAACTCGGCAAGGTGGCCAGCGCCGCGCACGCGCCGCTGTTTGCCGCCGCAGATCCGACGCTTCTCGGGATGGACGCGTTCACCGAACTCGCCAACCCCCGCGACCTCGCCAAGATCTTCGACACGCCGGACTACGTGCAGTGGAAGGGCCTGCGGGACTCCCCCGATTCCCGCTACGTCGGCCTGTGCATGCCCCGCGTGCTGGCCCGCGTGCCCTACGGCGCCAAGACCGAGCCGGTGGACGAGTTCGCCTTCGAGGAGGAGACGGACGGGCATGCGGGCGAGAAGTACGCCTGGATGAACGCGGCCTACGCCATGGCCGTCAACATCAACCGCGCCTACAAGGATTGCGGCTGGACCGTGCGCATCCGCGGCGTCCAGTCGGGCGGCGAGGTGGTCAACCTGCCGAGCCACACCTTCCCGACCGACGACGGCGGGATCGACCTGAAATGCCCCACCGAGATCGCGATCAGCGACCGGCGCGAGGCGGAACTCGCCAAGTCCGGCCTGATCCCGCTGATCCATCGCAAGAACACCGACAAGGCCGCCTTCATCGGTGCCCAGTCGGTCTACAAGCCCAAGCAGTATTACGGCGAGAAGGGCGTCGAGGCGACCGCCTCCGACAACCTGTCCTCGCGCCTGCCCTACATGTTCGCCGTATCGCGCTTTGCCCACTACCTGAAGTGCATGGTGCGCGACAAGATCGGTTCCACCAAGGAGCGGGCGCAGCTTACGCGCTGGCTGCAGGAATGGATCAACGAATACGTGGACGGCGACCCGACGAATTCCAGCGAGCACACCAAGGCCCGCAAGCCGCTGGCCGCCGCGCGGGTCGACATCTTCGAGGACGAAGAGAATCCGGGCTACTACTCGGCCAAGTTCTATCTCCGGCCGCACTACCAACTGGAAGGGATGGACATCGGCATGAGCCTCGTCTCACGCCTGCCCGCTCCCAAGCAGTAGGGCGCCACGGTCGTTTCCCTCTCCCCCCTGCGGGAGAGGGTGGCCCGCGAGCTAGGTCGGGAGAGGGGAGCGACGCTGCCGGATACGGCGCTCCC
>NZ_BPRB01000385.1 GCF_022179685.1 Methylobacterium trifolii
CAGGCCCCGCAGCGCCGGGGCGAAGCTTTGGACCTGGCCCATCCAGTAGAGCGCCTCGCCCATCGCGGCCCGGTCGCGGCGGGAGCCGGGGACGACGCCCGCGTAGGGGCGGGGGCGGTGCGGGCGCAAGGCGCGCGCCTCGCGCGTCCGCCCCCGCGCCGGACCGCCGAGGCCCCGGCCCGCTCGGCGCTCGCCCGCCGGACGCCGGAACGGCTGGCGCTGCGGGCCCCGCGCGAGGCGCGCGCCTTGCGCCCGCACCGCCCCCGCCCCTACGCGGGCGTCGTCCCCGGCTCCCGCCGCGACCGGGCCGCGATGGGCGAGGCGCTCTACTGGATGGGCCAGGTCCAAAGCTTCGCCCCGGCGCTGCGGGGCCTGGCCGGCCGACCGGGCGGCCTCCCCCTCGACCAGATCCGCGACCTGCGCGTCGGCGATCTTTTGCAGATGATCGAGTGATTTTTTGGGGTTTGGCCGCGCGGTTGCGAGCCACGCGGGACGGGCCGGCGTGACCCCGGAGGCGTCGGAATCCTGCCCGCCTGGACGGGGCTGCGGAACTCTCCGCCGCCCCGTTCAGCCGCCGAGCCGCTGGACGACCGCCTGCGCCTTTGCGGCCGCGCTTCGGTAGGAGGCGGAATAGGGCGCATGGTCCGCAGTCGCGAAGGTCTCCAGCGCCGTCTCGATCTGCTCCAGGGCCCGCCGCGCCATCGCGACATCCCCGCGACGATCCGCCAGGAGGCTCAGGGCAGTCCCCTGGTTTCCCAGGCTCATCGCCCAGTCGAGGGGCACGCGCTCGCGGGTGTATTCCTCCAGCGCTGCCCGGTAGGCCGACACCGCCTCCTCCAGGCGGGCCGTCCCGCTCTCGCGCCCGCCGAGCGTCGCGAGCGCGGTGCCGAGGTTGTTCTGCGTCGCCGCCCAGTCGAGGGGCACACGCTCACGGGTCCACTCCTCCAGAGCCGCCCGGTAGGCCGCTACCGCCTCCTCCAGACGGTCCGTCCCACTCTCGCGCCCGCCGAGCGTCTGGAGCGCGGCGCCGAGGTTGTTCTGCGTCCCCGCCCAGTCGAGGGGCACCCGCTCACGGGTCCACTCCTCCAGCGCAGCCCGGTAGGCCGACACCGCCTCCTCAAGACGGTCCGGCCCGCTCTCGCGCCCGCCGAGCGTCGCGAGCGCGGTGCCGAGGTTGTTCTGCGTCGCCGCCCAATTGAGGGGTACCCGCTCGCGGGTCAACTCCTCCAGCGCAGCCCGGTAGGCCGACACCGCCTCCTCCAGGCGGCCCGTCCCACTTTCCCGCTCGCCGAGCGTCCGGAGCGCGTTGCCGAGGTTGTTCTGCGCCATAGCCCAATAGGAAGCATCGTCGGAGCTTGATCGCAGAACGTCCCGAAAAACCTCGACGGCTGCCTTGAGACTTACGTTGCGGCCAAAGTCACGGCCCAAGTCGAGCAAGACGAGCGCCTGCCGATGGGCGTATTCGTATGCGATCCGCCCATCGGCCGGTGCAACGATGCGTGCGGCCTCGGCATAATGTGTGGCGGCCTCGGCATAGGCGTCGGGATTCGTGCGCAGTTTCGCGGCCGAAGCCCGCTCGGCCCGGCTTTGGGCCGCCGACAGGCGCTTGTGCCGGGAGATGCTTTCGAGTTCGGCAAGCCCCGCAAGGTCGCGCGCCTCCGCTGCGGCCAGATGTGCGTCGGCCTCGGCGAAACGGCCTCGGCCCAGGGCATCCGCGGAAGCCTGCCGCAGGCGGACCACCTCCGGATCGTCGTTCGAGAGCCGGCTCAGGCGCTCGGCCAGGTCCCGGAACTCGGCCGCCTTGGCCTTGAGCCTCTGCTCGATCTCGGCCGCGTCGGCGGCCTGAGCGACCTCGCCCATCGCCGTGAGGATCGCGCGGAGGGTGTCGAGGGGCACGCTTTCCTCGCGGGACACACGCCGGAGGAGTTCGTCCAACCCTGCGCGGATGACCCCGGTGTCGTCCTTGATCGTGGCCTGCCCGGCCGCGAGCGCATCGAGCCCGTCCTCGATGCGGCGGGCGGCCTCCCGCAGGCCGGCGAGGCGCACCGTGACGAAGGCGACCTCCGCGCGCGGGTTGGTCTTCAGGGCCTCGCGCAGGAAGGCGAGGAACAGCACCGACCAGCCGGGTTCGCCCGCCGCGCGGCCTTCGAACCGCGCCTGGAAGTCCGGCGGCGCCGGCCCGGCGCCCGCGACCAGGGCGGCCCAGACCCGGGCGCGGGCCTGGGCCAGCCCCGCCTCGACCGCCGCGGCCGTCGCCGCCGGCAGGGCCCGGTCCAGGGCCGCGTCGGCCTCGGCGACGAGGGCGTCGTTCGGTTTGACCGTGAGGGAGCGCGACAGGCCGATCTCGGAAAACAGCCAGGTGCGCGCGGCCTCGATGAAGGGCGGCAGGCGGGCGCTCCGGGTATCGAAATTTTCCGCCTCCACCGCCCGCCGGTACTGCCCGAGGAGCACGAGGGTCGCCGTCAGTTCGGCGAGCCGGATGGCGTGTTCCAGGTCGTGGTTGGCCGGGACCGCGCCGGTATAGGCGCGCAGCCGCGCCTGGACCTCCTTGAGGACGTCCTTGCCCTTGGCGTCGAACAGGGCCTCGCAGGCCTTGTCGAGGGCGCTGCCGGCGAATCCGGGAAGGCCCAGGGCTTCGAGGCCGCCGAGCACGCCGAAGACCGCCGACACCCCCATCCCCGACGCCTCCGGCGCGGCCCTGCGCGCCCGCGTCAGATCGGGCCGGCGCGCGGGGGCGTCAACCGCGCGTTGCGGGCTCGGGGCTGCCGCGGCGGCTTTTTTGGGGTTTGGGGGGCTCGTCCGGTCCGGCGGCGGAGGGAGCCGCCCCGATCCGGCCGGCCGCGCAGCCCCCAGGGATGTCGGGCCTGCCCTCCGCACGGCCGCCCAACCGGGCAGGACAGGCTTCGAGCGGGGAGCCGGAGGCAGGAGGCATCACCCGCCACATCCGGAACCACCCCCACCCCTGTCCCCTCCCCGCAAGGGG
>NZ_BPRB01000386.1 GCF_022179685.1 Methylobacterium trifolii
GGCTGTTCGGTCCTGCCTGCGGCGGGACCGACGGCGCGTGCGATCGAGTCGGGCGCGGAGGTGGCCACGCCGGACGGGCTGTTTGCCCGCTACGAGATCCTCGACATCACGCCGGCCGTCATCGAATCCCTGCGCGGGCGCCCGCTCGACAGCCTGCTCGCCTCCTTCGGCGACCACCGCCCCTCCGTCGAGGCCGTGATCGGCGTCGGCGACTTCGTGGCCGTCTCGATCTGGGAGGCCGGCTCGGGCGGCCTGTTCTCCGGGCCGCTGGTGGCCGACCGCTTCTCGGCCGGCTCCAAGTCGGCGCTGATCCCCGAGCAGGTGGTCGGGCGCGACGGCGCCATCTCCGTGCCGTACGCCGGCCGCATCCAGGTGGTCGGCCGCCGCACCCAGGACGTCCAGACCCTGATCGAGAGCGAACTGGCCGGCAAGGCCATCCAGCCCCAGGTCCTGGTCGCCGTCACCAAGCCGGTCTCCCAGGCCGTCACCGTCACCGGCGAGGCCGCCCCCGGCGCCCGCCTGCCCCTCTCGGGCCGCGGCGACCGCCTGCTCGACGTGGTCGCCTCCGCCGGCGGCGTGCGCGCCCCCGTGGCCGAGACCTTCGTGCGCCTCTCCCGCGGGCCCGTCACCGCCACCGTGCCCCTGACCACCGTCGTCTCCAACCCGCGCGAGAACATCTACCTGCGCCCCAACGACGTGCTCACCCTGGTGCGCGACCCCCAGACCTTCCTGGCGGTCGGCGCGGTGGGCACCGCCACCGAGATCCCGTTCGCCGCCGAGGGCATCACGCTCGCCCAGGCGCTGGCCAAGGCCCGCGGCCTCTCCGACTTCCAGGCCGACCCCGCCGGCACCTTCATCTTCCGCTTCGAGCCCGCCGCCGTGGTCCGCCGCCTCAACCCCGGCTCCAAGCTGCTCGGCACCCCCCTCGTGCCCGTCGTCTACCGCATCGACATGCGCGACCCCAACAGCCTGTTCACCACACAGGCCTTCCGCATGCGAAACCGCGACCTCGTCTACGTCTCAAACGCCCCCTTCACCGAACTCCAGAAGGTCCTCGGCGTCTTCTCCCAGGTCACAGGACCCGTCGCATCGGCCGCCGCCGTCTACGCATACGCCAAGTAGCGCCG
>NZ_BPRB01000387.1 GCF_022179685.1 Methylobacterium trifolii
GGAAACCCGGAGCGGTTCAGTGCAAGCACCACGGCAAGGCCTGCGTTCCGAAATTAAATGGGTTGGTGCCAATCCGGACGGGCTCGATGTCTCACGCGTGGAGATACAGCCCGACCCTCATTTCGGCTTTGCAGCGCCGCCCGGCCCCCAGCCGTGAGCCTTGATGGCCTGAACGATTTTGCCCTGCATGTCAGGCATCACGGACTGCATCCACTGCGACATGCCGCTCATCTGTGCCTGAGCCAGTTGCGGTTGAGCGACCGCCAAACGCCGGCCAGCCGGTGAGGCGTAGAACGCCCCAACCGCCTGAAGGTCTTCCTTGCCGAGAACGGACGCGTAGCCGCGCGCTTGTATGTCGAGGAGCTCATCGTAGTGGGCGGTCAGCACTGGGATGACGACCTCCTGCACCAGCACCTGAGCGCGGTCAGGCTCCTTGACGCCCATCTGCTGCATCAGTCCCACCATGGGAGCGCCCATCGTATTGAGAACCGCAGTCCGGTCGCCCTGCATCTGCATCACGACCTCGCGCGCAATCTTGAGCGTGGCGGCATCCGGTGCCGGCACCGGGTTGGCCTTTGGGGCGGGCGCAGGTTGCGCAAGGGATGCCTCAGGGAGTGCCACGCTCAGGCAGAGGCAGGCGAGGAGGGTTTGCAGGCGCATGAGAGATCCAAGCTGGCTGTAACGAAGCGGCTGCGGTCCTATCGGCCGAAAGGCAGGTTCGCGCTAGCCTTCGAGCCGTCCGTCTCCTCGCCCGGTGGACTACTTGCGCCAACCATAGGGGCCATTCCCCATGAGACCGCCCACCGCTTACGAGATGATCGCCTTCGGCTCCGGCAAAGGCGACCGCGTCAGGCTTTGGACCACCCGCGGAGGCCGGCCAGCCTTCTGTGCGATCTCCGCCTCGTTCTGCTCGATGAGCTGACGGGCTGGTTCGTCGCCGTCGAGACCACCGAGGATTTCCATCGGCACCCGCCGGTTCGAGGCCCGGCTGCCGTCCTCGAAGACGACGTCGAACAGGACGGAGCCCCGCTCCTGGGGTTTGGACCTGATGCGCTTGGACATGCCGGGCCTGATACGCGCTCCATGCGAGGCCGGCCAGAACGGCCGAAGGTCGCAACGGCGCCGGCTGTCGCGGTCACACCAACCTGCGCCCGACGCGCCGGCCGGGCGGCCGTACCATCACGGCTCGGCCGGCCTCGCGCATACCCGACCGTAAGTGCGGCAGCCCAGCCTACATGCGGTCTTAGCCGCTCGACGGCAAGCAGTATTGCCGTCCTGTGGGCAAGCAGGCAGATGCTTTAACGAACGTAGTGCTTGACGCGTGGCACTCCTACAGCAGACAGCAGATCCATGTCTCGCTGTGTCCCTGCGGCCGATTCGGCTTGAAGGCTTGTGGGCAGGCGGTCACGACGGCACGCGGGCGAGACGACAGGTGGGAGTGCAGGCGTGCGGACCATAGCCGTCATTAGTCAGAAGGGCGGGGTCGGGAAATCGACAGTCGCCGTACACCTCGCGGTCGCCGGCACGCTGGCGGGGTTCCGCACCGCGCTCGTAGACCTTGACCCGCAGGCCACGGCCCGAAAGTGGGGCGACAAGCGCCAAGCGTCCGAACCCGAGGTGGTCGGCGACCACGCCGAGCGGCTACCGCAGCTTGCAGACGCGGCGCGCGCCAACGGCGCGGACCTCCTCGTGATCGACACCGCGCCGAATGCGGACCGGGCATCGCTGGCTGCGGCCCGGGCGGCCGATCTCATCCTAATCCCGTGCCGGCCGGCGGCCTTCGACCTTGAGGCGATCGAGGCGACGCGTGATCTTGCGACCATCGCGAAGCGCCCCGCCTGGGTCGTGCTGTCCTCGGCGCCGACGCGGAGCGCGATCGTGGAGGAGGCGCGGCGCGGACTGGAGGGCCAGGGCGCCCAGGTCGCCCCGCAGGTGATCCATCAGCGGGTCGCCTACAGCTACGCAGTGATCGACGGCCGCACGGCTTCTGAATATGAGCCCGACGGCAAGGCAGCCGAGGAGGTAGCCGCCTTGTTCGCGTGGGCACGTGTACAAGTGGGCCTGCCGGCAGGCGTGCAAGCGGACAAGAAGACGAGGGGGCGAGTGTGACGAAGCGGCCGAGCCTGTTTAGCGCGAAGACGGCAAGCACTCCGGAGCCGGAAAGGCCCGCGCTGGCGTCGCTCTCATCTGAGACCCCACCCGCAACCGCGGCGAGCGAACCTTCTGCCCAGGCCGCCCGGTACCAGAAGGCATCGACCCGTGAGGGCAAGCGGGTGGTGACAGCCTACATCTCGCCCGAGGCATTCCGGCAATTGAAGCGGGTCGCGGCCGACGAGGATGCCCAGGTGCAGGATCTACTCACGGAAGGGCTCAACGCCGTGTTTGCCGCGCGCGGCCTTTCTCGAATTGCGTGAGGGCTAATGCCCGGGCTCAGGTGGGTACTCATCATTTGGAGCACGATGGCGATGTTGGCCGTGCTCGGGCAGGCCGTGATGTTTTCTGACCTGCTTGAGACATCAGGTAATGGGGCCAGGCGCGCGTTCGGCGCGATCCTGTCGGCAACGTTCTATGTGCTCAATCTCGTTTTCCTATGGCGCGCCCGTCCTGGCGGCTTGCTAGACGTAGGTCACTATGACCACGTGTGGGCAAGACCACAATCAGGATTGCAGGCTCGGTGACAATCAGGCAAGCGGGCTTGCGGGTCCGCCATCAATCCGGCATGGTTTCTCAACGCAAGACAAGTAGTATTATCTTGCGTTGAGGAAAAACCGGTCATGGATGTCGTTCTGAAGCAGGTGGGCCCTGATCCGATCAACTGGAGCCTTACGGACCGCCTGGGCCGCACCCTTGGGGCAATTGAGAAATCTGCCAAACCGGCGACGTTCAAGATCCTCGCTCAACCCGGCACGGCCCTGGATGGCATCAAGGTCGAGCATCTATCGTTGGACGCAGTGATGACGGCGATCGCCACCCGCATGGCTGGCGCCTGCTCACT
Organism: Methylobacterium trifolii; assembly: GCF_022179685.1. Classification (GTDB taxonomy): domain Bacteria; phylum Pseudomonadota; class Alphaproteobacteria; order Rhizobiales; family Beijerinckiaceae; genus Methylobacterium; species Methylobacterium trifolii. The sequence continues at coordinate 2,996 of NZ_BPRB01000387.1, forward strand.
CGATAGCCAAGCCTGAGAGCAAGGTTGGCGACAGCAGAGCAGGACCTGGAAGGCGACCCGACATGAGCACCGCCCTGGTTCCGGTTGTGGAGTTCGTTCCTGTAAGACCGCCGCCGGCGCAGGCAGATGACGACGCGCAGATGGTTCGGTTGTGGCTGTCGCGGTCGGCGAGCCCGAACACGCGACGCAACTACGAGCGCGAGGCGCGGCGCTTCCTGGCGCATGTCGGCAAGCCGCTCGGCTCGGTGCGGATGGGTGAGTTTCAGGACTACATCGCCAGGCTGCCGGGCTCGTCGGCAACGGTGGCGCTCGCGGCCTCGGCGCTCAAGAGCCTGTTCGCCTTCGCCCAGGAAGTCGGGTTCCTGCGGTTCAACATTGGGGCGGCCGTGCGAGTGCCGCCGATCAAGAACACCCTGGCCGAGCGCATTATGTCCGAGGCCGATGCGCTGCTGATGATCCGGCAGGAGCCGGCCCTGCGAAACCGCGTGCTGCTGACCGTGCTCTACGGTGGTGGCTTGCGGGTCTCGGAGGTTTGCGGCCTGTGCTGGCGTGATCTCGCGGCCCGCGATGAAGCCGGGCAGGCAACCGTCTTCGGCAAGGGCGGTAAGACGCGGGTTCTGCTGCTCTCGGCCGCGACGTGGAAGGTGCTGAGTGCCTTGCGGGGTGAGGCTACGGCTGACGCGCCAGTGTTCCTGTCGCGGAAGGGCGGGGCGCTTGATCCCAGCGCCGTCCATAGGATCGTGAAGGCTGCGGCGGCACGGGCGGGCTTGCCGGGCGAGGTCTCGGCACACTGGCTACGGCACGCCCACGCGAGCCACGCCCTGGACCGCGGAGCGCCGATCCACTTGGTGCAGGCGACGCTCGGGCACGCCTCGGTGGCGACGACAGGGCGGTATCTCCACGCGCGGCCGACCGAGAGCAGCGCCCGGTTCCTCGGAGTGTAGGGCCGGAGGAGCGGCACCGATCTCGCCCGGATCATGGACCAGAGCCGACACCGCGACCCGCGCACGGTGCTGGGTATGTCCGCAGGGCGAACGCCTTCAAGGAGCACTGGGGGGACGGGTTCTTGTGAGAAATGCCCAGCGGAATACGTGGGATGGTTGGGCAGGAGGCCTTTGCAGCCACTGAGTTGCCGCGGTCTGCCCAGGAAGACGAGAAGCCCCTATCGCCGTCTGGATTGGATCTCGGCCGCAGCTAGCTCGGCCTTCCGAGGCCATTCATCAGCTCGTTCTCGGCACTGCGCACTCGCGGCTTCATTCCCGGCCACCGCCCAGCTTTGAGCGACGCGCCGCCAGTGCTCTACGCGAACTCGGTAAATTCGGACGAGGCTTTCTGACTCCATTGGCGCTCAACGCGAAAGTTCGGCGGCAGTGCCATGTCACCCGAGCAATGAAACCTTTGCCGTTAGGTGAAGCGGGTACCAAAGCTGTTCCTGGAACGCCTACCCGTGGCCTTCCGTTGATCTCCATAAAACATATGGAGGAAACGATGAAAAAGCCGATCAAGCCTGGCTCCGAAGCCGGTCATTCCAAAGAGGGCGGGGCGCTCGGGAATATCGACGAGCAGCGCGGCCACCCTGGCAAGGGCACTGGAGGCCCGTCGGTCAAGGACTCAGAAAGCGGAAACCGGTCGGTCGGCACCCGCCAGGATGCACCCGACAAAAGAGGCTGCTGAGGCAGCGACAATTTCTGCAAAACCGAGTCTGAAGGGTACGCTCATGACCAGCGACCCGTTCACATACCCTCAACCTCCGCTCGGCATTCTGCCTGGCTGCCGGCCATGGGAGCTTGGATGATCAGGCCAGAGGCCTTGAGGGCAATGGCGGCTTCCCACCCGTTGAAGACCGTCGAAAAAACCTTGCCATCCCTCGTAGTAGTGAGAGGCCGTTAGGCCAGGGCGTAGTGCTCCCCGGGACAAGCGGCCAAAGCCCGCGACTTCGTGCCCTTCCCCTATCCTTCTGCTCCGCGATGGTTCTGGCCGCCATCTTGCGGTCGTCAACCGGACGACGGATTTCCGCCGTCTGATCCCGGCCATGTGGGAGGGGGAGCTTTGCTCGCCCGCGTGGTCGGGATCGCTGTCGCCTCTGGGGTCGCCAGCATCGTTCTGGCAGCACTGCTGGCAAAACTACCGGCAGTGCGTCCGCATCGCCGGATGACGGCCTGATCGGCACGCGCTACGTCTTGCGGATGAAGGCGGGCCTGATGAGCGCCGAGACATACGGAGCCGCGCTCGCCCTGGCAATCGAGGTATCCGAACTTCGCGCGCAACTCTCCGAGGCTCAGGACCACTGCGTCGAGCTCGCAGTGTCAAACAGCGTTGAA
>NZ_BPRB01000388.1 GCF_022179685.1 Methylobacterium trifolii
AGTCGTTGATGGCGGCGACGACGCCGGCACCGACGGTGCGTCCGCCTTCACGGATGGCGAAGCGCAGCTTCTCTTCCATGGCGACGGGGACGATGAGGGTCACGTCCATGGTCACGTTGTCGCCCGGCATCACCATCTCGGTGCCTTCGGGCAGTTCGCACACGCCGGTCACGTCCGTGGTGCGGAAGTAGAATTGCGGCCGGTAGTTGGTGAAGAACGGGGTGTGGCGCCCGCCCTCCTCCTTGGTCAGGATGTAGGCCTCGGCCTTGAACTTGGTGTGGGGCTTGACCGAGCCCGGCTTGCACACGACCTGCCCGCGCTCCACGTCCTCGCGCTTGGTGCCGCGCAGCAGCACGCCGACGTTGTCGCCCGCCTGGCCCTGGTCGAGGAGCTTGCGGAACATCTCCACGCCCGTGACCGTCGTGGTCTGGGTCGCGCGGATGCCCACGATCTCCACCGACTCGCCCACCTTGACGATCCCGCGCTCGACGCGCCCCGTCACCACCGTGCCGCGACCCGAGATCGAGAACACGTCCTCGATCGGCATCAGGAACGGCATGTCGATCGGGCGCTCCGGCTGCGGGATGTAGTCGTCCACCGTCTTCATCAGCGCGATGACGGCGTCGTGGCCGACCTTCTTGTCGCCGTTGTCCAGGGCCACCTTGGCCGAGCCCTTGGTGATCGGGATGTCGTCGCCGGGGAAGTCGTACTTGGAGAGCAGCTCGCGCACCTCCATCTCGACCAGCTCCAGCAGCTCCTCGTCGTCCACCAGGTCGACCTTGTTCAGGAACACCACCAGCGCCGGCACGCCGACCTGGCGGGCGAGCAGGATGTGCTCGCGGGTCTGCGGCATCGGCCCGTCGGCGGCCGAGACCACCAGGATCGCACCGTCCATCTGCGCGGCGCCCGTGATCATGTTCTTCACGTAGTCGGCGTGGCCGGGGCAGTCGACGTGGGCGTAGTGCCGGTTGGCCGTCTCGTACTCCACGTGCGCCGTCGAGATCGTGATCCCGCGCGCCTTCTCCTCGGGCGCCTTGTCGATCTGGTCGTAGGCCGTGAACGTCGCACCGCCCGTCTCGGCCAGCACCTTCGTGATCGCCGCCGTCAACGACGTCTTGCCGTGGTCGACGTGACCGATCGTGCCGATGTTGCAGTGCGGCTTCGTGCGAGCGAACTTTTCCTTGGCCAT
>NZ_BPRB01000389.1 GCF_022179685.1 Methylobacterium trifolii
GTCGCAGGCGATGATCGGCTGCCTCGTCGCCCACGCGGTGACGGGCAGCATCGTCGCGACCCTGCTGGAGGACGGCCCGATCATCGTCGCCGTCGTGCTGGTGACGGTGGCGGCCGGCGGCACGGTCGGCTGGGGCCTGACCCGGCTGAGGGTGCTGCCGGGCACCACCGCCGCCTGGGGCTCCTCGCCGGGGGGCGCGGCGGCGATGGTGGCCATGTCCGAGGCCTTCGGCGCCGACCCGCGGCTCGTCGCCTTCATGCAGTACGTGCGCGTGGTGGCGGTGGTGTTCTCGGCCTCCCTCGTCGCCCGCCTGATGATCGAGGCGCCGGCCCTGGCTGCGGATGCGGGCGCGACCGACGCGGCAGAGGCCGGCTCGGTCCTGGCCACGCTGGGCATCGCGGCGGTCGGCGCGGCCGTCGCCCTGGCGCTGCGCGTGCCGGCGGGCGCGCAGATCGGGCCGATGGTGCTGGGCTCCGTGCTGCATGCCACCGGCCTCGCCCGGATGGCGCTGCCGGGCCCGATCCTCGACCTCGCCTATGCCGGCATCGGCTGGTACGTGGGCCTGCGCTTCACCCGAGAGACCCTGAACCTGACCGTGCACGCGCTTCCGGGCATCCTGGTCTCCACCCTGGCCGTGATCCTGCTCTGCGGCGGCTGGGCCTTCGGGCTGACCTTCCTGCTGCCGATCGACTTCCTCACCGCCTTCCTCGCCACCAGCCCCGGCGGCCTGGATTCGGTGGCGATCATCGCGGTCGGCTCGCAGGCCGACGTGTCCTTCGTCCTCGCGGTCCAGACCCTGCGCCTGTTCGTGGTGCTGATCACCGGGCCGCTGCTCGCCAAGTGGATCTCCCGCACGGCCCCGGACACCGACAGGCCGTGATGCGGGCGCTCTACCTGGCGTTCCTGAATTCCTGGCGCGGCCTGGTCCACGGCGCGCGGACGGAGCGGGCGATCCGCCTCGAACTCCTGCTGGCCGCGGTCGGGCTGCCGGCCGCGATGATGCTCGGCACCGGTCTGTGGGTGCGGGTCGCGCTGCTGGCGAGCCTGATCCTGATGCTCGCGGCCGAATTCCTGAACACGGCCATCGAGAAGCTCTGCGACCATCTCCACCCGGACCGGCACGTCCGGATCGGGGTGGTCAAGGACCTCGCCTCGGCCGGGGCGTTCTTCGCGCAGGTCCTCGCCGCCCTCGTCTGGCTCGCCGCGGTGATCGACCGGTTCTGATCCCGGAGAACCGTGGCGCGCACGGGCGCCGAGCCATGCGCCGAGCACATAATGCGGCGCCGCGGCGAGAAATCCCACGCATTTTACGGATCGCCGTATGGGCCGGAAAAGAATCTTACCGCGATAACCCGATGGGTCGGGGCCACGGCAAGAGGGCGGGATGCAGGACACGCGGTGCCACAAGGTCATCCTGCCCGCCTTGTGCTGGAGCCGGCAGCACCACGATTTCTACGCCGTCACCGATGCGGTCTCCCCGGACGGCATCCGGTTCCGGTCGGCGACGGTCCCCGCGATCGACGACCCCCTGACCTGCAGCATCCGGCATATCGGCGTGCTGGAGACGCGGGTCGTCCGCAGGGAGGCGAACGCGTTCGTGGTCCGCCCGACGACGAACCGGCAGCGCGGCAGGGCGGTCGCGGAGTTCCTCGTGGACACCGCCCGCCTCCAGGGGCCCGCCCTGGAGGGGTATCGCACTGCTCCGCGGATCGTGCCGCGCCGGACCGACATCCTGGTGACGCTGGAGGACGGCTCGCACCTGCCGAGCCGCCTGCTGAACCTTTCCGCCTCCGGTGCGGCGATCCATGTGGAGCGCCCCCTCGCGCTCGGCACGCGGATCCGGATCGGCCGGACCGGCGGTTCGGTGGTGCGGACGTTTCCCCAGGGCGCCGGCATCGCCTTCCTCGTGCCCTTCGACCCGGCCGAGGTGAGCGTGGATCTGGTGCTCTGACACCGAGAGGCAGCGAGCCGGGCTGGTCGCCTGCCCTCGCATCGGCGCGGCGGAACGCCTAATACCAGGCCTCGGTGAGGATGCCGCATCGAGGCTTGAGCCCCCGCGACTGCGGGGCGGCGGCCGTCCGCCGGACCTCATAGGTCCTCACCTATGAGACTTGGTATAAGAGGCTCACTCGAAACGGCCCCGGCACCGTTCCGCCGCGGGGCGCAGCCCGGACGATCCTCGAACCGACGATGGGACCGTGACCGACTACATCCGCAAGATCCTCACCGCCCGCGTCTACGACGTCGCCATCGAGAGCCCGCTCGATCCGATGCCGCGCATCAGCGCGCGCCTCGGCCGCCCGGTGCTGCTCAAGCGCGAGGACCTGCAGCCGGTGTTCTCGTTCAAGCTGCGCGGCGCCTACAACAAGATGTCCGGGCTCGATCCGGCCCTGCTCGCCCGCGGGGTGGTCTGCGCCTCGGCCGGCAACCACGCGCAGGGGGTGGCGCTGGCCGCCGCCCGCCTGAACGTGCGCGCAATCATCGTGATGCCGCGCACCACGCCCTCGATCAAGGTCGACGCCTGCCGGGCCCGCGGGGCCGAGGTGGTGCTGCACGGGGACGCCTTCGACGAGGCCCTGACCGAGGCGCGGCGGCTCGAGGCCGAGCAGGGCCTGACCTTCCTCCACCCCTTCGACGATCCCGACGTGATCGCCGGCCAGGGCACGATCGGCAAGGAGATCCTGCAGCAGCATACCGGCCCGATCGAGGCGATCTTCGTGCCCGTCGGCGGCGGCGGCCTGGCGGCCGGCATCGCCACCTTCGTGAAGTACCTGCGCCCGGAGACCAAGGTGATCGGCGTCGAGCCGGACGACGCCGCCTGCATGGCCGAGGCCCTCAAGGCGGACGAGCGGGTCATGCTGCCGAGCGTCGGCCTGTTCGCCGACGGCGTCGCCGTGCGGCAGGCCGGCGAGGAGACCTTCCGCCTCTGCCGCGCGCATCTCGACGGGGTCATCACCGTCGACACCGACGCCATGTGCGCGGCGGTCAAGGACATCTTCGACGACACCCGTGCGGTGTCCGAGCCCTCCGGGGCGCTGAGTCTGGCCGGCGCCAAGGTCTACGCCGCCCGCGAGGGCGGCACGGGCACGCTGGTGGCGATCTCGTCGGGCGCCAACCTCAACTTCGACCGCCTGCGCCACATCGCCGAGCGGGCCGAGATCGGCGAGGAGCGGGAGGTGCTGCTCGGCGTCACCATCCCCGAGCGCCCCGGCGCCTACCGCGCCTTCATCACGGCGCTCGGCCCCCGCGCGATCACCGAGTTTAACTACCGCTACGCCCGCGACGCGGCGGCCCAGATCTTCGTCGGCATCAACCTGCCCGGCGGCAAGCCCGAGAAGCGCGACCTGATCGCCGCCCTGGGCGCGGCCGGCTACCGGGTGCTCGACATGAGCGACAACGAGATGGCCAAGGTCCACGTCCGCTACATGGTCGGCGGCCGGGCGGGGGGGCTGGCCCACGAGCGCCTGTTCCGCTTCCAGTTCCCGGAGCGGCCCGGCGCCCTGCTGAAGTTCCTGGAGACGCTCGGCGAGGACTTCAACATCACCCTGTTCCACTACCGCAACCACGGCGCCGATTACGGACGGGTGCTGGCCGGCATCGACGTGCCGCCCACCGAGCACGCCCGCTTCGACGCGGCTTTGGCCGCACTCGGCTACCCGGCCACCGAGGAGACGGAGAACCCCGCCTACCGCCTCTTCCTCGATACGGGCGCGCAGCCGGAGGCGCTCCTCGCCTGAGGTCACAGATGTACACATTGCCTCCAGGATGAGGCGCGGGTCCCCTCTTCCGTGCGGGAGAGGGACAGGGTGAGGGATGCGACCTCTCCAGAGAAACCTGGGGCCCTCACCCCAACCCTCTCCCGCACGGGAGAGGGGGCCGCACAGCGCTTCGATCGACCTCTCCGGTTCCCCTGCGCAGATGCAGGAGTCCGGCAGCCCACAAGGGGAGAAGAACCACGTTCCGGAACAGAGGCTTATCTGACCACTGGCGATGCGTGAGCTTGCTAGTGCACTGACTCAG
>NZ_BPRB01000390.1 GCF_022179685.1 Methylobacterium trifolii
CCGCCTGCGGGAGGCGGCGCGGATCGGCTGGGTCGGCTGGTCCTATCCGCAGACGGGCATCGTCGCCACGGTCGGCCACGACCGTCCCCATGGGGGGCGGGCCTTCGAGCATTTCCTGCCGGGCGGCCCCTTCGCCATCCTGCCGCTCTCGGACGGCGGCAGCCTCGGCCACCGCTCCTCCATCGTCTGGACGGAGCGGGCCGGCGACGTGCCGGCCCTGCTGGGCGGCGACCCGGTCGACGTTCTGGCCGAGATCGAGCGGCGCTTCACCCCCGATCTCGGGCGCCTCGCGCTGGAGGGGGGCCCGAGCGCCCATCCCCTGGCCTTCGGCATCGCCCGCAGCTTCATGGCCGAGCGCCTCGCCCTCCTGGGGGACGCCGCCCACGTGATCCACCCGCTCGCGGGCCAGGGCCTGAACCTCGGCCTCGCGGACGCGGCGGCCCTGGCGGAGGCCGTGACCGGGGCGCTGCGCCTCGGCCTCGATCCCGGCGGCCCGGACGTGCTGACCGCCTACGAGCGCGCCCGCCGCTTCGACACCCTGGCCATGGCCGCGGCGACGGACGGGCTGAACCGGCTGTTCGCGAACGATTTCCTGCCCGCGCGGCTGGCCCGCGATTTCGGTCTGGGGCTTGTGGACCGCCTGCCGGGGCTGAAGCGGTTCTTCATCGGGCAGGCCGCGGCCTCGCGCGGGGCGCAGCCGCGGCTGTTCCGGGGCGAGGCGCTCTGAGGCGCCCCGCCGGGATCATGCGGGCTACGCCTTGTTCTTCGCGCGCTCGACGCCTTCGAGGATCAGCCGGTGGGCCTCTTCCCTGTCGCCCCAGCGCACGAACTTGACCCACTTGCCGGGCTCCAGGTCCTTGTAGTGCTCGAAGAAGTGCTGGATCTGGTGGATCGTGATCTCGGGCAGGTCGGTGTAGTTCTCGACGCGGTTGTAGCGCTGCGTCAGGTGGCGCGAGGGCACGGCGATGATCTTCTCGTCCTCGCCGCCCTCGTCCTGCATCACCATCACCCCCACGGGGCGCGCGCTGATGATGGCGCCGGGCAACACCGCGCGGGTGTTGGCCACCAGCACGTCGCAGGGGTCGCCGTCGCCCGACAGGGTGTGGGGGATGAAGCCGTAATTGCCGGGATAGAACATCGGGGTGTAGAGGAAGCGGTCGACGACGAGGGCACCGGACTCCTTGTCCATCTCGTACTTGATCGGCTCGCCGCCCAGCGGCACCTCGATGATCACGTTGACGTCGTGCGGCGGGTTCTTGCCGAGCTTGATCGCGTCGATGTTCATGGTTCTGGCGCTTCCGGACCTTGGGGGACGATCCCGTTCTGCCCGTGTCTTAGTGCCCGCGCCCGGCAAAGCAAATCGGCCCTTTCGGGGGGCCGGCGACGATTGCGCCCGAGCGTCAGTCCGAAGGGGCCGAAGCCGTCGATCGGCGACGACCTGGCGGCTTTTCGGGCATGCGGAGATCGAGGCCGGGCGAGACCGGCGAAAAACGTCAGCCGAACAGGTAGCCGACCTTGGGCAGCGGCACGCCCGCCACCCGGTCGAGGGTGCGGGGGCCGGCCGTGCCCCCGAGCCCGGCATAGAAGGCGGCCGCCCGCGCGTTCTCCTCCAGGGTCCAGGCGCCGATTCGGGGCAGGCCGTGGTCGGCCAGGTCGTTGCGGACCGCCCGGAACAGGCGCCGCCCGAGGCCGAGGCCCTGGTATTCCGGCAGGAGGTAGAGTTCGTCGACCTCCCCCTCGACGCCCAGCGTCCGGCTGCGGGTCCGGCCGTAGGCGGCGTAGCCCACCACGGTCTCGGCGCTGTCCACCACCGCGATCGGCCGGCCGCGCCTGAGGGCGCCGCGCCACCAGGAATCGTCGCGCTGCGCGATCAGGCGTTCCAGGGCGACGCCGGGGATGATCCCGCGATAGGCCTCGCGCCACGCTGCATCGAACACCCGCGACAGCGCGCCGATATCCGCGCTGTCGCGGGTGTTC
>NZ_BPRB01000391.1 GCF_022179685.1 Methylobacterium trifolii
CCACCCCTGACCCCTCCCCGCAAGGAGGAGGGAAAGAAGGGATCGTCAGGCCATCTTCTTGGCCAGGGCGTAGATCTCCTCGGCGTCCAGCACCTGCTCGGTGTTGTCGAAGAGCTGGCCGACGCAGGCCCGGTGGAGCTTCAGCTTGAGACCGCCGATGCCGAGCGCCCCGAAGGTCTTCTTGCCGTTGCGGTCCTTGCCCTTGTCCATGGCGTCGATCCCGCCGAAGCCCAGCGGCGGCTGGGCGTTGTAGTCGGCCAGGAACTCGATGGAGGCCTCGTCCTTCCAGGCCGATTCCGGCAGCAGCTCGATGCCGATGGCGCCGGCCGAGAAGATCAGGTTCTGGCCCTTCACGATCGCGGCGCGGGAGGCCTCGTCGGGGGTGGCGGCGGCCGTCACGTTCACCTTGAAGCGCTTGTTGACGGCATCCGCCGCGGCCTGTGCCCTGTCGAGCTGGCGCGCGGCCAGGATCACCTCGGCGCCCTCGCCGGCGAGCAGCGCTGCCGAGCGCATGCCGACGGGGCCGGTGCCGGCCAGCACCACGGCCTTCTTGCCCTGGAGCGAGCCGGCGGCCTTGGCCACCAGCGCGACGCCGGCCGCGGCCGTGGTGTTCGAGCCGTTGGAATCCAGCATGGTCGAGACCCGGAACGGGCCGAAGAAGCGCTTCCTGACCGCCTGGAGTACCGCCTCGCCGGCCGCCATGTTGCCGCCGCCGACGAAGATCGCCGTCGACTTCTTCTCCGAACCGCCGCGGGTGTAGATCGTGCCGTCGACCAGCGCGCCGACGTTCTCGGGGGTGACGCCGCCGTAGCCGGTGATGTGGTCGGCCCCGCCGTCGTAGCCGACGACCGTGTCGAACACGCTCGGCACCGCATCCGTGTCGAACAGAAACAGCAGTTTTTTCATTCTCTCGGGTCCTTCGGTCGCGCTCGTGTGCGCGGAGTCAGCGTTTCCATCGCGGCTGCCCGTCCCGGCAGCCGCTCGTCATCGGGCCGGGCCTCAGCCCTCGACCACGTTCTGCGGCTTGCCGGCGACGTAGGCCTCGACGTTGTCCACGAGCTGGTCGGCCAGGATCTGCATCGCCTCCTTGCTCGCCCAGGCCACGTGCGGCGTGACGATGAGGTTGGGCAGATCGAGGTCGCACAGGATGTTGCCGTCCTTGGGCGGCTCCTGCGCCACCACGTCGAAGCCGGCGCCGGCGATGGTGCCGTCCTGGAGCGCCTCGGCGAGCGCGGCCTCGTCCACCAGGCCGCCGCGGGCCGTGTTGATGAGGATGGCCGACTTCTTCATCTTCGCCAGCTGCTCGCGCCCGATCAGGTTCTTGGTGTCGGGGGTGAGCGGCACGTGCAGCGTGATTACGTCCGACTGGGTCAGGATGGTCTCGAAGTCGACCAGCCCCTCCTGCGGGAACACGTCGTAGGCGATGACCTTCATGCCGAGCGCCTCGGCACGCTTGCCGATCGACTTGCCGAGCGCCCCGTAGCCGACGATGCCCAGCGTCGAGCCGGCGATGTCGTAGATCGGATAGTCGAAGTAGCAGAACTGCTTCGACTTGTTCCAATCCCCCCGCCGCACCGAGTTGGCGTAAGGTACGATCGCCCGGCGCAGGGCGAACATCAGGCCGACCACGTGCTCGGGCACGGTGTTGAAGGCGTAGTTGCGGATGTTGACGACCGTGACCCCCTGCGCCTTCGCTTGGGCCTTGTCGACGACGTCGGTGCCGGTGGCCGCCACCGCGATCAGCTTGAGGTCGGGAAGCTGCTTCAGGACCTCGGCGCGCATCGGCACCTTGTTGATGAGGGCGATCTCGGCGCCTTTCAAGCGCTCGACGGTCTCCTCCGGCGTCCAGGTCGAGTCGTATTCCGTGTATTCGTGCGGGAAGTCGAAGGCGCGGACCTTCGCATCAAGGGATTCGCGGTCGAGGAATACGATCTTCTTCGTCATGGACAACCCTCTCCTGCGGCGGGCGGCGTTCCTCCGGGGCGTCTGTCCGGTCAGGGCCCGCTGCCTGTTAGGCGCGGGCGGAAATCGCCGGTTCTTCTGTTGGGCCCGCGTCCTAGGCATCTAGGTCGACGTGCCGGAATGTCGCGGGGGCCGTTGGCCGGCCCCCGCGATCGGTCTCACGCCTTGGAGAGCGGGTTCTCGCGCAGGTAGTTCGACGCGGCGGCCACGCCCGAGCCGGGGGTGACGGAGATGCCGTTGTCGAGCATCGCCATCTCGGCGCCCGCGATCGCGCCCAGCAGCGACAGCTCGTTCAGGTCGCCGACATGGCCGATGCGGAAGACCTTGCCCGCCACCTCGGACAGCCCGGCGCCCAGCGCGAGGTTGTAGCGGACGTAGGCGTGCTTGATGATCTTGGCCGCGTCCACGCCCTCCGGCACCACGATGGTGGTGACGGTGTCGGAGTTCCACTTGGGCTCCTTGGCGCAGGTCTTGAGACCCCAGGCCGCGACCGCCTGGCGGGTGGCCTCGCCCAGCACGTGATGGCGGTGGAAGACGTTCTCCAGCCCCTCCTCGAACAGGCAGGCCAGCGCCTCCTTCAGGCCGTAGAGCAGCGGCAGGGACGGGGTGTAGGGGAAGTAGCCGAGGTGGTTCTGCTTCTTGTGGTCTTCCCAGTCGAAGTAGACCCGCGCCAGCCGGTCGTTGCTGCCGGACGAGCCTTCGGCGATCTTGATCGCCTTGGGGCTGACGCAGATCACGCCGAGGCCGGCCGGCAGCATCAGGCCCTTCTGGGAGCCGGCGATGGCGCAGTCGACCTTCCACTCGTCGGCCTTGAACGGCAGCGAGCCGATCGAGGACACGCCGTCCACGAACAGGAGCGCCGGGTGGCCGGCCGCGTCGATCGCCTTGCGCACGGCGCCGATGTCGCTGGTGACGCCCGTGGCGGTCTCGTTGTGGACGACCATCACGGCCTTGATGTCGTGGTTCGTGTCGGCCCGCAGGGCCTCGCCGATCCGCTCCGGGTTGGCGCCCGTGCCCCAGGCCTCCTCCTGGACGACGACGTCGAGGCCGAGGCGGTTGGCCATGTCGATCCAGAGGTGGCTGAACTGGCCGAAGCGGGAGGCCAGGACCTTGTCGCCGCGGGCGAGCGTGTTGGAGAGCGCCGATTCCCAGATGCCGGTGCCGGAGGCGGGGAACAGGAAGATCGTGCCGGTGGTCGAGCCGAACACCTTCTTGGTGTCCTCGAACAGGGGCTTGGTCAGCGCCGGGAAGTCGACCGAGCGGTGATCCTCGGACTGCACCACCATCGCGCGCATGACGCGGTCCGGGATGTTGGTGGGGCCGGGCACGAACAGGTGGTTGCGGCCGGGGCGTCGGGTTGCCGACATGGGTGTGTCCTCCGATTTGCTGTGGCGATCGCCGGGCATGGGCGCCCGGCATCGGGTTTCTTGCTCTCGCGTCGGCAGGCGGGTGGAAGCGATCCGGAACCCGCTTGTGCGAGGACGACCGGTTCGCGCCGTGCCGGGGCACGTCGCGCAACGCGGGTCCGGGCGGATTCGGTGTCCGCCGCCATCGTCCATTCGCGGGTCGGATCGTCGGGCCAAGCGGAGCGGCAGGGCGGCCTTGCGCCGCTCGCGGTCGCGGCATGCCTGCATGCCGGTCGCCTCCGAATTGCCGAAACCTCAATGCGTCGGCCGGGCCGCGCCTGCAAGCGCGCCGGCAGAACCATCGACACCTTCCTTCCGGTCCTCCCTCATGGTCCGGCGCCGGTCGGGCGCCCGGCATTCGGCTGGCGCGGATTATGGCCGCCTAACCTGCGGAAAGAAAACTGGAAAAACTTCGGTGGGTTGGAAAAAAAATTAGTGTGCGCCGCAGCGCCGGCCCCGTCCGCTTGAGACGCTCCGGCCGCAGCGCAGCATCCGGGCGCACGCCCGGCGTCATCAAACTGATACGCGTTTTCGGTTTGGCTCGCCCCGTATCCGGTGCCGGGAGAGGTTCGTGGCGGAAGACCGAGGCATCGTCGCGGGACAGGACGCCCGCCCTGCGGAAGGCCCCGAGGCGGACGGCGCGGTCCGCGTCCGCACCCTGTTCCTGTCCGATACGCATCTCGGCACCAAGGGCTGCCAGGCCGGGCTGCTGCTCGACTTCCTCAAGGACTACGACGCAGACGCGATCTACCTCGTGGGCGACATCGTGGACGGCTGGCAGCTCCGCTCGGGCTGGTACTGGCCGCAAGGGCACAACGACGTGGTGCAGAAGCTGCTGCGCAAGGTGCGCAAGGGCTCCCGGCTGATCTACGTGCCCGGCAACCACGACGAGTTCCTGCGCGACTACATCGGCACCACCTTCGGCGGCATCGAGATCGCCGAGAGCCGCATCCACGAGGCGGCGGACGGGCGCCGCTACCTCGTCATCCACGGCGACCAGTTCGACATGGTGGTGCGCCACGCCCGCTGGCTCGCCCACCTCGGGGACGGCGCCTACGGCTTCGCGCTGTTCGTCAACACCGGCCTGAACAAGCTGCGCCGCCGCCTCGGGCTGTCCTACTGGTCCCTCTCGGCCTGGGCGAAGCTGAAGGTGAAGAACGCGGTCAACTTCATCGGCGAGTTCGAGCGGTTCCTGGCCGACGAGGCCCGGCGGCAGGGGGCGGACGGGGTGATCTGCGGCCACATCCACCATGCGGCCAACCGCGAGATCGACGGCCTGCGCTACCTCAACACCGGCGACTGGGTGGAATCCTGCACCGCGATCGTCGAGCATTACGACGGGCGGATGGAGGTGCTGCACTATCCGAGCCTGCTGCGGGCACGCCAACGGGCCGAGGCGCCACAGGATGCCAGGGAGGCCGAGGCCCTGCCCGGC
>NZ_BPRB01000392.1 GCF_022179685.1 Methylobacterium trifolii
GCGCCCCGCGGAGCGGGTTGTCCGGGACTTTTCGTCCCGGACAACCCGGAGCGGAGCGGAAGCCTGAGCCCGCGGATGCGGGCGCCGGCGATCGAGGCCGAGCAAAGGACAAGGGCATGCGGCTTGCCTCCGAAGCGGGACGGTGGCATCCGCCGCGACGCCCGAGAGACAGCGCCCGACCGGGCCCCGATGACAGAATCCAGCCTCACCGTCGCCGTGATCGACCCCAGCCGGGCGCGGGCCGCCATCCTGGAGGAGGGCCTGCGCGCGGCCGGCATCGGGCGCGTCGTGGTCCTGCCCGACACCGCCGACCTGATGGAGCGCGTGGCGGCGCTGGCCCCCGACGTGGTGGTGATCCACCTGGAGAGCCCGAGCCGGGACATCCTGGAGCAGGTCTCGGCGGTCTCGCGCCAGGCCGACCGGCCGGTGGCGATGTTCGTGGACCGCTCGGACGCGACCATGATGCAGGCGGCGGTGGATGCGGGCATCTCGGCCTACGTGGTGGACGGCCTGCGCCCCGAGCGGATCAAGCCGATCCTCGACATCGCCATCCTGCGCTTCAACGCCTTCGCACGCCTCCAGCGGGAGCTCTCGGAGGCGCGCGGCGAACTGGCCGACCGCAAGCTGATCGAGCGCGCCAAGGGCATCCTGATGAACCTGAAGGGGCTCACCGAGGACGAGGCCTACAAGCAGCTGCGGAAGAAGGCGATGAACGAGAAGCGCAAGATCGCCGACATCGCCCGCGCGATCGTCACCACCGCCGACCTGCTCGGGTGAGGGCCCCACGATGAGGCTGCACCTCGGCTACGTCCCCCTCTGCGACGCCGCGCCCCTGATCGCGGCCCACGAGATGGGCTTCGCCCGCGCCGAGGGGCTGGAGCTCGACCTCTCGCCCGAGCCCTCCTGGGCGACGCTCCGCGACCGCCTGGCGCTCGGCCACCTCGACGCCGCGCACATGCTGGCGCCGCTCGCGCTGGCCAGCGCGCTCGCGCTCTCCGGCCCGCCCTCGGACATCCTGGTGCCGCTCTCGCTCAGCCTCAACGGCAACGCGATCACCCTCTCGGCCGCCCTCTGGCAGGCGATGGCGCCCGACGGCGACGACCTCGCGGCGGTGGCCCGGGCCTTCGCGCAGGTCGCGCGCGAGCGCCACGCCGCCGGCCGGCCCCTGACGCTGGGCACCGTGCACCCGTTCTCCTGCCACACCTACCAGCTCCGCCTGTTCGCCCAGGCCGGCGGCCTCGACCCGGCCGCGATCCGCCTCGTGGTGGTGCCGCCCCAGTACAGCGTCGAGACCCTGGCCCGCGGCCTCGTCGACGGGTTCTGCGCCGGCGCCCCCTGGAACGCGGTCGCCGTCGCGGCCGGCCTCGGGCGCATCGCCGCGCTCGGCTGCGAGGTCGCCCCCGACGCCCCCGAGAAGGTGCTGGCGGTCTCCGCCCGGCTCGACGGGGCGACCCTGCCCCTGGTGCGGGCGGTGGCCAAGGCCGGGCTCTGGTGCGCGGACCCGGCCAACCGGACCGACCTCGTCCACCGCCTCGCGCGCCGGACCTATCTCGGCCTCGACGCCGCCCTGATCGGGCGCACGCTGTCGGGCGAGATCGTCCTCGACCGGGAGGGGCGCCGGCGCGCGGCCCCCGACTACCTGCGGCTGGGCGCGGAGGCCCAGCCGCCCCGCCCGGCCCAGGCCCGCTGGCTGCTGGCGCAGATGCACGCGGCCGGGCAGGTCCCGGCCGGCGAGGCGACCGAATCGGCGGCGCTGGCCGTCTACCGCCCGGACCTCTACGCGGCGGCCGGACTGCCGGGCTGAGCCTTGCGCGAATCCTGGCGAGTCCTGGCGAATCCTGCGCGCAGGCGTGGAACGCGGGGCGATCCTTGGCCGTTATCCCGTTGCCATGCCCGGATGCCGCAAACTCGACGCCGCCTCGTCACTGCCCGCCCGGCGCGGGCCCGTCGCGATGGCCCACTACGTCCGGCTCCGCGCCCGGCCCCCGCGCCCGGCCAACGACAACCGCAGCGCGGCGCGCGAGCATTTCTGGCACTGGGCCCTGATCATCGGCGCCATGCCGACCATCGGCCTCGTCATGGCGCTGTCCTCCCTCCTCTGACATCGACCACCGTGGGCGCCGCTGCCCCCGGATAGGCTCCTCCCTCTCCCCCCTGCCGGAGAGGGTGGCCCGCGAGCTAAGTCGGGAGAGGGGAGCGCCGTATCCGGAGAAGTCGCTCCCCTCTCCCGAC
>NZ_BPRB01000393.1 GCF_022179685.1 Methylobacterium trifolii
GTAGCGGGCCCGGTTCTCGCTCGTCCACATCGGCAGCCTCCCAGAATCGGCTGCCTTCAATCACAAACCGCTCGCATCATTCAATATGACGCCGGACAGACACCAAGGCACCATCGGCAGCTCGGCTTTGGCGGGACTAATATACGATGTCTGGACCACCCAAACGAAGAACGGCGCATATTTTTTTGGACAGATGTAGACCTTGCTGGACGATATAACACCAAGTAAGACCTTAATAGACTGTTTGACTGATGTTGACCTCGGCTAATGACCTATGTATGTCTTGTTTGTCGATCAAATTCGATCGAAGTTAAAAAATGATCTGGTTCTTTAGAACTATAAAACACGGAGTCTGGCGAAATGAATGCGAGAAAAAAGTCTGATCTGATTGCTGAATGTGATGAGGTCTTTGAGGATGCGATCAAGGCGTTGAATTATGTAAAGCTCAGATGCTGTTCTAAAGAAGAGCAAACGAATATGAATGCGTTAATAGCTGAATATTCCACTTTTAATTTGATTAGAAATATGATTATTGACTCTGAGACGGGTAAATTTGTTACTGGAGAGGCGCTTACATCGGTAATCATCGCAATAACTCGTGCTGCGAGTGATGTATTCTCAAGTTTGTTCCCTATGCTTCAGTACAAAGCGTTCAATTTGGTAGGTGAGCTTTCGCAGGCAAGGTATGAGATATGCCTAACTCACAACTATGATGATGCAAATGAACCTGAGCATTCTATCGGCGCGACAAAGTAGAAGATTTGTTGTTTGACTCAATTTATACTGAGTTAAGCATCCAAGTAAATACAAGGCGAGCGGTCGGTACAGGAAGTGTTTGAGTTTGCATAAACAAATTCTCTGATGCTTTGCGTATGCTTCCGCCGCCTACTCCATGTAATTTTGAAAATTTAATCGACCTTGCTATATATACAGCTCCAACGAGCGGGAGGTGGCCTACCCCTACGGCGAACTCGACACCCTGGTGCCGGCCTATGCCACGACGATCCACAAATCGCAGGGCTCGGAATACCCGGCGGTGGTGATCCCGCTGGCGATGCAGCACTGGACGATGCTGGCGCGCAACCTCCTCTACACAGGGGTGACGCGGGGCAAACGCCTCGTCGTGCTGATCGGGCAGCGCAAAGCGATTGGGATCGCCGTACGCGGGGGCAATATGCGTCCACGCTGGACCAAGCTGCGCGAATGGCTGGCGCGATGACGGACCTGTGATGTACATGGCCGCCCGATGGCGCAAGCTGCTACACGGCCTTTCCGAACCTTAGGCTTGGAGACGCTGTGGATGGTGGACCGCTCGTTTTGCGACCACACTATGAGTTGAAAGATGACCGAGGGTGATACGCTCGTGAAGGCACTTGCCGACGTGAGGCAGCGCAAGGCTGAGTTGCAATCCGAGTTCGACCGGATCAGCACGGAATTGGCGAAGCTGAAGCTCGCGGAGAAGGCGTTGGCCGCCATTGTCGAGGGGCACCGCTCGACGCCGGGGGCCTGCTATCGGATGCCGACGACGGCCATACGCGAGCTCAACGCGGGACCGCTCGTGGCGTGCGCGGCCCAGGGGCCAACTCGGCTAAAGGCCGGCTCAGGGCGTTGCTGCATGAGACTGGACCGCAGGGCCTGTCACAGGCGGAGATTGCCCGTCGGCTTCCAGACGTCGCAGAAGGCACGCTCAACGCGTATCTCAGCGTCATGGTGACGAGGGGCGAAGCGGTGCGGCGCGGCGACTTCTACACGGCCGAGGGCGTGCGAGCGGACGACGAGAAGATTGAAGACGTCGGTAGTGCTGATGGCACAACTCGACACGACCAAATCGAGCCAGATGAAGCGGCCGAGTGACAGGCTCATCTTCGCTTGCAGGCAAATAACATACACATTTTGAATGTGCTTGAGCCCAGCGGATCGTTTTTGAGTCTTGAATGTAGTGGAGACGGACTACAGAACACGTGAGTCACACCTTCGCAGGCACCTATGGACGGCCTCAACCGCGCAAGGCCCGCGGGAGTGTTGCCGCTACGTTCTTGCCCGTAGCCCTCCGAATCAGCGATATTATCGACATGCGGAAGTCGGTGTTCATCCTTGTCTTGATCGGTGCTGCGAGCCCTCCGAACGCGGTCCGAGCGGCTGCACCCACCGGGTCGTCAGCCGATCTTGCAGCCTTGGAGCAGGCGTGGAACGGCTGCGTTCGTGAAGCCTTTGCGCGACAGCCGGCGGTGCAAAGCAAGGCTGGCTCCCAGCGCAATGCTCTGGACGAATGCAAGCCATACGAGGACGCCTTCGTGGCAGCGCGCATGGCCGAGGACGGGGACGTGCGGCGCGGCAGCCGGTCATTGCCGGACCGCGCGAAGGCGTGGGCGGCATCCGTTGCCGCCTACGTCATGGATCCGCTCACCTCGTGGATCGAAATGCTGCGGCGCTGAGGGGCTTCACTCAGCCGCTGCAGCAGCGGGAGCCTTCTTCCGGCCGCCCGCCTTCGGTGCCGCTGCAGCAGGTGCTTTCCGAGGTCGACCAACCTTCTTCGGTGCCTCGGATACCGTCTCGGCTGCAACAGAGGACTTCGCGGCAGCCTTCCGGCGCTGCTGGCCCAGGCCGAGGGTACGAGCCAATTCGGACCGCTGTGCCGAATAGTTCGACGAGGTCATCGGGTAGTCTCGGGGCAAGCCCCACTTCTCCCGGTAGGCCTCGGGTGTCAGGCCGCGCAGGGTCAGGTGCCGCCGCAGGGTTTTGTAGCTCTTGCCGTCCTCGAAGCTGACGAGGTGCTCCGGCGTCATCGACTTCTTGATCTGAGCGGGCGTCGCCTTCTCCGGCCCCGCATCGACCGTTGCGCCTTTGTTCGTGAGGCCAGTCAGCGCAACGTGGACGCCAGCGATGAGCGCTGAAAGCTCAGTCGCTGGAACCGGATTGTTCGACACGTAAGCCGAGACAATTTCTGCGGCCAACTCGATGGTATCCATCTGAGCGGTTGAAGTGCCTTCGTCCATTTTAGTCGCCTCCGAATACGGAGTATAACGAACATTCCAAAATGACCCTGTCGTCAAGCCGTCCCAAGCACGAAATGCTTCGTTGTCATCTTTTTCCGCCAGAGATTACAAAAATCTGGCTGGGATGACCGGTAGAGACCGTCTCGCAGCTGCCGCTGGCATGGAATTGAAGGATTCAACTCACACCGACGCGGCACTGGTCAGCCCCCATTGAA
>NZ_BPRB01000394.1 GCF_022179685.1 Methylobacterium trifolii
GTCTTCTTCCAGGGTGTCGAGGAAGAGGCCAACGACAGGGTTGGGTGGATTGGGGACGGTCTGCTTTCAAGTGACAGAATTAGAGCACTCTCGGTGTTGGCGGGTTGAGTTGATCCAAGATCCACCATCTCCTGAGCCGATGCGACAAGTCGCAACGCACATGCAAAATGTTATTGATTGACACAGAGCTGCTACACTTAAGCATCTGCAGATTTTGGCTTAAATATTGGTTGCTTTGGTATTTGTAGCTGTGAGTTAGAGCCCTGCAGGAACCTTTATCAGCTTATCACAGTGAGTTAGAGTGTAATACAGCTACAGTTAACACATGACCGAGCGACAGCAGCGACCTTACAGGTTGTTCTTACGAACTGTATCACAGCTTAACTAATATTGATTCGTTTCAAACTTCAGCGAAGTGGCTCGGACGTAGTTTCCGCGACACATATTCGACCGCCGAAACGAGCGCCGAGCAACAATGCAACATAATGATGCCATTCGGAGTTATCGGAATTGAGCAGATTTGTGTTACTGTCAATTGAGATCTCAACGCAACTGGTATGTATTTCTTACAAGTTCGAGGCACGCAGCTTGATTAATTGCAGCACGATCGCGCCTTCTCTCCCACTCTTCTTGCGAATGGAAGATGGCCCATATGCGAGAAAAACTTTCTCCTTCCGATTCGGGCCGCCAATCAGCACGTCTACGCCAGCCAATAGCCCAGCGGTGACAGAACTCGCTGAAGAGCTGCCGATTGAAGAGAACGACTAACGTATTGACTACAGCAGTGACTTCCTGAAGCTGCTGGTAACGGATGGTGATACGGACAGGTCGGTCGTATTGGCGGATGTCCAATTTCACGGCATTCTTGCCCGGAAGAAAGCCATCACCATGAACGATACCGTGCCGGAACTGGCAGACCTTATCGAATTCTTCGAGTGGGATTTTGAATATCGAGTCATCTAGGTTGAAAGATATATACTCTCTAGTCGCTTTTCGTATTTCTTGAGCACTGGAAAATGAAGCGTTATCGAAAGCACTATAACTGTAACGTTGATGGCCGTGCCACAGCAATCCACCCAAGTTTATAGTTTTCTCCGAAGCATTTGCTTTCGATAGAGGGCATAACTCCATGGCCATTGACAATACAGTACGAAAGTAAGATTCTGCCGAAGCAACGACAGCTAGAACTAGTAGTCGGCCTATGTAACCACTGCTCTGCAAAAATTCTTCAGATCCTTGTGAAAGTATCTCCTTGATACCGCGGGTAAATGCATCGATAGGAGACGTTCGATCCTCCTCAACGAGATAGTTCTCCAAGTTTGTAAGGCGCGCCACTGGGGGAAGCTCATTTGCAAAATTTTCGATCGACATATTATGCCACGTACTCTTCTGCGTAACTGGCGATACGCGCGGCTCTGACAGGACCTATGTAGGCAATACCACGAAGATTAGTGCGGTTGCTGTCAATCAATATGTCCTTGATCGTCCGAATTTGTGAGTCCCGCTTGATACGCGTAATTATACGATTCGATAGTGGGAGCACCGAGATATCTTGGTTGGTAAGCTCTTCATAGATCGACGATGTTTTTAATGGAGCGCCACAATTTTGGCAGAACTTAGCGTGCTGGCTCGCCCTCTCTGTTCCGCACTGCTGACAATTAGGTAACGATAAGCGAAATAGCTCGGGATAACGCGATCCCTTAACTAGGGTTTCGGGTGAAATTCTTGGCCAAGCTTGATGTGTTTGGGCGGAGAAAGCCCTTACGAAACTTGTAATACTTTTTGTACGGCGTCCTACGATTGCATTCTCTGTGATCAGATCACCGAAATGAACCATATACAATTCGAATGTTCCTTTGATACCTCTACTATTAACGCCTGCCGGCATAAGTATTCCCGCGTATTGAAAAAAGCTTAGGACTTTCTCCATCTCTGGTGGTACTGGCTTCTTCAGGCCGATCTCAAGAGCTTGATCATCTTCGTTACGTGTCTTGTTGAAGTTCTTTAGATTCTCGATTATCTGACCGTAGAGCAGATTACCTGTGTTGACAAAATCACGGTACGCCGGAAGCTTATTAGAAAGTGAGTCATAAACGTTGTGTGCGGACTCCTTACCTTGCTGAGCAGCTTGCAGCAGCTTTCTACGGTCAAGGGTACTAGTAATCTGCGGTGCTGAAATATGGTCCTGATACACCGCGCGAAGCATATTCAGAAAGGAGCGGGGAATACCAAAAGACGCGTAAGCCAGAAAATTGAGTGCATCTGTAGTATTTGCTAGAGCGGACGGGAGCTCGCCCCTAAACCTCTTTTCGGCGAGTGCCGTCATGAACCCGATGTAGTCCGACCTATCCGGACGGACCCATACGTCTATCTGTTCGGCATCGTGCCCGACGTGGAAGGTAGGAGAGTTGGTCGTGATACCAGGGTAGATCGCAGCCTTCGGAGAAATTTCCCTGCTCTTTACCTGCCGAAAAAACTCAAAAAAGTCCTCCTGCTGCCGCGGCGAAAATGCATGTGCTGCATCATCTAGCAGTAGAACACATCTGCTTAAATCGTTCGCTTCCAACACTCGCATTATGCCGTCAGAAAGTTCCTCAATGGTATATGAAGAGGCACCCTTCGCTTCATTTAAGTTGCCCGATTCTAAAATTTTTATAGCTCTACTAATTTCACGCTCACTGATGATCGCCCTCGGAATATCGTATATTTCGTTCTCACGAATACTCTTGTACAATCCTTCATAGATCTTCAAGTTCAGCCATTGCCTAAACCAGAATGTAGCGTTCGGCGTATTAACGTATAGCGGTTCCAGCTTAAGAGATAATTTGAAGTTAACGTAGATCGGCAGAGTTGTCGAGTTTTCGCTACGCAGAAGGCGGTAGTATGCTTTTAACATCAAAGTTGTCTTGCCACACCCTCGCGGTCCCACAAGTAGTTTGGCTCCGCCAGTGGACAAGCGCCTTATAATACTTTCTTCATCCGGGTGCTCTGCACTAAAGGCAAGGAAATCAGCCTCCGGTATGTACTCTGCTTGTTCAACGAAGTCCGAGTCCAGCGAAAACTCGTTGAACTCGGTTCCGTATGGGTTCACGTCAGGGGCTGGTGAGTCGGACATGCTTCTCTCGTTTTCTATTCTTAGAGTGTCATGAGGCCCAGGCAATTACCAGAGAAATTCTCTCCTAAAGCATCATGTTGCGCGAAAATCCGAGTAAATTTTCATTGGAGGATGTATTTACAATTTCTACGAATGCATATATCCGTGTAGAATTTGAAAACTTTTTATATTTCCAATATTTGCGCAGATACGCATCGTATCTATTTGTACTTGCAAGCACGACATGTCTCTGGAATTTATTGCTAAGCTACTGTTGTATCTATTTAAGTAGTCGCGCCAACACATATCAACCCTTGGCGCCCGGTTTGTCCTTAACTTGCGCTTGACAGAATCGTCGGTCTTCATAGCTCTCGCTGGAAGCAGCGGCCAGCATGTCCAAGAGCATGTAATTGATCGCAACACGCATGCGTACTCTGGAATCATCAGGGTTCGTGGCCGCCATTTGCCACGACGTGGAGTGGTCCAGCGCCACCATCCGAAGGCAGCGGGATCGGATGTCGGCTTTGAGTTTGTCCCAATCCCTAGCATTACCTTGGCACTTTGATGTCAGAGGACAGCGTGGAGCGCCTTCATTAGTTTGGGCACGGGATGGGCGGGACGAGGCTGACTAACAGCCGTTCGATGTTGTCCTGCTGCACGGCGGGTAGGCTTGGCAACGGCGGTGGCCCTGAAAGGCAGGTCGTCATTTTTTCCGCGCCCCGTCCGGTGGTGCTCGGCAAGGCGGGGGTGCTACAGGTAGGTAGGAATTCGTCGGTGTTCTGCATCACCCGCCGCCAGCATCCGATTATTTCGCGCTCATTACATCAGCGCGACGAGCGGCTTGCAACGACGGTCCTTTGAATCTGCGTCCGCTTTCGGGAAAAGAAAAGTAGGGATCGAGCGTCCGGGGTGGGTCGGAAGCGGACCGTCTGCTTCCGGGGGAAGGGTCAGGTTCCGCTCCCCACCCATTATTGACGTTCGCGGCAGGTACCAAGCGTCGGATTTCCACCACTGGGCGCGAAGAGCGCTCCGCGGAGGCGGGCGCCGGCGATTGAGGCGGGAGCGAAAGGCTTCAGCCGGCCGCGCGCAGCGGCACGTCCGTCAGCCCCTGCATCATCATCCGGACGATCGCGTTGACCTCCCGGACCTGGAAGGGCTTGCGTAGGTAGAGGCTGCCCGGCACCGCACGCGGGTGCCGCCCCCCGGCCGTCGAGGTGTAGACCACCGGCCGGTCGGGATGCTGCGCCCGGAAGGCCTCCGCCACGGTCCAGCCGTCGATCAGGCCCGGCAGGTTGATGTCGGTGAACAGCCAGTCGACCTGCGCGCCCCGCGCGCGCAGGATCGTCAGCGCCGCCTCGCCGCTGGAGGCCTCGATCACGGCCGCCCCTTGGGTCTCGCACAGGCTCGCGACGATCTCGAGCAGCAGGTAGCTGTCTTCGACGACGAGCACGGTCTGGGGGCGGGGCATCGGGGAGTCTCGGCTCTTGCCGGGCCAGTCAGGGCCAACACGGTTTACATTGTCCTAACAGTGATGCGTGCCCGGTTCATATGCGCCGACAGTCGCGCAATCCCGCCTGTTGCGCCGCAGCAACGCCGCTCGGTTCGATGGCGCCGGCGGGCGGCCCTGCCGTCCCGGTGCCGCATTCCGGGCGCGTCAAGCGTGGCCGTCTGGCGCATCAGCCTCGGCCGCGTGCGCGGGCGCACACCGGTCGTGGTCCGGCAATGCCCAATACGCGCCGTCAAGGTTGACGGAACCTTCGCTTAACCGGCCCGGCCTAGAACGGGTGCTTGAGACCACGCGGATCGACTTCGACGACCCGCCGGCGGCCCACGGGGCCGCCCCCAGGAGAAAGACCATGTCCCATTCCGCGCGCCTGCGCGCCGCCGCCTCGATCGGGCTCGCCCTCGCCCTGGGCCTGAGCCTGGCCGCCTGCAGCAACGACAAGGAACTGGCCGACGCCTCCGCCTTCGGCGCGGGCGCCGCGACGCCGGGCAGCGCCCAGGACTTCGTGGTCAACGTCGGCGACCGGGTGTTCTTCGAGTCGGACTCGACCGACCTGACGCCCACCGCCACCGCCACCCTCGACAAGCAGGCCGCCTGGCTGCAGCGCTACCCGCGCTACACCTTCATCGTCGAGGGCCACGCCGACGAGCGCGGCACCCGCGAATACAACTTCTCCCTCGGCGCCCGCCGCGCCCAGTCGGTGAACGACTACCTCGTCTCCCGCGGCATCGCCTCGGGCCGGATGCGGACCGTGTCCTACGGCAAGGAGCGCCCGGTCGCGGTCTGCAACGACATCTCCTGCTGGTCGCAGAACCGCCGGGCCGTCACCGTGCTCGACCGCGGCGCGGCATCGTAAGGGGCGCCGCACGCAACGCCGTAGTTTTGCCGCGAGGGGGCGCATCTGATACCGGTGCGCCCGCCCGGCGCGCCCGCCGCAGAAACCGGTGCCGACCCCCATGCTTGCCCGCCTCCTCCTCGCGACCTGCCTCGCCTTCGCCGCCATCGCGCCCGCGGCGGCGCAGGACGCCTCGGAATTCGTCGTGCGCCTCGGGCGGCTGGAGAGCCAGTCCCGGATGATGGCCGGGCAGATCGAGACGCTCCAGTACGAGAACCGGCAGCTCAAGGAGCAGCTCCGCAAGTTCCAGGAGGACGTCGAGTTCCGCCTGAACGAGAAGGGCGGCAAACCCGCCCCGGCAGGCGCCGCGACCGGCGGCAGGCCCGCCCCCGCCGGCGCCGTCAACGGCGGCAACCCGGGCTCGGGCAACCCCGCGCCCGGCAAGTCGCAGAAGCGGGGCGACGCCTTCGACCCGGACCAGAACCCCGGCCGGCCCGGTGCGCCGATGCAGCTCGGCGCGGCGGCGCCTTCCGTCCCGCTCGCCACGCCCGAGCCCGCCCCCGTGCAGGCGGCTCCCGTCCCGGCCCAGGCCCGGCGCCTGCCGCCGGCGGCCATCGAGGAGTCCGAGGATGCCGACGGCATGGGCGCCACACCGGGCTACGACGAGCCCGTGGACCTGACCCCGCCCTCGCGCGTCGGCACGACAGGTGCCCTGCCGGAGCAGCGGACGCCCTCCAGCGTCGCGGCGACCGGCACCGGGGACGCGAGCGCCGACTACGCGGCGGCGCTGAGTCTGATCCAGAGCCGGCAATACGAGCAGGCCGAGATGGGACTGCGCCAGTTCATCCAGTCCCATCCCCGCGACGGGCACGTGCCTGCCGCGACCTACTGGCTCGGGGAGAGCTACCTCCAGCGCAACCGCAACCGCGAGGCGGCCGAGCAGTTCCTGAAGGTCTCGACCGACTACGCCCGCTCGCCCCAGGCCCCCGAGGCGATGCTGAAGCTCGGCGTCTCCCTCAACGCGCTCGGCGCCCGCGAGCAGGCCTGCGCGACCCTGGCCGAGCTGGACCGCAAGTTCACGAGCGTCACGCCCGCCGTGCGCCAGGGCGTGGTGCGCGAGCAGAAGCGCGCCCGCTGCGCCGCTTGAGCCGAGCCGATTCCGACCCCCTCCGGTCGGCCCTCGACTCCTGGCTCGCGCCCGATGCCGGCGCTGACGTCGTTCTATTGGCCGTCTCGGGCGGTCCCGATTCCACCGCGCTGATGCACGCGGCCGCCGCCTATGGGCGGCGGGACGCCCTCCACGTCGCCACGGTCGACCACGGCCTGCGCACGGATTCCACGGCCGAGGCCGCGACGGTCGGCCGCGCCGCGGAAGCGCTCGGCCTGCGGCATGCCATCCTCCCCTGGACCGGTTCGAAACCGGCCTCCGGCCTTCAGGCGGCCGCGCGGGCCGCCCGCTACCGGCTGCTCGCCGCCCATGCGCGGGCGATCGGTGCCGGCCTCGTGCTCACCGGGCACACCCTGGACGACCAGGCGGAGACCGTGCTGATGCGCCTTCTCGGCGGCAGCGGCCCCGCAGGCCTCGCCGGGATGCGGGTGGAGCGCGCGCTCGCCCCCGGCCTGCGTCTCGCCCGGCCGTTCCTCGCCATCCCCAAGGCCGATCTGGTGGCCTGGTGCGAGGCCCGCGGCATCGCCTACCTGCGCGACCCGTCGAACGCCGACGACCGCTTCGCCCGCGCCCGCCTGCGTGCGCTCCAGCCCCTGCTCGAGCGCGAGGGCCTGACGGCGGCCCGCCTCGCGCGGCTGGCCGAACGCGCCGCCCGCGACGAGGACGCCCTGCAGGCGGCGGCGTCCGCCGCGTTCGCGGCGGCCGATCTCCAGGCCGGATCGAACGAACCGCGGTCGGCGCATTTCCCTCCCCCTCCTGCGGGGGAGGGTGGCCCGCGAGCTAAGTCGGGAGACGGGAGCGCCGTGTCCGGAGAGGTCGCTCCCC
>NZ_BPRB01000395.1 GCF_022179685.1 Methylobacterium trifolii
ATGAACCGCCACGCCGCCCCCGTCCGGACGATGTAGCGCAGGCCGTTGAAAACCTCGCGAAGCTCGTGGTCCCGTTGCTCGGAATCCTCTCGCATCAGCCTCAGGTAAGGCGACACGACAGCCCATTCCTCATCGCTCACGTCCGACGGGTAGGCAAGGCGATCAAGGCTCATCACCACCAACAGACACGTCGCCTAAAAGTTCATAACACGCTCTAGGTCTTTGTTTTGACGCGCACTTTTACGACGAACCGGTATCCACTTCGTCGAAGTGCGCTCTAGTCGTCGAGAGCGGTGCACGTAATCCGTCATCGCGCGTGCGCAGTGGCACGTCACGACGGCGGACGGCTCCCCATCTTAGGTTCAGGCAGGACGAAACAGGGCCGAACGATCGGACTGTACTGCCTGAAGGAGCTGGATTATCCCATGAAGACCCGTATCGCCGCTGTCGTCACCGCGCTTGTCCTTGGCGTCGCCCCGATCTCGTCCGCAATGGCCTACAGCTCCGGCGTGCGCTACGGCGCTCCCGCCTGGACCTACGACGTCGAGGATACCGGTTCGATCGGCGCCCCTGCCGGAGGCTTCTACAGCCGGAACCCCGCGACGTGTTCGATGAGTTCGGCCGCCGAGGGCAACGCCAGGCAGCAGAACTTCCCCGTCCAGCAATACGGCCAGACCGCCGGCGGCAACCGCTGCTGATCGGCCGCGACGGGCCGGGGCATGGTCCCCAAGGCCTGTCCCCGCATCCCTCGAGCCCGCCCGGTCGATGACGGGGCGGGCTTTCTCGTGCTTGGACCCCGCTCCGAAGCCCTGGCGCCGCGCCGCGACACGAATCTGAGACCGATGGTCCAAACCTCCGACCCTTCTGCCATCGGCAGGCGCGAAGGCGCGTCGCCGCCCATGCGGCGCCGGAACGAGGATAACCGGTACGAACTCCAGCCTGCAGGTGCGGCTGCCGGAATTTCAGTCCGGATGCACCACCTGTTCGGGTAGTTGCCGCGCGACGATTTGGGGTTACTGTTCCCGGCCTGTCGATCGAAGCGCTCGACGTGTTCCGTCTCCAGGCTCTACGTCACATCCGCGTGTGCAGGGGCGGCACGGGCATGGGCGATGGCCCGCCGGACACGCGGGCCGTGATCGCCGGTCCGCCATCGGTGGGCGCACGCCGGAAACAACAGGCTTCGAGGGGGCAGGACATGGCGACGGGTGGGGCGAGCCAGGGCGCGACGGGCAACCAGGATCTCGACGGCCTGCTGTCGGGCTCCCGATGGGACGGCACGTCGATCACCTACAACTTCCCCACCGGCGCCGGCTATTACCCGGCCGACTACAACGGGGCCAACAACGAGCCCGCGAGCTTCGTGGCCGTCTCGGCCAGCTTCCAGAGCATGGTCCGCGACGCCCTGCACCAGTACGAACTGGTCGCCAACGTCACCTTCACCGAGGTCGGCGCCGGGGACGCGGCCAACATCAGCGTCGCGCGCACCGGCAACCTCAACGGCTTCAGCGGCTACGGCTACAATCCGGGCTCGGCCGCGCGGGCCGGCGACGTGTGGTTCCTGAGTTCGACGGCGCAGGTCGGCGACAGCGAGGTGCGCGGGCGCGGGACGTGGCGCCTCGTGATGCACGAGCTCGGCCACGCCCTCGGCCTCAAGCACAGCCAGGATGCGGGCGGCGTCGCCAACACGCCGATGACCGCCGCGCACGACTATAACGACTACTCGATCATGTCCTATCGCCGCACGCTCGGCGGCTCGACCAGCGACAATGCGCCGGAACCCTTCGGCTCTCCGCAGACGCCGATGATGTACGACATCGCCGCGCTCCAGACGATGTACGGGGCCAATTACGGCACGCAAGGCGGCAACAGCGTCTACACCTGGAGCCCGACCACGGGGCAGGCGTTCATCGACGGGGTCGGCCAGACCGCTCCGGGCGCGAACCGCATCTACGGCACCCTGTGGGACGGGGGCGGGATCGACACCTACGACCTCTCGAACTACGCCACCGACCTGCGCCTCGACCTGCGGCCGGGCGAATCCTCGACCTTCTCGAACGACCAGCTTGCCGTCACCGACACCCGCGACGGCACGCGGGCCGGCGGCAACGTCTTCAACGCCCTCCTCTTCAACGGCAACGCGGCCTCGCTGATCGAGAACGCGGTCGGCGGCATGGGCAACGACCTCATCACCGGCAACCAGGCCGACAACATGCTGATGGGCGGGGCCGGCAACGACACGATGCTCGGCGGCGTGGGCAACGACACCGTGTTCGGAAACCAGGGCGGGGACGTCCTGTTCGGCAACCAGGGCA
>NZ_BPRB01000396.1 GCF_022179685.1 Methylobacterium trifolii
GAGCGGTCCGGCCCGCTGATGGCGGCGATCGACGCTTGCAACGCGCGCTGGGGTCGGGGCGCCGTAGTGCCTGGGCAGGCTGGCTTGGTCGAGAAACGGGAGTGGACGACGAAGTTCGAGATGCGGTCGCCGCGCTATACCACCCAGGTCGGGGAACTGCCGGTGGCGCGAGCAGACGCTTAATCAATATCCAAATCAATGTCTACTAGGAGACACAGCACCTACGTAGCTCAACTACGTAGTAGAGGGCCCGGTGAAAAAGGCGCCGGATTTGAACATATGTATATGACATAAACTGCCAAGCTTTGATAGAGCGAGGACAATTTTGTAATTATATATACACATTGCGCAAACTGGGTTATCCCTGATTCGTTAAAGAAAATAGGGAGAGCGCTATCATGGCTCAATTGACAGTCGGCACTGGTCCTGGATTTAATTACGCTACCATACAGGCAGCTATAAATGCATCAAACAATGGAGATACAATCACAATTGCTGCTGGTAATTACAACGAAACAGTTGATTTGAACAAAAGCGTTACATTAATTGGACCACAGGCAAGCCCAAATAATGGAAACGCACAAGCCAACGTTACTGGTGGGATATACGTAACTGCCAACGGGGCTACTATAAATGGTTTGGAGATCTCGGGTGTTGACCCGCGCAACCCGCTAGGTAACGATTATCCGACTGCATTAGAAGTCACCGCCAACAATGTATCCGTAAGCAACACTTTGTTGCAGGGCGTCGGAATAAATGGTGCCGAGAGTCGACCGCTTACCTTATCCGGCACGGCGACCGGTTTTGCTTTCACTAACAATACAGTTCGCGATTGGTCGGAAGGTGCATATTTTGTTAGAGGAAGTAGCGGAACGGTCTCAGGAAATAAGTTCGACAACAATGGTAATCACATTGTTACCGAGTCAGACAATTTCGTAATATCTGGCAATGCCTTTGGCGAAGCCATTGGTTCCTCGGTCGCTTTTGCGACATTTGGCACTAACGTCAATTTCGGCACTATTCTTCCTGCTGGTAATACGTTCACAGATGATGCTGCAAGGCCGGTATCCATTTTTCCGAACAATAGCTCTGCGAGATTTGTTGGAACGTCGTACAACGAAACCTTCAACGGTGACGCGCTGGCCGGCCCGTTTGACTACAACGCAGGCGGCGGAAGCGACCGTATTTTTGTTTCGCTGGGAGCTGATACAATCGATGGCGGAATGGGCGCCGACAGCATCGAAGGGCCGACAGCACGACTGAACGGTGATTTGCTCAATCTATCTGATCTCCAAGACACCATCGTGGTCGAAGACGCAACAGCAGGGTTAAGAGCAACTATTAACAATAGCAATCAGTTGTTGATAGATGCGGATGGCAATGGTTCTATCGATGCAACGCTGATAATATCCGGCCAATCGAATATTCAGGCAGTTGTTAATGCGGGGACGCAGTCGATTTCGTTCCGTAGCATTTTGCCCCCGCCTCCCCCGCCTGGACCCACGGTTGACGACCCAATCACGCAGACCGGTACTGAGGGGCCAGATAGCGTGTCAGGGGCAGGAGGCAACGATACTTTGTATGGGGCCGGCGGCGACGACACGATCATGGGCCTCGGCGGCGACGACTTTATCCAGGGCAACCAAGGTCGAGACAACCTCTTCGGCAACCAAGGGAATG
>NZ_BPRB01000397.1 GCF_022179685.1 Methylobacterium trifolii
GACCCCGACGAGATCGAACGCGACGCGGCCCGGGCCGCAGAGCAGTTCCTGAAGCTCTACGGCCGGCCGCAAGACGGACTGGCGGCGTGAGATAGACCGTTCACCGAGGAGGAAACCACCATGCGTGTTTACTACGATCGCGACGCCGACCTGAACCTGATCAAGGGCAAGAAGGTCGTCATCGTCGGCTACGGCAGCCAGGGCCATGCCCACGCCCTCAACCTGCGCGATTCCGGCGTCAAGGACATCGTCATCGCGCTCCGCGAGGGCTCGGCCACCGCCAAGAAGGCCGAAGCCGAGGGCTTCAAAGTTCTCCCCGTCGCCGAGGCCGCCAGGCAGGCCGACGTGGTGATGATGCTCACCCCCGACGAGTTGCAGGGCGACATCTACAGGGAGTCGCTCGAAGGCAACATGAAGCAGGGCGCCGCCCTCCTGTTCGCCCACGGCCTCAACGTGCACTTCAACCTGATCGAGCCGAGAGCGGACCTCGACGTGCTGATGGTCGCCCCCAAGGGCCCCGGCCACACCGTGCGCTCCGAGTACCTGCGCGGCGGCGGCGTGCCGACCTTGATCGCCATCGCCCAGGACGCCTCGGGCAACGCCCACGACCTCGGCCTGTCCTACGCCTCGGCCAACGGCGGCGGCCGGGCCGGCATCATCGAGACCACCTTCAAGGAGGAGTGCGAGACCGACCTCTTCGGCGAGCAGGTCGTGCTCTGCGGCGGCCTGGTCGAGTTGATCAAGGCCGGCTTCGAGACCCTGGTCGAGGCGGGCTACGCCCCCGAGATGGCCTATTTCGAGTGCCTGCACGAAGTGAAGCTGATCGTCGACCTGATCTACGAGGGCGGCATCGCCAACATGAACTACTCGATCTCCAACACCGCCGAGTACGGCGAGTACGTCACCGGCCCGCGCATCGTCACGCCCGAGACCAAGGCCGAGATGAAGCGCGTCCTCAACGACATCCAGTCGGGCACCTTCACCCGCAACTGGATGCTGGAGAACAAGGTCAACCAGACCTCGTTCAAGGCCACCCGCGCCAAGCTCGCCGCCCACCCGATCGAGGAGGTCGGCACCAAGCTGCGCGGCATGATGCCGTGGATCTCCGAGAAGGCCCTGGTCGACAAGACCAAGAACTGACTTTTTCGGGAGACCTGGCCCCGCGACCGCGGGGCGGCGGTCGTCCGCCGGACCTCACAGGTCATGACCTGTGAGACTTGATATGAGGCCGGGCATCGCCCGGTCTCGCGGAGTGGATCGGGGCCGGTACCGCATGCGCGGCGCCGGCCTTTTTCATGGGCCGGGAATCTCGTGGGCCGGGAAACCTCGGCAATTGCCTGCCGGTCCCTTTGAGGGGAGAGTGCGCGGGCAACGAGCAAGACAGCGCCGCACGCCCGCACAGGGTGAAGCGGAGCGAAGCGAGGAGGACCTCATGGCATCGCTCTATTCCGACGCGCACCGCGCGCTCCAGCAGGAATTCAAGACCACGAAGCTCGCCGACCGGCTCGACACCCAGTGGGTGCACGAGGCGATCCAGGAGGACGAGGCGGCCTTCATCGGCAGCCGGGACATGTTCTTCCTGTCGACCGTCGATCCGGACGGGATGCCCACCGTCTCCTACAAGGGCGGCGGCCCCGGCTTCGTGAAGGTGCTCGACGGGAACACCCTCGTCTTCCCCGGCTTCGACGGCAACGGCATGTTCTACTCGATGGGCAACATCGAGGGTCAGGCCAAGGTCGGCCTGCTGTTCATCGACTTCGAGACGCCCCACCGCATCCGCGTGCAGGGCCGCGCCAGCCTGCTGCGCGACGACCCGTTGATGGCGCAGTACACCGAGGCGAAGTACCTGGTGCGCGTCGACGTGGTGAAGATCTGGGTGAACTGTCCGCGCTACATCCACAAGTACCGCAAGCTCGAACAGAACAAGTACGTGCCCACCCCCGACCGGGAGACGCCGCTCGCCGCCTGGAAGCGCCTGGACCTCGCCGGCGACGTGATCTCCGACGAGGACAAGGCGCGGGTGGCCGAGGAGGGCCGGCTCGAAGTGCCGGAATACGAGGCGCTGGTGGCCCGCGGAGAGGCCTGATTCAGTCTACCTCACGAAACTCCCGACCATCCCAAGCCTCATTCCGGCCGCGACGGCGCGACGGGAGTTTCGTGAGAAACACTCAGCAGCCGAGCTGGACCGCGAGGTCGGCGAGGTCGGTGGCGGCAAACGACACCGGCACGCTCGGGCCGCCCTCGCCGCCGGCCGGCCCGTTCTCGCGGGGGCGGGCGACGTGGGCGGTGGCGAGCCCGTGGCTCGCCGCCGCCGCCAAGTCGTTCGAGTGCGCGGCCACCATCAGCGTTTCGGCCGGATCGAGGCCGAAGGCCGCCACCGCGTCCCGGTAGAGGGCGGGCTTGGGCTTGTAGTCGCGGGAATAACCGGCGCCGAGCACCGCGTCGAAGACGAAGCCGTTGCGCCGGGCGAGGTCCACCATCAGGCGCACGTGCCCGTTCGAGACCGGCGCGAGCCAGTGGTCCCGGCGCAGGCGCATGAGGGCGGCCGGCACCTCCGGCCAGGCGTCGAGGCGGTGCCAGGCCTGGACGAGGTCGCGCCGCACGTCCTCCGGCACGCCCGTGATGCCGAAGGCGGCGAGCACCTCGGGCAGCGACTCGGCCTGGAGCGTGTCGAGGTCCGCGAAGGGCCGCGCGCCGGAGCGCACCGTCTCCATCGACGGGTTGTAGCGGGCCCGCCAGGCATCGGCGAAGGCACCGCCTTCAAAGCCCTTTGCGAGGCCGTTCGCGTAGGGGGCGAGCAGGCGCCCGGCCTCCCCCGCGATGCCGGAGCGCCAGTCGACCAGCGTGCCGAAGACGTCGAAGACCAGCGCCCGGATCATCCTCAAACCGCCTTCAGCCGGGTGCGCCGGACGAAGCCGACGATGTCCTTGACGGCATCCAGCGTCGGGGCGGCGATGGCCTCGGCCCGCTCCGCGCCGCCGGCCAGCACGGCATCGATGTGGCCGGGATCGGCGGTGAGGCGGCGCATCTCGGCCGCGATGGGGGCGAGGCGCTCGACGGCGAGGTCGGCGAGCGCCGGCTTGAAGGTCGAGAACTGCGCCCCCCCGTATTCCTTCAGCACGGCCTCGCGGGTGGTGTCGTTGAGGGCGGCGAAGATGCCCACCAGGTTGTCGGCCTCCGGCCGGCCGGCGAGCCCCTCGATCTCGGAGGGCAGCGCCTCCGGGTCTGTCTTGGCCCGGCGCACCTTCTGGGCGATGGCGTCGGCATCGTCCGTGAGGTTGATGCGCGAATTGTCGGAGGCGTCCGACTTCGACATTTTCTTCGAACCATCGCGCAGCGACATCACCCGTGCGGCCGGGCCTCCGATCACCGAACCGCTGATCGGAGGCCCGGCCGC
>NZ_BPRB01000398.1 GCF_022179685.1 Methylobacterium trifolii
GCGTGGCCGGCCTCGCGGCGGGTGCCATCATCGGTGGCGCCATCGCCAACTCTCAGGCTCAGGCTGCCCCGGTGGTCGTGCAGGGTGGTCCGGACCCCGAGGTCGTCGCCGCATGCGCCCGCCGTTTCCGCTCCTACGACGCGTCGAGCGGGACGTATCTCGGCAACGACGGCGACCGTCACGCCTGCCCGTAACCGGCTTGTCGCATTGCCTGCCGCCGTGGCGGGCCGGGCAATGATCGCTTCTCTCCACGACGGGATGCACCGTCGGCGGCCTGAGCGAGTTCGTCGACCACTTCACCAAAGGCGGCCACGGCGTGGAGCGGGCTCCCCGGGATGGACGGGATCAGGCTGCCGGTTCGACCGCCAGCCGGGTCTGCTGGTCCTCGGACTGCGCGGGGCTGGGATAGCCGAACGCCGAGTGGAGCCGTCGCGTATCGTAGGTCTCTTCGATGATGCGCGGCACGCTTTCGAGCACGTCGGCGAACGTCTCGACGCCATGGGATAGACGCCCTCGACCTTGAGCGTCTTCATGAAGCTCTCGGCCTTGGCGTTGTCGTAGGGGCTGCCGCGTCGTCCCATAGAACCGGCGAGGCCGTGCTTGGTGAGATGCTCACGGTACGTCCTGGCAGCCTATTGTGCGACCCACGGTCGGAATGGTGGACGCAACCCTTCGAAGGCTTGCGGGCCTCGATCGCCATGCCGAGTGCGGCCAGGGTCAGACGCGCGTCGATCGCGCGGCTGAGGCGAAGCCGACGACCCGCCGTGACCAGGCATCGAGAATGACGGCGACGTAGACGAAGCCGCCGACGATGGTCACAGAGGTGATGTCTGCCATCCACAGCCGGTCGGGGCCGTGGATACGCGCTTCCTTGGCAAGATTTGGGAAGACCGGGTGATCGTGATCGCTGTCGGTCGTCTTCGTGACGCGGCGGCGCATCTTCGGCTGAAGCTCGTGCTCGCGCACGGGGCGGCGGACCTTCTCGTGATCGACCTGCAAGCCGTTCTGGCGGAGTGCCGCCTGGACGCGACGCCAGCCATGATGCTCGAAAGCGTCGCAGGTCGTCGCCATCGCCTCGACGAAAGCCGTGTCGTCCACCGCGCGAACCGGCACATCCTGGAACGTGGAGCGGGCCAGTCCCATCAGCGGGCATCCAGCGGTGACACCGAGGCCATTGGGCCGGCAGTTGCGGAGGTAGGCCCGTTTCTCGGACGCGGCCCGGGCCGCAGAG
>NZ_BPRB01000399.1 GCF_022179685.1 Methylobacterium trifolii
ATGCCCCCGACACGGTGGCTCTCGGCCGCGACCTCGATCGTGTTCGCCGAGGCTCGCTCGGTCGAGACCGCGCCACGGCCTTCCGGCGCGATGAGACCGAGGCCGACGGCGTGCTTGGCCATGGCGGCACTGTCGGCGGCGAGCACGAGACTGCTGCCGGCCGCGCCAACCGCAGCGGCGAGGCGTTCGATCTCGACGATGCGACCCGCATCGCGTGAGACGTTGCGGATGTAGACGGCCAGCACCCGGCCTGGATGGTCCGCCACGACCTGGGCGTAGACCTCCGGGTCATGCTGGCCGCTGTCGCCGAGCAGAACGAACGGGAGCTCGCGATAGAGGGCCAGCATGTTGCCGATGAGTTCGCGCTTGTGGTCCTCGGCCTTTCGCGGCAGCGGATGGCGCCAGGACAGGCCCCATTCGCGCAGGAACAGGATCGGTCCGATCGGGATCGCATGCTGCCGGAAGAACGCGCCGAGCATGTCGTAGATGCCCCAGGGTGCGCGCGACACGTAGAGCATCGGGTTGGCCTCGACGCCGGTGGCCCCGGCGTGAAGCGCCCGGCACAATGCGGCCGCGCCCGGGAACGCGACCCGGCTTTCGGCATCGGCCACGAACAGGCGCCAGAGCATCTTGAACTTGTTGGCCACCCCGGTGTGCATGATCGTGTCGTCGATGTCGCTGATGACGACGAAGCGACATGTCGCGGGCGGGATGAACACGTGTCCCTGTGCGCTCACCGGCGGGTCGGCATCGAGCGTCAGGTCGACCGGGTGCCAGGCGACCGCGCCGGACGGCACGTCGCGCGGCCGCAGGTGAATCCGGAAGTAACCGTCCCGGTCGGTCGCCACGCGCGCCTGCGCACCGCCGAAGCGGGCGGTCACGAAGGCCCCGACGACTTTGCGGCGGCGGATACGGCGCGCGATGTCGCGCAGGTTCGCACGAAGGTCGTCCGGACTGGCGTTGCGATCCGGGTGCGACTGCCGAAACACGCGTCCGATCAGGAAGATCTCTTCGCGCGTGCCGTAGCCCCGGTAGGCTTCGACGACGATGCCGCCCCGGCCCTGCGCTCGTTGGGCAGGTCGGGCGACAAGCGCCAGGAGCCGGACCGCCGCGCCTCGCCACCGGGCCTCGGCCGGCTCAGGATCTGTCATCCTCGCGCCTCACAGTCATAGTCGCTCGGAGGATCGTGGGCACGCCGGGGGCACCAATCACGTTTTGGACTTCCCGCCCTTCCTGCCAAGCTCGGCCTGCGCCGAGGACGAGTTGCGGGGGTTGCCCTTCCCCTCCTCGGCAGCCTTGGCGTTCGCCTTCTTCGCCGTTGCGCTGCCTTTGCCCTTGGTCTCCGCCATCGCCGTTCCCCATCCGCCTCGATGGAAATCGGAGCGCAGCACGGCGGTTCCGGCACCGCCT
>NZ_BPRB01000400.1 GCF_022179685.1 Methylobacterium trifolii
GGGCCACCCTCTCCCGCAGAGGGGAGAGGCAGGTGCAGGCATGAGCGCCGGCCCCAGAACCCAGCAACGACTGGCCTTCCTCGTCCGCCTGCCGCCGTTCCTGTGGCTGGGGCTGTTCTTCCTCGTCCCCTTCGCCATCACCCTGAAGATCAGCCTGTCGGAGCCGGCCACCGCGATGCCGCCCTACCTGCCGGTGCTCGACTGGCAGGGGGGGCTGGAGGGCTGGTCGAGCTTCCTCGAGGCGCTGCACTTCCAGAACTTCGAGACGCTGGCCACCGACGCCCTCTACCGGGACGCGGCCCTGAGTTCGCTGGGCTTTGCCGCGCTGGCCACCGCGATCCTGGCGCTTCTGGGCACGCCCTTCGCCTATGCGCTGGCCCGCGCGCCGGCCCGCTGGCAGCCGCTGCTGGTGGCGCTCGTCGTGGTGCCGTTCTGGACGAGTTTTCTGATCCGGGTCTACGCCTGGATCGTGATCCTCAAGCCTGAGGGCCTGTTCAATGCCGGGCTGCTGCGGCTGGGGCTGATCGCCCGGCCCCTGGAGATCCTCAACACCAACGCCGCGGTGCTGGTCGGCCTCGTCTACGCCTACCTGCCCTTCATGGTCCTGCCGCTCTACGCGGTGATGGCCCGCCTCGACCCGACCCTGCGGGAGGCGGCGGCCGACCTCGGCGCCGGCCCGGCCCGCGTCTTTCGGAGCGTGACGCTGCCGCTGAGCCTGCCCGGGATCGTGGCGGGCAGCCTGCTCTGCTTCGTCCCGATGGTCGGCGAGTTCATCGTCCCGGACCTGCTCGGCGGCTCCGAGACCCTGATGCTCGGCCGGGTGCTCTGGACCGAGTTCTTCTCCAACCGCGACTGGCCGCTCGCGTCGGCGGTGGCCGTGCTGATGCTCGTCCTCGTGCTCGGCCCCGTGGTTCTGTTCCGCGATGCGGGCCTGCGGGCGGAGCAGGGGGCGGAGCAAGGGGCCGAGGTGGAGCGGTGAGCGGGGTCAAGCGCACCGCCCTCGCGCTGGGGCTCGCCTTCCTCTACGCGCCGATCCTGGTGCTGGTGGCCTATTCCTTCAACGCCTCCGCCCTGGTCACAGTCTGGGGCGGGTTCTCCACCCGCTGGTACGGCGTGCTCCTGGCCGACGGCCCTCTGATCGCTGCGGCCTGGGTGAGCCTGCGCGTCGCGGCCGCGGCAGCGCTCGTCGCAACGCTCCTCGGCACCCTGGCGGCGCTGGCGCTGGAACGCCACGGCCGCTTCCGGGGCAGGGGGCTGTTCTCCGGCCTCGTCCACGCGCCGATGGTGATGCCCGAGGTCATCACCGGCCTGTCGCTGCTGCTGCTCTTCGTCGGCACCGGCCTGGAGCGGGGCCTGTCCGCCATCGTGGTAGCCCACGCCACCTTCTGCACCGGGTTCGTGGCCGTCGTGGTGGCCGCGCGCCTGCGCGGCCTCGACCGCGCCCTGGAGGAGGCGGCCGCCGACCTCGGGGCCGGCCCGGCCCGGGTCTTTATCACCATCACCCTGCCGCTGCTGGCGCCGGCGCTTGCGGCCGGGTTCCTGCTGGCCTTCACCCTGTCGCTCGACGACCTCGTGATCGCGAGCTTCGTCTCGGGGCCGGGGGCCACCACCCTGCCGATGCGCCTCTACAGCCAGGTCCGCCTCGGGGTGAACCCGGAGATCAACGCCGCCTCGACGCTGCTGGTGGCCCTCGTCACCTGCGTGGTGCTCGCGGCGTCGTGGCTGACGGGGCGAGGGAGCAAGGCCGCGTGACGGACGACCCCGAACGGTCCTTCGCCCGGTTCAAGCAATCCGCAACGGAGGCTGCCAACCGTGCCGAGGCGACCGCGCTCCTCATCCGCTGCGGCTACCGTGTCTATCGGCCTGAAGCCGATATCGAAGGCGAGGATCTGGTCGTCCGCCGTCCGACCGGCGCATTGTACGGCGTCCAGCTCAAGGGCGGCCCCATGGTCGAGTGGCGGCGCTACGGCGGCCGAAACCTGCTCATGCTGTTTCCGTCCGCGCCCTATTCGCCGGGTGCACCGCGCTCGTGGTTCCTCGTGCCGCACGATCCGCTCTTCGATTGGATGAAGGCCAGGCACGGTCAGGCCCCGAAATGGGCGGACCATTGGCGATACCCGGTTTTGACCAAGCCCCTCGCCGCCTTCCTCGCGGAGTATGAGGTACGACTGCCGACCGAACCAATGACCATCGATGAATGTTAAGTTCTGACGAGTCCGTCGATCTCCGGGAGAAAATTTATCCGAGAAAATCGGCGGACAAAATGGTCAATCCCAACAATCTCCCTTATCCTGAGGTGCTTCCGCGTAGCGGAAGCCTCGAAGAAGCACTCCAGAATTCTCGGCGATATCTGAAGTCCTCCTTCGAGGCTGCTTCGCAGCACCTCAGGATGAGGGATCTGTTGGGACTCAAGGGGTCGAACAACCCCCAGGCACTACCCAGGGCCGAGCCGCCTGTAACGATCCCACGGATGCGATTTTAGACCTAAGAATTGCGAGAGATCTTGACATTGTTCTTGTTTTGTGCGCCTATGGCCGAATTCGCTGCCGGGCACCGGGGCCGCGTATCGTGCCGGTGCTTTTGGACAGGGGCCTCGCCCGGTGACCGCCGCGGCAGGGTCTTTGGCAGCGGGGCGGTCCCTGCGTCGACGGTCGGTCAACCGTCGCCTCGGGCGCTGTGCCGATGCTGGGGTTCCTGAGCGGCGGGTTCATCCCGCGAGCAGGGCCCTTGAGTAGAAACCGATGCCCGCCCCACTACGAGGCCGGGTGCGGATGCCGTCATCCGCCAAGGACGGGCCCGGGTCGCCGCAGGGCGAGCCGGGCGGGAGAGGGCAGGACTCCTCCCGCTCCGAGATCGGGATCGTGCCAAGTCGATGAAAAGACCGCGACGCACAAACGGCCGGCGGGGTTCGCGTCTCGAACCCCACGGCCGCGGGACGCCGGGGGACCGTGATTCTAACGCGTTGCAGGGTTCCGCGGCGTCCCGCGTCTCCTGTTCCCGCGCAAAGCCATGCCCCCGGCGCGGGAAGCGCGCGGGGCCGATGAGGCGTGAGCGGGAACCGGCCGCCGCGGCCGCCGTTCCCCACGGCCGAGCTTGTTCCCCCGGGAGGCCCCGATGACCATCACCATCTCGAATCTCCAGCCGATCATCGCGATCCTGGCCGGCGTGCTGATCCTGATCGTGCCGCGGCTGCTCAACTACATCGTCGCCGTCTACCTGATCCTCGTCGGGCTGATTGGCCTCGGGGTGTTCCGCGGGCTATCGTGAGACGCGGCCGCGCGCCGGAAGGCTGAGATCGGCGACGGGGCGTCGGCCGTCCGTCCACCGAGCTCGGGCATTCGTCTTGCGTTGCACTGCAATATGATCCACCCGTG
>NZ_BPRB01000401.1 GCF_022179685.1 Methylobacterium trifolii
CGCAAAGGGGGGAGGGAACCGCGCGGGTCGGGACCTGCTCCGGACATATGCGATCGGAACCCGTGTCGGCCATAGCCACATGGGGAGAGGCTCGCGGCCCGCTCGATCGCATCCGGCTCCGCGAATCCCGAAAAACCCTGCCCGATTCCCGGCCAATCGCCTCATCTTTGTGCACTGCACACAGCGGCTTCAGGCGGCAAGCTCGGCCGGCCCGGCACGCCGGATTCCGAGGGGAGGGCACTTCCGAAACCCCGTCGCACGGCCCTGGCACGCGACTTGCCCCAGGGACCGGGTCCGTCAACGGCGACGGGCAGCGCCGTCAGCGAGGCCGCTGATCCGGTCCTCTCGCGGGCACGCACCTGGGAGACGGCCGGCAGCGGCTTTTTTCGTGGCGGTCCGCCATTCCCTATCCTCAGAGGATCGAGACCCTCCGCCCCATGGTGACACCGGAATCGGCACACGCGCCCCTCGTGCGCGAACGGCTCGTGGTCGTCGGCAACGGCATGGCCTCCCTGCGCTTCCTGGAACGGCTGACCGAGGGCTCGCCGGGGCGCTACGACGTCACCGTGGTCGGGGCCGAGCCGGTCGCCGCCTACAACCGGGTGCTGCTCTCCTCGCTGCTCGGCGGCGAGGTGGACGAGGCGGCCTGCGCCTTCCGCGGGCTGGACTGGTACGAGAGCCACGGCATCCGCCTGATCACCGGGGCGCCGGCCACGCAGGTCGACCGCGAGAACGCTCTGGTCGTGGTGGGCGAGACCCACGTCCTGCCCTTCGACAAGCTGGTCCTGGCGGTGGGCTCCCTGCCGATCCGCCTGCCGAAGCCCGGCATGGACCTGCCCGGCGTCATCACCTTCCGCGACCTCGCCGACGTGGCCGCCATCCGCAAGGCCGCGGTGCAGCACGCGAAAGCCATCGTCATCGGCGGCGGCCTGCTCGGGCTGGAGGCGGCCGTGGGCCTGGCCCGGCTGGGGGTCGACACCACCCTGCTGCACGTCATGGACCGGCTGATGGAGCGCCAGCTCGACCACGTCGCCGCCGGCCTCGTGCGCCGGGCGATGGAGGCCCGCGGCGTCAAGGTCCTGCTCAAGGCCGACACCGACCGCATCGAGGGCGACGGCCGGGTCGAGCGCCTG
Organism: Methylobacterium trifolii; assembly: GCF_022179685.1. GTDB lineage: Bacteria > Pseudomonadota > Alphaproteobacteria > Rhizobiales > Beijerinckiaceae > Methylobacterium > Methylobacterium trifolii. Next base: position 1,134 of record NZ_BPRB01000401.1, read on the forward strand.
GTCCTCTCGGACGGCACCGTGCTGCCGGCCGACCTCGTGGTGATGTCGGTGGGCGTGCGCCCCAACCTCGCCCTGGCGCAGGGGGCCGGCGTCGAGACCGCCCGCGGCATCAAGGTCGACGACCGCATGACCACCTCGGACCCGCGCATCTTCGCGCTGGGCGAATGCGCCGAGCACCGCGGCATGGTCTACGGCCTCGTGGAGCCCGCCTACGAGCACGCCGAGACCCTGGCCCGGCACCTTTCCGGCCAGGAGGCCGGGTATCGCGGCACCGCGCTCTCCACCAGCCTCAAGGTCTCGGGGCTCCCCGTGTTCTCGGCCGGCGTGGTCGACACCCCGGATACGGCCGAGGCCATCGTGATGAGCGACCCCGGCGCCGGCCTCTACCGCAAGCTCCTGGTGGAGGAGGGCCGCCTGATCGGCGCGGTCTTCGTCGGGGACATCGGCGAGCAGGGCTGGTGCAAGAGCCTGATCCGCACCGGCGAGCCGGTCTGCGACCACATCGACGACCTGATGTTCGGCCGCCCAGCCGAACCCCGACCCCTCGCAGCGTGAAGGAGGCAGACATGGCCGAGGACTTCGACGCCGAGCAGAAGCGCTACCTCGAGGGCTTCGCCTCGGGGATCAGTGCCGCCCGCCTCACCGGCGGCCTGATGAGCGGCAACAGCGCCCCGCCGGCCGAGCCCACGGGCCCGGACGCGATCCACATCAAGGCGCAGGACGCCACGATCAAGGCCGGCGGCAAGCTCGCCGAGCAGGAGAAGTGGAAGCGCGCCGAGAACCCGTTCGAGGGCCACAACCGCCTGATCGCGGAGGCCGCCACGGGCGCGGCCCCCAAGCCCGAGGACAACTTCCGCTGGCGCTACCACGGCATGTTCTGGCTCGCCCCGAACAAGGCCCATTACATGTGCCGCCTGCGCATCCCCAACGGCATCCTGCACCACTGGCAGTTCTCGGGGGTGGCCGACCTCGCCGACGCGCACGGGGGCGGTTACGTCCACGTCACGACGCGCGCCAACCTCCAGGTGCGCGAGATCGCGCCCGAGCACGCCCAGCCCTTCCTCGACGGGCTGACCGACCTCGGCCTCACCGCCCGAGCCGCGGGCGGTGAGGCCGAGGT
>NZ_BPRB01000402.1 GCF_022179685.1 Methylobacterium trifolii
CGCTGCCTCTCGGGCTCGCGGCGGTCTGGCTCGTGACGGCCGTGCGGCTTGGCGGGGGGAACCTCGCCAGTAGGTTCCAGGTCGGCTTCACGCTTCTCAAGCTCGTGCTGATACTGGCCTTCATTGTCGCGGGCTTGGCCGGGAACGGAGGCGGATCGGTCTCCTTCGCGCCGAGCGCGTCCGACCCGGCCCGGATCTTCAGCGCCGGCTTCGTGGTGAGCCTCGTCTTCGTGATGTACGCCTATTCGGGCTGGAACGCCGCGACCTATATCGTCGGCGACTTGGCCGATCCGGCCCGCAGCCTGCCACGCGCCCTGTTCGTCGGGACCGGCCTCGTGTCGGCTCTCTACGTCATGTTGACTGCCGTGTTCCTCTATACGACGCCGGTGGCGGAGGTCGCAGGACAGGTCGAGGTCGCCCTGATCAGCGGCCGCCACGTCTTCGGCGATGCGGGCGGGCGGATCGTCGGCCTGCTGATCTGCGTCGGCTTGATCCCGACCATCGGCGCGATGATGTGGATCGGTCCGAGCGTCACTGTGGCGATGGGCGAGGACGTGCCGCTGCTGCGCCAGCTCGCACGCCGCTCAGCCACCGGCGTGCCGGTCGCCGCGATCCTCCTCCAGGCCGTCGTCGCCAGCCTGCTGCTCCTCACGCGGAGCTTCGAGGCGGTGCTCGAATTTATCCAATTCGGCCTGCTCTCCTGCGCGTTCCTGACGGTGCTTGGCGTGATCAAGCTCCGCATCACGCGGCCGGACCTGCCGCGACCGTTCCGGGCTTGGGGCTATCCAATCACGCCGCTGATCTTCCTCACCGTGACCCTGTTCATGCTGGTGCACCTCGCCGTCTCCCGGCCGCTCCAATCGCTCGCCGGCGCCGTCCTGATGCTGGTCGGCCTGGGGCTCTACGCCCTGACGGCCTCGAATGCGCGGCGCGAAGTGACGAAGGTCCCGTGATGAGGGTCTCCGGCTCGACAAGCGGCGTCGAACGCGATTACCGGGCGGAGCCTGCATCGGACGCGGCCGACCGCAACACGTCGAGGCGATACTCGGCGGTTCGTGCCTGCTTCAAGATCGGCGCGAACCCTCGGGCGCCCGCGATGAAGCCTTCAGCGGCATCGTCGCCGGAGAGCTGGTAGTGGGCGACGCCGAGCCAGTGCACCAGAACGACGTCTCCGCCTGGCAGCAACGCGCTCCCGACCCGCGCGACGAGACGTGCGAGGTCGGCACGGTCAAGATAGTAGGCCACTTCCGAGATCACGATCAGATCGAAGCGCCCGTCCGGCCACTCACCAGGGACGGCAGCCAGCTGGAAGCGGGCGTTCGGCCGATCGGCGCAGCGGACGCGGGCAGCGTCGAGAACGGACGGCACCACATCAAGCCCCAGCACTGCGTCGCAGCGCGGGCAGAGCTGGCGGGTGAATACACCGATCGAGCAACCAACGTCGAGGGCGGACGTGTAATGGGCCCGCGGCAGCGCCGCGAGCGTGGCCGCATACTTGTCCCGCTCATACGCGCTCGTGGCGAAGCGCCAGGGGTCGGAATCCGTGGCGTACATGCCCTTGAAATAATTCGTATCGAGGGAAGTCGCGCGACGGCCCGCTGCGATCTCGGCCGAACCGCCGGCACCGGTCTCCGCACCCGCGGCGCCCTTCATCCCGAGCATCGCACCAGCGACGATGGCGCTTCCAGACCCTAGCAGAACGCGACGTGAGAGCGGCTTGCAGTCGCGCACGATAATCCTCGACCACCGCTGTCGGCAGGTATCGGGGCAACTGCACCTAGAAGGGACAGTTCCGGGGCGCGACACAGAGCGGCGCTGCCTCGTCCCCGTGACCTCCTTCAGCGAGTATGCCGACACGAAGGCGCGCAAGACGCCGGTGTGGTTCGCCCTCGACGACGACCGGCCACTGTTCACCTTCGCCGAGATCTGACGGCCGTGGAGGGGCGTGCGGGGCACGAAGAAGGAGAACCCCGACCGGGTCGAGGAGGAGCACCGACTCTACAGCTTCCTGACCTGCCCGGCGAACGGCATGGTCGGCCCGGTGCACCCGAAGGCGACGCCGGTGCTGCTCACCACGCCTGAGGAATGGCGGACTTGGCTGGATGCGCCGGTCGAGGAGGCGCTGAAGCTGCAGCGCCCGCTGCCCGACGCCGAGATGCGGGAGGTCGCGCGGGGTGAGCAGGGCGATGGGGCCTGAGCCTTCACCAGTACCCGGCGCGGTGCCCGATACAGTAGGACGCCGCCGTGGCGGCCAGGAACAAGATGCGGAAGATCCAGGCTTCGGCTTTGAGCCGCTCGCGCGCCGTCATGGGTCCGCGGAGTGGCTGTCGACGGTCCGGCTGCGGTGCGTGGGTCGCGATCCACGCCTGAAACCTCTCCTCGGGGGTCTCCTTTCGACGCTCCGGGCGGAACTGCGGGTTGGTCATCGCCGGTCCGGCCGGGCCAGCAGGATCGCGGTGCGCGCCATCTTGCGCTTGAATTTCTCGGACCGATCCGAATCAGCCAGGGCTCTTGCCGTGGGATCGTGCGTTTGCACCGCTAGAGCGAGGTTCAGCAGATGGCCGCCACCAACTGGGTAAGCGCTGGTCTCCGGGCTCTCCATGACCACATCGACGGCCGCATCGATCTCGTCGTCCCCGATTTCGCCGGCCTTGCGGAGTTCGCTGATTGTGGGAGGGCTGGGCATGCCGGGACGCTACCGAGCCATGCCCGACTCGTCCATCAGGCCCATCCGGATCGCAAGGGCAATCAGATCGTCATCGGTTAAGGCTGTGCCACCCTCAACCTGCCAGAGCATCAGGTCGTCACCTATGGACTCGATGGTGTGACCAGCGTCTCGTAGGCCGTCCACGGCAACTATCAGCAGCTCGGGGTCGGTCATGCCCATCCCACCAGCCACGCCATCGCAAGGACGACGAGACCCAAGGCGAACGTGGCTAGCCGATAGCAGGCGTTGGATCTTTAGAGGAGAAGGGTGAGGGCATAATCTTTCCCTCCTACCTGAGGGATGGGGCAGGATGTAGGTGTCCGTCACGATATATCCTTGGCCGGATCAGCGCCCTGCCATCCTGTCGAGGAGCGCCACGCTAGCCGTCGAGATCACGTTGCCGGCGCCAGACTGTGGGAACTGCGGATATCGCTCGCATTGGGCGCGGCGCCCGGCGTTCGGCATGCCGGCGTCGAAGCTCACATCTTCGGCGCTGCCGCCGCGCTTCGGAGCGGTATCGTGCTGCCCGCCAAGTCCTCGGCGGTTAGGTAGTACATGCTTGCGGGCGGCGTTTCGAAGACCTTCGTCTGCACAGCCTTAGAGATGGCGACCTGGTCGAGGAACCAAGCCGCGCCACCTTGCGCCCGATCGCTCTCCTGCACAGTCAGTTGTCCGCCGTCAGCGCGCCGCCAGCGATGTACACCCAGTCGGCCACCTTCATAGACGACCCGGTCGGGCTTGCCCGTCCTCGCATTGGACCCACCGAAGAAGATCGAGCCGCAAGCGCTTTCGCAAGTTGCGCCCGGCGGGATAGCGGTGCCGATCCCCTTCCGCTTGAGGAACAGGCCGATGACCATGCCCTCGAAGTGATGGCCGCCGCGCGAGTTCAGGACGAAGACGATGGGCTTACCCGGCCGCTTCTGCCGGGCCTCTGCGACCACGTCCTCAACCTTGTAGAGCTCACGCGGCAGGATTGTGCCGCTCAGCCTGACCAGTGACGCTGACGTGCTGTGCCCGAGATCGAGGGCAATGTCGGCCGCCCGGGCGCCTGCTGGGACGAGGCTCGCAACCAGCAAGGACAGGGCGAGACCAGGTAAGCGCATACTCGATGATCTTGCGTAGTCTGGTCGCTGTCCAGCACGGTCAGCGTTGAGGAACCTAGTGCACTGACTCAG
>NZ_BPRB01000403.1 GCF_022179685.1 Methylobacterium trifolii
TCGCGGTAGCAGCGGGCGCCTGCCTCATGGAATGCGACTGCGTTGTCGAGGAGCCGCTGCAGGTCCGTGGTCATGCACGCCGCCTTTGTTCGACCTCACCGCCAAGACGGCGAGCTTCTTCACGCCAGGCGTCCCGGTCGGCCAGCATCGCGGCAATCGCGCCTGCTCTGCTGCCGTCCCGCTACCCTAGATCTTCGGATAAAGATGCTCGCGGATGAAGCTTCCCGCGTGCGCTAGGGAGAGCTGTCCATCTGCCACTTCTTGGTAGAAGAGATGCCACGCGTGGATCATGTGCGGCCAGATCTCGAGGTCCACGGCGACGTCGGCGATGCCCGCGACTGCTGCAAGCCGGACAGAGTCATCGAGGAGTGTCTCGGCGGAACCCACCTGGATCAGCGTCGGAGGCAGACCCGTGAGATCGGCGTTGATCGGCGAGACGAGCGGCCCTCGCGCATCGGCGCCGTTTAGGTAGAGGCCCGCGAGCTCGGAAAGGTAGGCTCTGCTGAGCAGGGGATCGACGGCGGCCTTAGACTCCATGCTAGGCCCCGTGAGCGCGAGATCGACCCAGGGCGAGCTAAGCCATAGGCAGCCCGGCAGCGGCAAGCCTACCTCCCGCAAAGACAGGGCCGTCGCGAGTGCGAGACCGCCGCCTGCGCTCTCCCCCGCGAGCGCAATCCGTGCCGGTGCAATGCCCGAGGCAAGGAGAAAGCGATAGCCGGTGAGGGCGTCGTCGAGCGCTGCAGGGAATGGGTGCTCAGGCGCTAGGCGGTAGTTGAGTGCCAGGGTGCGCGCCCGGGCTTCACGGCCAGCCTGCGCGACCATGTGGCGATGGCTCTTCAGTGACCCGGAGATGTAGCCGCCCCCATGCAGGAACAGGACGACGCTTTCTCCATTTGCCCCGGGCGTGCTCGTCCACTCAGCAGGAACGCCGTGAGCGTCGACCGCTTCGACGGACACATCAACTGGTATTGGGTAGCCGGCGCCAAGGTCATCAACTCGCGCACGGCGCGCAGCAAGGTCGACCGGTCTTGGATGGGAGGCGAGGCGAACCCGGATCTGGTCAATGTCTGCCGGCGGCATGACAAGCTCCGAAACGATGGAGAGTTTGCAACTCCTCTCCAGCTGAAAAAATAGATCATGCACTACCATTTGCCTGTCGGCAACTCAAATACACCTCGATATCAGAGATTGCGATATTTATATCAGTAAGTCATTTTATAATATTTGTTTATATATTTTCCAATTAAACCTCAATGCAAGAGGGTTTTCGATACGCGCTACCCAAGGACATGTTCTCAGAATTATAGCGCCCAGCCTGCAAGGCGCTAGCTAAGAGGTCAAGGTCCTGAGGCTTCGTTACCCGCTGCGTCGCTGAAAGAAAACCTCTTGAGCAACAGGCTTCGCTCGGCGCCTAAAGAGTTAAATCGCTAATCGCACCTCAAATCTCCGTCGAGGAGTTCACTGAAGCGCTGTTTGGAGTGCGATTGGGACTTTGCGGTCGTCAGCGAGACCGAAGGGTCATCGTCTGCGTTGTGCGGTTCGATCGGCGTCGAGGGGTCAATCGCTAACGGCATTCAGCCTGCGCTCTGGTCTCCCTCAAGGATTGCTGCGTTCCCTTCGTCGGATATGTCAGCAGCACGGGCCTGGAGGCTCCTCGTCACGATCTTTGATACGATCCCGCCGCCGAGGTCTCGACCGCGCGGCACCTAAGCGCCCACTGAATGTGCGTGGCAGGAAGCGCGACGAGCCGGTCGAGGAGCGGCGCCGCCTATACGCCTTCCTCACAACGGAAGCGAACGGCATCGTCGGACCCGTGCACTCGAAGGCCATACCGATGCTGCTGACGACGCCGGAGAAGTGTCGCACATGGCGTGACGCACCCGTGCAGTAGGCGGTGCAACTTCAGCGGCCGTTGCCCGACGCGGAGATGATAGAGGTTGCTCGTGGTTCACGTTGCGATGGCTCCTGATATGAACCGACCAACCACTCCTGGAGCTTCGTCCACCGTCGCCTCGTGCTCCCTCCTCGAACAGCCATGCCGATCGCCTTGCGCTGACCGATCAGCACGACGAGCTGCTTGCCGCGCGTGACGCCGGTGTAGAGGAGATTCCTCGCCAGCATGTTGAAGTGCTGCGTGACGATTGGGATCACCACGGCGGGATACTCCGAGCCTTGACTCTTGTGGATTGTCGTCGCGAAGGCGGGCACGAGGGTGTCGAGCTCGCCGTAGGGGTAGACGACCTCGCGCCCATCGAAGGTGACAACGACGGCGCCTTCGTCTTCGTCGATGCGAGCCACCATGCCAAGATCGCCGTTGAAGACGTCGCGGTCGTAGTCGTTCTGGGTCTCCATCACTCGGTCGCCAGGGGCGAAGCGCCAGCCAAACCGCTCGATCTGCTGGGCCGGGTTTGGGTTGAGCACACGCTGTAGCTCGTGATTGAGGTTCCGCGAGCCGAGCGAGCCGCGCAACATGGGCGTCAGGACCTGGACGTCGCAGGTCGGGTCAAGCCCGAAGGAGCGAGGGATGCGCTTGGTCACCACCTCGATCAGCTTGGCGACGCCGACGTCGGGGTCGTCGATCTCGATCATGTAGAAATCGGCCTTCTCGCCCGGCTGCGGCCGCTCCGGCATCTG
>NZ_BPRB01000404.1 GCF_022179685.1 Methylobacterium trifolii
CATAACACGCTCTAGGCCTGACGCGATCGAGGCCTCAACCCGTGTAATACGCGATGTTCGGCCCGATCGTCTTGTATTCGATGATCGCGTTGATGACGTTGCTGACGGCCAGGAAGCGGTCCTTGTTGCCCCAGGGGTTGTTCATCGTGCACATCGTCGAATCGGGGTCGGCGCTGTTGATGACGACGGCGTGGACCTCGTCCGGCTTGGTCCGCATCTTCCATCCGGCCCCGTAGTTGAAGCCGTAGCAATGGTGGGTGAGGATGAAGGGGCCGTTCCGGCTCAGGAAGCTGGAGATCGACCCGATGCTCGCGTCGATCGTCGTGGACGAGAACCCGCACCGGGCCAGGCGCCGCTGAAAGTCGTCCCAGTCGGCGGCGGGGTTGGAGACGGAGGCGTTGTCGGGATTGAACCCGTTCAGGTACTTGCTGACGGTGGGCGAGTGGCCTTCCCGTTCGGCTGCGATCATCGCCATGCAGCAGACCCAGCAGATCGGGCTCTGCCGCTGGTTGACGAGGGGTACGTCGTAATAGATCACACCCATCGGCCAGGACTCCGCGGCGCGAAGGTTTCGCCGGGCGCCGACGGTAATCGGATTTTGTCGATACCGGAAGCGGCAGGGCAATCCGTCAAGATGTGCGGACCCGGCAATCGCTGACGACCGGCGCCACGCCTACTACGTCAGCTCTGTACGTCCTCCACGCCGACCACGTCCGGCATCGCCCGCAACGTCGTGGCGATCGCCTCGACGCTGGTGCGCGACAGGCGCACGAACGAGACCACGACCTCCTCCAGCTCCGGGTCCTCGCCGGGGCGCACTACGAACTGGCGCACCCGAGAGGCCCGCGCGCCGGTGGCCGCGTGCAGGGTGTCGATGGACATGGTGCCCCGGCGCACGGTCAGCCGCAGGGTGCGGGTCTGCATCCGGTCGCGCCAGCGATCCTCCAGGGGCTTCACCCCGGCCAGGATCGCGACGACGAGGATCGTGGTGGCGAGCGCCGGGACGTAGAGACCGCCGCCGATGGCCAGCCCGATCGCGGCCACCGCCCACAGGCTCGCGGCGGTGGTCAGGCCCTTTACCACCTCGCCCCGCAGCAGGATGGTGCCCGCCCCGAGGAAGCCGATGCCGGAGACCACCTGGGCGGCCATGCGGGAGGGATCGAGCGTCACGTCCTTGGTGCCCAGCACGTCGGAGAAGCCGAAGGCCGAGACCATCATGATCAGGCAGGAGCCGACGCAGACCAGCATGTGCGTGCGCAGGCCCGCCGCCCAGAGCAGGCGCTCGCGCTCCAGCCCGATCACGCTGCCGAGCAGCGCGGCCAGCGCGAGCCGGACGATCATTTCCCCGTTGCCGAGCAGCACCGGTCCTCCTTGTCCAAAGACCTTCGCCCGGTCGGGCGTGCTTCCCTCCCCCCTCTG
>NZ_BPRB01000405.1 GCF_022179685.1 Methylobacterium trifolii
CGAAGCCACGCGACCCTGCCTAGCCTTGACCCTGCCTAGCCTTGACCGTGCCGCATTGGCCGGCCAGACCCCGGCCCTGCGCAGGCTCGTGGCCGCGCCGGCGATGCGGCTCGATTCGCTGCCGATCCATCACGGACCGTGCATGCCGCGCCCCACGCCTTCCGCGCTCCTCGGCCTCGCCTGCCTGGCGCTGCTGCTCGCGAGCGGCGGGGCGCGGGCGCAGAACGCCAAGGCCGAGGCGCCGATCCCCGCCGCCACCCTCGCCCTGATGGCGGCCAAGGGGACGACGGCCTCCGCGCCGGTGCTGTTCCGGGCCTACAAGAAGGAATCCGAGATCGAGGTCTGGAAGAAGGGGCCGGCCGGCCGCTTCGTCCTCGTCAAGACCTTCCCGATCTGCCGCTGGTCCGGCCAGCTGGGCCCCAAGCGCAAGACCGGGGACCGCCAGACGCCGGAGGGGTTCTACACGGTGCCCAGGCGCCAGATGAACCCGAATTCCAGCTACTACCTCTCCTTCGACGTGGGCTACCCCAACGCCTACGACCGGGCGCATGGCGGCACCGGCTCGGCGGTGATGGTGCACGGCGTCTGCTCGTCCATGGGGTGTTTCGCCATGACCGACCAGACGGTTGGCGAGATCTACGCCATCGCCCGCGACGCCCTGAACGGCGGGCAGGCGGCCTTCCAGTTCCAGTCCTACCCGTTCCGGATGAGCGCCGAGAACATGGCCCGCCACCGGACCGACCCGAACATCGCCTTCTGGCGCGACCTCAAGGTCGGCTCGGACCGGTTCGAGGCCACGGGCGAGGAGCTCCAGGTCGGGGTCGAGGGCGGCCGCTACGTCTTCGCCCCGTCGAAGGACCCGACCCGCGAGGCCGCCGTCGCCACCCGCCGGGCCGGCGAGGAGGCGCGGGTCGCAGCCCTCGTCGAGGACGGGGCGGCGGCCGTGCGCACCACCTATTCCGACGGGGGCCAGCACGCCTTCTGGGCGGCGCTGCTCGCCAGGGGCGTACCGCTGGGCGACGTCAGCCGGCCGGAAGCCCTGGCCTATGCCGGCCAGGAGGTCGTCCTGATCCCGGCCCGCCGCCGCCCGGCGCCCGTGCCGGAGGCTGTCTGGGCCGCCTGGATCGCCCCCGGCTCCGGCCTCTCGGCCATCCGCAGGGCGGCTTTCGTGCCCCCCTACGAGCGCCCGCACGACCGGTTCGGCCCGCTCGCCACCGCCTATGCCGACAGCCTGCCCGCGATCCTGAGGGCGAGCCTGTCGGGGCGCGTCGCCGCCCCCGGCCTGCCGGCCATCGGCCCTCTCGCCTTCGCCCAAAAGCCTTGACCGGGCAGCGGAATCGGCACCGGACGGGGCCCTCGGCATGTGCGCGCACGCACATCGCGAGACCGGCCGGCCCACCATCTCAAGCGCTCATCGAGAGCGAGACGCCATCCCGGCCCACCGGCCGGACGTGTCCGGCGGATTGACGCTGGCACGGCGAACGGTTCCTGATCGTTACGACGATCGGGACATATGCCTGAAGACCCGCCATGACCATGTCGAACAGTCCCTGCACGGACGACGGCCTCACCCTGCGCTTCTGGGGCGTTCGCGGCTCGACGCCGGTGAGCGGCCCGGACTACGCCGAATTCGGCGGCAGCACCCCCTGCATGGAGGTGCGCTGCGGGCAGCGCCTGTTCCTGATCGATGCGGGCTCCGGCCTCTACCATTGCGGCCAGCACCACCGGACCGGCCTGCCGAAGGCGATCGACCTGCTGTTCAGCCACCTCCACCTCGACCACACCGGCGGGCTGCCGTTCTTCAAGCCGGCGGTGCTCGATCCGGAGCAGGTGATCAACACCTGGTGCGGCAACCTCGACGGGCAGTCCGCCGAAGCCGCGCTCGGCACCCTCTACGCCCCGCCGCTGTTTCCCGTGACCCTCGACATCCTGCCCTGCACCCTGCGCCACCACGGCTTCAAGGCCGGGCAGACCCTGACCTTCGGCGACGGCGCCCAAGTCGACACCATCCTGCTCAACCACCCGCAGGGCTCGGTGGGCTACCGCTTCGACCATGCCGGCAAGCGGCTCTGCATCATCAGCGACATCGAGCACACCGACCCGTGGCCGGACGAGGAGCTGATGCGCTTCGTCGAAGGCGCCGACCTGATGGTCTACGACGGCATGTTCACGGATTGCGAGTATCCGACCTGCCGCGGCTGGGGCCATTCCACCTGGCAGAAGGGCGTCGAGCTGGCGCGGGCCGCGGGCGTGAAGGCGCTGGCCATCATCCACCTGCATCCCGGCCACACCGACACGGTGCTGCGGGCGATGGAGGCCGACATGCAGGCCGAGATGCCCACCGCCTTCATCGCCCGCGAGCGCTCGAGCGTCGCGGTCGGAGCCCAGGCCGCCCGCAGGCCCGTGACGCTCGCCCGCATCGCCTGAGGGCGGCGTCCCGGCTCAGCGGCGCATGCGGCGGCGCATCGGGCGCTCGCGCCGCTGAAACCGGTGCATCTCGCCCGTCCGGCCGTTGCCCTGAGCCGCCGCGTTCCGGTCCAGCCCGTCGCCGGCTGCGAGGTGGATGCGCCCATCGGCCCGGCCGGCATCGGAGGCCGTCGCCATCGCCCCGGTCCCGATCAGCAGGCCCGCCGTCAGCGCCATCCGCACCATCGTCTTCGTCATCAGGACACTCCAATCCGGCTGGCGCCGCACCGGGCGTGCGCCAGCCGGACTATGCGCTCGCACGCGCTGCGTTCCGACCCGGGTCCTCACGATACGGGGAGGAGGGGTTTGGTGATGATCGAAGTTCTCCTGTCCGGCCCATTCTACGGCTGCCGCAAGGGGACGATTTATCAGCGTCGGGCGCGTCCCTCCCCCCTTTGCGGGGAGCGTGGGCCTCGCGTCAGCGAGGGTCGGGAG
>NZ_BPRB01000406.1 GCF_022179685.1 Methylobacterium trifolii
CGACCCGCTTCGCGGGCCATCCTCCCCCGCAGAGGGGCGAAGGACGCGCGTAACCCGCGCGTCCTTCGGCAACCCCCGAATACAGGTCGCTCATCGCTGGAGCACCTTGATCCGGCCGGTGTCGCGTTCGAGGTCGGCGACGAACTCGACGGGGACGTTGAGGGGGTCGGCCTCGATCTCGGCGCGCACGACGAAGCGCAGCTTCAGCTCCGCCGGGTCGACCGTGGTGTCGCGCCGCGCCGTGACCGAGCCGGCGGCCAGGCGCGGCTCGAAGGTGCGTAAAGCCGTCTCGATCTCGTCGGCGATGGCCTCGACGCCCGCCTCGTCGATGGACAGCCGGGCGATGTCGACGAAGCCGTGGTTGAGGATCGAGCGGCGCACGTGCGGGAAGGCGTCGATGTCGGTGCCGGAGGCGAAGTTGACGGCGTTCATCAGCCGTTCGAGATCTAGGGCCACGCTGCGCTGGAGGTCGGCGGTGCTCACGGCCGCCCGCGCGCTGGTGCGGCGCCCGGCGATGATGCGCTCGCCGCCCTCGTCCCGGACGTCGAGGTGGAGGCGGGCGTCCTTGTCCGCGTTGGCGGCGCGGAACGCCTCCATCAGCGGGATGCGGACGCGCTTGGCGTCGGCTCGTGCTGCCATGTGGTCACCCCGCACCGAACGCGACGGCGAACGGGGAGCGGCCCGCGTGAAGATCCCCCTCCGAACGCGGGCCGTCCCCAAGTCGCGGAGCCGGTGGACGGCCGCGCGACGCCAGGGAGCCACCGTCCGTGCCCGACGCACGGACGGTGGCTCGATTCCGATCCCGGCCGCCTCGGCGGCCCGAAGACGGGCACGCCGGGCCGGCCGGATCGAGCCGATGCCTACATCTGCTTGTTCTGGGCGATGTGGAACTTGTGCTCCACTTCGGCGCCCTTCGAGCCGTCCGCGTTCTGCACGGCGTACTTCACGTGGAACTGGCCGAAGTTGAGCGTCACGTTCTCGGTCAGGCGGTCCTCGCTACCTGATCCGCCCATCGAGACGTGGCTGATGATGATGTCCTCGAGTTCGACGGTGAGGTATTCCAGCGGCTTCTCGCCGGCCTTGCGGACGATGAGCTTGCCCTTCTTGATGTGCTTGCCGTTGCAGCAATGCTGGAACAGGGACGCGCTCGACTTGTCGATGTACTTGGTCACGCTGAGGTCCTGGACGTTGACCTTGCCGGCGCCGGAACCCGAGCCGCCATGGGTGGTGCCCGATTGGGAGGCGCCCCAGGACCAGGCGAGCACGTCGATCTCGTCCTTGTACTTGTCGTCCTGGGCCTCGCCCTTGATGCCCTCGAGCTTGAGAAAGATGTCGACCGCCATGATGGTGTCCCTTCCTGAAGGTTATCGTTGCCGGACTCTTGACGCTTCTGGAACTCTGGCTGCCGTGGCTCGCCGGCCGGCTCCCAGGGCTACGGCCGACACGGATTTTCACCGGCCGTGAATGGGAGCGAACCCAGCCGGGCGTTGCCCTCCCCCCTCTGCG
>NZ_BPRB01000407.1 GCF_022179685.1 Methylobacterium trifolii
TCGCACCGGAATAGGGCGCAAATTTGCCGTGAGCGCCCTATTCCGGTGCGACTTTTTGTGCCGAGAAGGGGTGAGCGATGTGTAAGAATTTGATTGTGATCTTGATCCTCGCTTCCACCGCGTCGGGATGCATGTCGAGGAGCGGGTCTGGCTCGGGATCGGGCCGCAATAGCGCGTTCAACCTTGATCCTGACCGGCCACGCTCATGCTACGGTGGCCCTGTCTACCAACCGTGCTAGAGCCGTGCCCGACCACGTTGGGTCGGGTCACGGCTCTCGGTCTTTGTTTTGACGCGCCCTTTCACGACGAACCGGTATCCACTTCGTCGGCGTGCGCTCTAGCAGGTCCAGAAAGCTAGGTTTCGGACGCAGACTTCGGCTTCGCGACCCGCTTCATAGCCGCATCGAAGTCCGCCTCGTCCTCACTCGCCCCGGCCTCGAGCGCGGCCTCAATGAACCGGCGGCGCTGTTCCTCGGGTGTCAGTTTCCCGGCACGAGCTTGCTCTTGGGGCGCTCCAAGGCCTTCAGCGACCCTCCTAGGGCGGACAAGCCTTCCTCGACGGCCCTCATGGCAGTCTCGGCGTCCTGCTCGCTCGCGCCAGATTCATGCGCGGCGGCAAGGAAGCGGCGGCGCTCTTCTTCCGGTGTCGGCTTGCCGGGCGGCTTGGGCTTGGTGGGGGTGTCTGTCGGCATCGGGGGTGGCCCTCGTCGTCACGGGCCAATGTAGGCGCACGCCGAGCTTGCGGCAAAGCCTCGGCGTCAGCTTCTGGGCGCCTGGGCTCGGTAGCGGCCTCCCACATAAAGGCTTGATTGGATCACGTATCTTGCGCCACCTTAAATATATCTGATTCGGCTTTTTACACATTGGCATCGATAATATGGACATGCTCCCAGGTGGGATAGATGTTTTTTACATTAATGAGTCTCACGATAAGCACTTGTATGTTGTAAGCGCCCTTTCAATCCCACTACTACGCCCGCGCGATGACGGCATGCGGGTAGCTTGAGCAGATCAGTTTGCTCAATTCAAAGAATATCGGAAATCAATCAACTATAACTTAAAGATACCTTTGAAAAAAGAGCTGCATGGCGTTAAATTAGCATCGGGGAGAGGTAATTATCTCAGGGGAAAATTTGCATTCACGCGGGGACAGGCTGTCAATGCTTATCGACAAATATTGAGCCACATAGACTTTATACCCGATAGATCTATCATGTCAGTCGCGGCTATAAGATCGGACTCTATTTATGGCAATGCGCGTCTTGAGGCAGCCATGTACAAGCTGTTCCAAAGGATGCGCACTCAATGCGAAAGACGGAATGTAAACGCAATTGTCTTTTTTGACGAAGGGCATCCTGAATATCGAAAGATTTATAGACAGTCCCAGGTCTATCCAGCTACGGGAAGCAGTATTGGCGCTTGGAAAAGCGGCAAATCCACACAAAACCTTCCTTTAGACATGTTCTTCAAGGATGTTAGAGCGTGTTATGAACTTTTAGGCGACGTGTCTGTTGGTGGTGATGAGCCTTGATCGCCTTGCCTACCCGTCGGACGTGAGCGATGAGGAATGGGCTGTCGTGTCGCCTTACCTGAGGCTGATGCGAGAGGATTCCGAGCAACGGGACCACGAGCTTCGCGAGGTTTTCAACGGCCTGCGCTACATCGTCCGGACGGGGGCGGCGTGGCGGTTCAT
>NZ_BPRB01000408.1 GCF_022179685.1 Methylobacterium trifolii
CGGGCCGCTCGCGGGCGGCGGGCGGTGCCGCGCGCTCGGCCGGCGCACGCTCCGGTGCAGCCCGCTCGGGCCGCGGGCCACCGCCGCGCGGGCCTTCCGCACCGCCACCACCGCGGGGGCCTTCGCCACCGCCGCGCGGGCCACGCTCCATGTCGGGACCGCCCTGCGCCAGGACGACGACCGGCTCGATCCCTTGCCGCGCGGATACGGGCCCGGCGAGGACGAGGCCGGGCAGCATCGTGCCGGTCAGGAGCAGCAGGCGGGTCTTCCGCATCGGTCGGCCTTCACGTTTTCGGTTTGGCCGGTCCGAACCCGGTCAGGCCGAAATGGTTCCCGATCGTGAAAGCCTCGGGCGTCGGTGGAGGTTGCGTCCCGCCTCGATGGCGGAGCCGGTGTCGCGCGGCCGTCAGGGGCCGCTGCGCTGGGGGACGGCGACGATGCCGGGGGCGATGATGCGCACGCTCGCCCTGTCCACGGCGACCACGGAGGGCTGAATCGTCGCATCGGCCGGGGCGGCCGTCGAACCCGTCGTCGCGCCCGCGTCCGAGACGGTGGCGCCGATGCGACCGGCCGCGTCCGCTGCGAGGCCGGCGGCGGTCTTGTCGGCCCGGCCGACCAGGGTGAGGCGGACCTTCGGCCGCGACAGGGCCTCGGCCTGCATCGGCGTGACGAAGATATCGCCCTTGTGCCGCACCATCATGCTCTCGGCCTTCACCAGGGACTGGGCCCAGGTCTGGTTGACCGGCTTGCAGGAGCAGTTCGGGACGAAGCTCTTCTGGAACTTGAAGGCGTTGGCCAGGGAGACGTAGGCGCGACTGCCCTTGATCGCCGCGGCCTGCCTCAAGGCGTCGTCACCGTGGGGCATGGAATAGGCGGCGGCTTCCGTGCCGGGGCAGAGGGCCTGGCAGAGTTCGTCCGCGCCGCCCCGGCCCTCGGGCAGGTTCTTCATCGGGAAATAGGCGCCGTCGCAGGTCCGCACGCAGATCACCTGCGGTCCGCCGCGGGCCGTCTGCTCGCCGGTGACGGCATCGATCCGTGGGGTCTCGGCACAGGTGGAGGCGATCAGCCCCTGGAGCTGGCGGCGGCGGCCCGAATTGTCCTCGCTCGCCGCCCCTCCGTAGGTCGCGTTGAGGGCGCGGATGCGCTGCTCCACCGCGCCGCATTGCGGGGGCCGGGTGTCGAAGAACAGGAAGGTGCCGCCCTCGCAGTTCAGGGTGCGGTGATAGGCCTGCAGCCGCGCGATCTCCCCCTGCAGCGCGCGGGTGACGCTGGCCCCGTCGCCGAGGGACGCGAGTTCCGCGCGGTAGCGCTGGCAGGTCTGGGCAGGCGCCTGGGCCGACGCGCCGGCAGCGCCGAGGCAGAGCGCCAGGGCGATCAGCGGCCGGAGGAGCAGGCGAATCGGAGGGCGCATCGGCGGCATGGCGATCGGGGGTTCGATGCCCCGCGGACCGGGGATACGGCCCGCGCCGGCACGGTCGAATGTGCGGCGGCGAACGGAAGTTTTTTAGCCGCCCTCGCGCTTGCGCGACAGCCCTCCTACATGCGCGGGACGGATCGAACGGGGGAATGGTTGGCGATGTGGCTTCGGAGTCTCACACGCATTGCGGCGGGCGCGATGCTCGCCGGCCTCGCGCTGGCGGGCCCCGCCCTGGCGCAGGAGCCGGACCGGATCTTCGACAAGTCGACGGTCTGGCGCCCGCTCACCCCCAACGACAAGCTCGTCGTCTACGGGGTGGACGACCCGGCGGTGGGGGGCGTGGCCTGCTGGTACACCCAGCCCGAGAAGGGCGGCATCAAGGGCACCCTGGGGCTGGCCGAGGACGTGTCCGACATCTCGCTCGCCTGCCGCCAGGTCGGGCCGGTGCAGTTCAAGGGCAAGTTCGGCCAGGGCGAGGTGGTGTTCAGCGAGCGCCGCTCCCTGATCTTCAAGTCGATGCAGATCGTGCGCGGCTGCGACGCCCGGCGCAACACGCTGATCTACATGGTCTATTCCGACAAGGTGATCCAGGGCTCGCCCAAGAACTCGACGTCGAGCGTGCCGCTGATGCCCTGGGGCACCGAGCCGCCGCCGAGATGCGGGGACTTTCTGAAGGGGTGAGAACACAGGTCGAGCGCGTCGTTTCGACCGCCTAACATCGCCTGCGTTACGGCCCGGTTCGCCCCATGGGTCGGCATGGCATCGGAATCGATACGTCGGCGGCCCCCGAGGGCCGCCTCGCACGGATCGAGAACTCCAAAAAACTCAATCCTGGCAGGTAACGCGGATCGGGCGCTCGGCGGGCTTGGAGACGGGCAGGTCGATGGCGCCGGTGAACTCCTCGGGGGCGGCGATGCCGAAGGAGCCGGCCGCCGCGTAGCCCTGCGCCTCGCACCAGGCGTTGGCGACGACCTGGCCGCACTCGCTGCCCGGCGTGCTCAGGCAGTCGCCGACGCCGTAGCCGTCGCTCGACGGGATCAGGAAGGTCTTCTCCACATGGGCCGGGGCATGGGCCGGGCCCTGCCCGTCGCCGCCGGCGAAGGCGCCGGGGGCCAGCGAGGACAGGAGGGCGGCGGCGACGAGAGCGCTGAGTGCGGCAGCCGAGCGACGCATGGAAACATCCTTGTTCACGGGATGGCGGCAGGACAATCTGGCGGGCAAAGTCGGACGACGCGGTAAAGAAAGCCTTTCGGCCCGGACCCGTTTTCGTCCGAAGCCGGGAGACACCGGCCCCGTCGTTCTCGAATTCCTCACGGTTTTGGGGTAGCGCCATCGGGCCGGCGAGACCGTCGCCGATCCGCAACACGCGGCGGCTGCGGGACGTGGCGCTCCTCTCCGGATCGCGCGGGCCGATCCGGCACCGAGGGCGGCAGGCCCCTGAAACCAAAGGGCTGTTCCCGGCCGGCCGACGCGGCGCGCGGCGTGCCGGCGGGGGCGGGATCACCGAGACGAGGGTTGGCTTGATGGCCCCGATGTTGCGCCTGTACAACACCCTGACCGGGGCCAAGGAGCCGTTCGTCCCGTTCGACGCCGCGAACGTGCGGATGTATGCCTGCGGCCCGACCGTCTACGACGCCGCCCATATCGGCAACGCGCGCCCGATCGTCGTCTTCGACCTGCTGTTCCGGCTGCTGCGCCACCGCTACGGCGCGGGCCACGTCACCTACGCCCGCAACGTCACGGACGTGGACGACAAGATCAACGCACGCGCCGCCGAGCGCGGCATCACCATCCGCGAACTGACGGACGGGACGCTTGCGCAGTTCCACGCCGACATCCGCGACCTCGGCGTGCTGATGCCGGAGGACGTGAACACGGCGGGCAGCCGTCCGCGCCTGATCGAGCCGCGGGCCACCGACCACATCGCCGAGATGGTGGCGATGATCGAGGGGCTGGTCGCGGCCGGCCACGCCTACGTGGCGGCCGACCACGTCCTGTTCGACGTGCCCTCGATGCCCGATTACGGGGCGCTGTCGAAGCGGCCGCTGGACGAGATGGAGGCCGGCGCCCGCGTCGAGGTCGCGCCCTACAAGCGCTCACCCCTCGACTTCGTGCTCTGGAAGCCCTCGAAGCCCGGCGAACCCGCCTGGCCCTCGCCTTCCGGCATCCCCGTGCCGGGCCGGCCGGGCTGGCACATCGAGTGCTCGGCCATGTCCGCCAAGCACCTGGGCGAGACCTTCGACATCCATGCCGGCGGCATCGACCTGATCTTCCCCCACCACGAGAACGAGGTGGCCCAGTCCCGCTGCTGCTTTTCGACGCCGGTGATGGCCAATTACTGGCTGCACAACGGCTTCCTCCAGGTGGAGGGAGAGAAGATGTCGAAGTCGGCCGGCAACTTCATCACCATCCGCCAGGTGCTGGACGACTGGCCGGGGGAGGTCGTGCGGCTGAACATGCTCAAGACGCACTACCGCCAGCCGATCGACTGGACGCGGCGGGGGCTGGAAGAGTCGAGCCGGATGCTGGAGCGCTGGTACGTGGGCGCGGGCGATGCGCAGGCCGATGCGGAGGCGCCCGTGAGCGTGCTGGAGCCCCTGCTGGACGACCTGAACACGCCGGCGGCACTTGCCGAGATCCACCGGCTCGATGCGCCGGGCCGGCTGAGGGCGGCGGCCAACCTCCTTGGGCTGCTCGGCCACACGAAGACCGAGCGTGAGCGCGACACGGTGCAAGCGGCGGGCATCGACGTGGCCGCGGTCGAAGCGCTGATCGAGGCGCGGCGCGCGGCGCGCGCAGCCAAGGACTGGGCCGCCTCGGACCGGGCCCGCGATGCGCTCGCGGCGACGGGTGTCGCCGTGAAGGACAACAAGGACGGCACCACCACCTGGACGGTGGCGAGATGATCGCCCCCGCGGATCGCCAGCCCATCATCGTCGCCGATGCAGGCCCGCTGATCCGTCTCGCGGCCGCGGGGCTGCTGGACACCCTGCGCGGCCTCAACGGGCGCATCGTCCTGGTGGATCGGGTCGAGGACGAGGTCGTCGGCGACCGCACCAAGCCGTTCGCCGCCGAGATCGCGGCCTGGATCGAAGGGTTGGGCGAGGCGGTGCTTCGGGTCGAGACCGTGGTCGGCATCGGCGTGCAGGCCCTGCGCGCCCGTGCGCCCACCCCCGGCGGCGACGCGCTCCTCAAGTCGGCCTTGCGCGATTCCGGCGAGCAGGCGCTTCGCGAGTTCGTGGGGCACTGGCACCCGGCCGAGGCCGCCTCGGCCGTAGTGCTCTACGAGGACCGCACGATCGCCACCCTGTTCCTCGACGTGGACTTTCCCGTCACGTTGATGACGACGCGGGCCTTCGTCGCCACCGTGTCGCGCTGGGGCGTCAACCGGGACGCGGTGGCGGCGCTGGAGGCCGTGGCCGCCCGCTACGACCTCAAGCCGGCCCTCGTCGGCGAGATCGATCCGGCCGTGCCGGTCGACCTGCGGACCCTGCCGCAGCCGATGGCGGAAGACTGAGCCGGCACTCTCACAGCCGCTCGGCCACGAACCGCTCGGCCTCCGGGTCCTCGCCCCGCCATCCCGGCGCGGCCTGGAGCATCGGCAGGACGGAGGCCGCGTCGGGGGCCACGAGGTAGCTGAGGTCCAGGCCCTCGCGGATGAAGCCGTGGGCGCGCATGTGGGCGAAGAGGGTCAGCAGGGGCGTCCAGAAGTCGGCGACCTGGACCAGCAGGATCGGCTTGCGGTGGCGGCCGAGCTGGGCCCAGGTGAGCTGCTCGACCAGCTCCTCCAGGGTGCCGATGCCGCCGGGCAAGGCCACGAAGGCGTCGGAGCGCTCGAACATCAGGCGCTTCCGGGTGTGCATGTCGCCCACCACGATCGTCTCCTGGATGGCGTCGAGCATGTGCTCGCGGGCCTGGAGGAAATCGGGGATGATGCCGGTGACGTGCCCGCCGCCCGCCAGCACGGCGCGGGCCACGGTGCCCATCAGCCCCACGTCCCCGCCCCCGTAGACGAGGCCGATGCCGGCCTCGGCGAGCGCGGTGCCGAGCACCTCCGCCGCATCGCGAAAAGCCGGGTCTCCGCCGAAGCCGGAGCCGCAATAGACACAGACCGTCTTCACCGGAGCCATCCGGTTGCCTCCATCACGCGTTCCGTGTGAGCCGTGAAACCCGCCGCCGGCCTGCGAAGGCCGGGCCAAAGTGCTGAATTCGCGCAGGATTTACCCGCACGACGGGCGGGACGGCTTTGTATCCGGGTCATGTACGGTATTATGGCGGGCAACGTCGATGGTTTTCCGCAGCCGGACCAGGGGGCCCTCGCACCCCGACATCCGCGACGCTGGCCGGCGCGTCGAACCGATGGGGAACAAGGACGCCATGTCGCGGGAGTTGTGGCGCAGTCTCGCCCTTGCCCTGATCGGGCTCGCGGGCGGCCTCGGCCTGGTGTCCCTGCTGTTCGGCGGCGGCGACCTCCTCACGCGCCTGAGAGGCCCGGGCGCCCCCGGCGATGTGGCGACCTCGGCCGGCGAGGCACCCCGGCCGTTGGCCTCCCCGGCGCCCGAGACGCCTCCGCAGGCCGAGGGTCCCGACCGGCGACAGGCCGCGCTCCCGGAGGCCGGCCGCAAGCCGAGCGAGGGGAACCGCGCGGATTCCACCGCCAAGGCCGGGGCGGCGACGGCTCCGAGCTTCGACATCGTGCGCGTGGAGCCGAACGGCGAGTCGGTGGTGGCGGGCCGCGGCGCTCCGAACACCGTGGTCGAGATGCTGGTGGACGGGAAGCCCGTGGCGCGGGCGCTCGCCGATCCGAACGGGCAGTTCGCCATCGTGCCCCCGGCGCTGGCCGCCGGCAACAGCGAGATCGTGCTCCGCTCCACCGCAGCGGACGGGAAGGAGACCCGCTCGACACAGAGCGTGGCAGTGGCGATCTCGCCCAAGCGCGACACCAGGCCCCTCGTCGCCCTCACGGCCCCCGACAAGCCCACCGTCGTGCTCTCGCAGCCCGAAGCCCCCGCGCCCGTGGCGCAGACGCGGCCGGGGAACGACAGGACAGGAGCGTCCTCCGGACAGCGGGCGGCCGCCGATCCGCGCAAGCCCACGACTGATACCGGCAAGGCGGTCCCGCTGCGGGTCGTCAGCGTCGATGCGCAGGAGGGCGGACGGCTCTTCGTGACGGGGGAAGCCGCCCCCGGCGCCACGGTGCGGCTCTACCTCAACGACACCCTGATCGCCCCGGCGAGCGTCGGCCCGGACGGGAAGGTCACGTTCACCATCGGCCGCGGCGTGAAGCCCGGCGACTACCGGGTGCGGATCGACCAGGTCGATTCCGTCTCGGGCAAGGTCCGGACCCGCGCCGAAGTGCCGTTCGTCGTGCCCGACACCGGTGCGACCGTTGCAGCCCGCGACAGGCCGGGCACCGTCGGCAACCGGGTGGCGGCACGGGATGCACCGGCACCGGCCGCGCCGGGAACCGCCCGCCCGCCTGGCCCGGCCCATCCGGAGCCGGGAGCCGGCGCCGCCGCATCCGGCCCCGGAGCGGCGACTGGCCCGGGTACCGCGCCCCCTACGAAGAGCGGCGAGCCGCACCGGACCGAGCCGGCGGCCGCCGCTCCGCGGGCGGACGTGGCCGCTGCCACCCCGGCCGGCCCTCCGGTCAAGGCGGGCGAGGCGCCCATGCCGGCAGCACGCACGGAGGCGGAGGCCGCCGGCAAGGCCCCCGGCGCCGTCTTCGTCGCCGAGATCAACACGGCCAGGATCAGCCGCGGCAACAGCCTGTGGCAGATCAGCCGGCAGATCTACGGCCGGGGCGAGCGCTACACCGTGATCTACGATGCCAACCGGGAGCAGATCCGCGACCCCGACCTGATCTATCCGGGCCAGATCCTCGTGCTGCCGGGAGACAAGCGGGGCTGAACGCGCCGGCGCTGCGCAGGCCAGCCCCGCCCCCACGCCGGATGCCGCGGGGCGCTCGCAGGCCTATATGCGACGCAGCAAGAATCCCCCGGACCTCCCGATGACCATCGACCCCGCGCCCCCGGCCGGCGAGACCGCGCCAGAGGCGCGCCCCGGCCTCGTCGCCACCTACCGCCGCCTCTGGCCCTATCTCTGGCCCCACGGCCGGCCCGACCTGCAGCGGCGGGTCTACCTCGCCTTCGGCCTGTTGCTGGTCGCCAAGCTCGCGACCATGGTCACGCCCTTCACCTTCAAGTGGGCCACCGACGCCCTTGTCGCGATGGTCGGCGGCAAGGAGGGCGGATCGGTCCCGACCGGGCTGCTCGCCGCGCCCATGCTTCTGATCGGGCTCTACGGCCTCTCGCGCATCCTGATGGCGGGGCTGACGCAGGTGCGCGACGGGCTGTTCGCCAAGGTGGCGATGCACGCGGTGCGGCGGCTGGCGCTGAAGACCTTCGAGCACATGCACCAGTTGTCGCTGCGCTTCCACCTGGAGCGCAAGACCGGCGGCCTCACCCGCGTGCCGGAGCGCCCGCGCTCCAGCACGCGGGTGAGGCCGCC
>NZ_BPRB01000409.1 GCF_022179685.1 Methylobacterium trifolii
ATGCTAAGGCTCAGATCGACCGACTACTGAACTGGGATTTTAACCGGGGCCTCGCACAGTGTCTTTCGCTGTGCGCTAATCCAAGACTCAGCGGACTAGTCGATATTTCAAAATGTCCCGCAGGCGATGTCGAAGCTTTCTTCGATTGGCTCTCTGAACATGGAGATCTTTTTTCACAGATTGCCGGGATTGAAATTGGCATTCGGTCCCTGAATAATTTCCCAAACCTCGAACCCATTTTGGTTCGTTTGTTGGAGCAGATACGACGCGAAAATCCCGAGGACAAAGCGGGACGGCTGGCGTTGACGGCAAATCTCTTTGTGTTTGTCGACGGGGAATTGGCACGCATCCGCCTCTTCGTTGCCGAGCCGCCGTTCTGGCGTCGTCTTGCCGCGAGCGCGCAAGTGTCGATGATAGAAAGGGAAATTGTTGCCCTCAAAGGGACTGGGGAGGACTCGACTGATTGGGCAAGCTTGCGGGCAGAACCCTTCTTCATGCAAGCTCTTGCCGATCTGCGCCAATCGCCGCGCAATATTCCCGACCTGATAAGCGCGAGACAATTTCAGGCGGAGCTCTTGATGCGGGCCCGGATCGTTGGAAACGAGGTCAAAGACAGTTTGCCGGAGGGCCCCTTGAAGACCCTCCTGCTAGGTGAGGGCGAGAACGATCTCACGAGCCGGACTTCTCACCCATTGGCTTACGCACCAAGTCCTGTCGAAGGCGGGATCGACGCCCCGCTTCCTTTTCCGGACGATCTTTTAGAAGAGCTTCGCAGGCCGAAAGATGAGGGTCCGCTTGAAGCACGCGTCTTCGCGAGCGTCGTGAATTTCGCCTTAGTATTCCGCTTTGACACGGAAACGGTCGATCTTATCGCAGACCTGCTTCGAAAGGTGAAATACCGACTTAAGCTCGAACCAAATTCCGATATTGGCTTCTCTCTCATCATGGGTCTGGCGATCATTGCGGCATCGGCGCGGCACAACGGGCTAGCCGATGAGGTGCGAATCTTATCGCGAGTCCTCCGCCGCCGCGGCGTCGTTGGCTCTGCCGCGGACAATCAGATGCGAATTGCACTGACAGCCTGCGCTTCTAGAACGGATTTACACGAGTGGTGCAAAGCTGTCGGCGACTGGTTTTTCGAAATTGCCAATGGTGAGATCGTCCGTGAGGAAGCTCCGCTTCTGCGTTCCCATGTGCAAGCTCTCTGCCGCGCGGTTCCTTCGCTCTGGCCGTATATATCAAAGGCAGATGCAGCTCTCGTTGCCATCTCGTATCAAGTGCGGTAATTGCCAATCGGCGATCGTCGAGTTGCTTGCTGGAGCATGGTGCCGGGTTCCAAGGGCGGCAGACGCCTTTCGTCATGGGGTCCAGGGGAGAGCGAAGTCTCCTCTTGATCGTGGCCCAGCGGCGAAGCGCTCGGTCTGGGCGGGTTTCGGGAGAGGCAGGAACGCCTCCTCCTGAACGGATGAAACGGCGGACGTTTCTGTGGTGCGATGAGGCTCGACGCGATGGATCGCCACTGTATGGGAGTTCCAAGCTAGGCACCTCGTCAAAATGTCGGTAACTATGCGCGTATCCTTTGCGCGGTCTAGCCCTTATGATCGCAATAACTTTGATACCCCTAGATGATGCGCGCACAAGGGTTCCCCTAAGCGCGCGCACTGGAATAAAATATAATGCTTGGTAGCCTGAGGTACACGAAAGCGCCGTTCTAATCTGCGCGATCGGTAGACCGATCGGGACTTGGTGTGGGTGAGCCCATATCTTCGGGAGTTAAGTCAACAAACTTGACCTCTCCGAATACAAAACGATCTAGGTGAAGCACCGAATTCTGGCCAGCCTTTATCAGTTCTTCAAATTTAATTAGATCAACTGTCCCGGGCACGGTTTCAATCGCATATCCTAGCTGTTGCAAGCATCTCTGTTTGTCATTAACAGCGAGAAGTCGGTTGGACAGCATAATATGAAGTGCAGCATCTATCCTGGCTGGTATTTTAATTGAACTTTTGGCGATCCGGTCTTTATACCGTTCGTTCGCAAGTTTTTCTAACTGCTCTGTGGACCAGGTCAATTCGTGACCAAGTATCCTGGCAACAGCAAAACTAACAATGCTCGGCTCCGCCAAATCTGCCTCAAACTTCGCTGCTAGTTTTTGTTTCAGCGGGCGTCGATACTTCGCCGGCGCAACTGCATTCCACAGCTGCATTATGCCTGCCATAGGGAGGCGATCTTTGCGCTTTGAGATACTCAACGCAGTGCCCTCGATGCTCTCAAGCACTGCGCTCATATCAACCAACCCGGCATTATCCCTGCCGGATAAAACTTCAATGAAGCAATCCAGTAGACCAGAAAAATAATCGCCTGCCGTGTCTGGATTGAAGCCAGAAGAATTTCCAATCCAGTAACGGGAAGCTAAGCGAACAGATACAATGCCCGGAAGAGCCGAGCGATAATTGAAGGTCGTATCGAAATCCGTTGGCTGGCGTTCGACAAATCGGCGAATGACGTGCCGGCTAAGCCGCGCAAGTCCTTCGGGGGTAAGCACTGTACCGCTATCGAGATACGCCGTATCCGATCGATCTCCGATAAACCAGAGTTCGCGCGAGATCCCTTCCAAGGCGTGCACGTTACGAGAGCGTATTGTGTATGCCTGGCGCAGGGCATTTGGTAGATCAGTTGCTGTGATTGGCCGAATAGCCGCTACGTAATTACCCAGGCCTG
>NZ_BPRB01000410.1 GCF_022179685.1 Methylobacterium trifolii
CGGCGCCGTGCCGAAAGCGATCCTGGCCCACCCGCGGCTGGCGGTGAACGCGGCGGAGGTAGCTGTCGATGCGGCGCTGGCCGGCCTCGGCGTCACCCGCGTGCTCTCCTACCAGGTGTCTGATGAGATCCACTCGGGGGCGTTGCGGGTGGTGCTGGAAGCCTACGAGCCCGATCCCCTGCCTGTCAGCTTCGTCCACCCGGAGCGCGAGCTGCTCCCGCTCAAGGTTCGTGCTTTCCTCGATTTTGCCGTCCCGCGAATGAGGACGCGCCTGGCCGCTCTGTAGTCGGAGCAAGCGTCCTTCCGTTTTTCGGAAGGAAGGTTCTCGGGCAAGTCAGCTTATGCCAGCGGCTGATCGGATCTACCTCAAACGACGAGGCCGAAGCGCATTGCCCGCGGGCCACAGCGAGCCCGGCGCCATCGTGACCGGGCCGGGAGGAGAGACCCCGATGAGACGCATAATCGTCCCTGCCCTGCTCGCCGCGACCGCCCTCGTCACCGCTGCCCGAGGTGCCGAGACGGCCCCGGCCACCGACGTACAGCTCCAGCAGTCGGTTGTCACGCACTACCGGACCGCCACGGTGGACGGCGTGCGCGTGTTCTACCGCGAGGCCGGCCCACGGAACGCGCCGGTCGTACTGCTACTGCACGGCTTCCCGACATCCTCACACATGTTCCGCAACCTGATCCCGCTGCTGGCAGACCGCTACCACGTCATCGCGCCGGACTACCCCGGCTTCGGCCAGAGCGACGCGCCGGATCACACGGCCTTCGCCTACACATTCGGTCACTACGCTGAGATCGTCGACCGCCTACTCGGCCAACTCGGCGCGACCCGCTACGCCATGTATGTGATGGATTATGGCGCGCCCGTCGGCTACCGGCTCGCACTCAAGCACCCCGAGCGCGTCAGTGCGCTGATCGTGCAGAACGGCAACGCCTACGAGGAGGGTCTCGGTGCGTTCTGGGATCCGATCAAAGCCTACTGGGCCGAGGACACGCCCGCCCGGCGCGCCGCCCTCCAGGTCTTAGTGGCTCCGGAGACGACCAAGTTCCAGTATGTCGACGGCGTGGCGGCCGTCTCGCGCATCGACCCGGACAACTGGGCCCACGACCAGGCGCTGCTGGACCGCCCCGGCAATCGGGACATCCAACTCGACCTGTTCAAGGACTACGGCACGAACGTTCCGCTCTACCCCGCGTTCCAAGCCTTCTTCCGCGAGCGCCAGCCGCCGACGCTGATCGTCTGGGGCAGGAACGACAAGATCTTTCCCGCCGAGGGCGCGCACCCCTACCGGCGCGATCTACCCGATGCGGAGATGCATCTGCTCGACACAGGGCACTTCGCCTTGGAAGACAAGCTCGACGTCATGGCCCCCCTGATCCACACCTTCCTCGACCGCACGCTGACCCGGCGCTGAGGGCGCACCTCGGTACTTGTCCGGCACGGAGCCGCGTCGCCCCGGCCCACTCGCAGGAGACGGTCATGAGACACGGCTTTTTCGATCTAGCGTTCACCCCGTCCGTCCAGGCGGAACAGCTCCGCCGAGGCTCGCGAGCGGCCTACGCTGCAGCGGCTGCGCGAGATCATGATGCCGTGGCGGAGGAAGGCCTGTCCGACGCGGAAGCTGATTTCATCGCCGCGCGTGACAGCTTCTACCTCGCCAGCGTTTCCGAGACCGGCTGGCCCTACGTTCAGCACCGCGGCGGGCCGCCCGGCTTCGTGCGCCGCCTCGACGGGGTAACGATCGGCTGGGCGGAGTTTGTGGGCAACCGGCAGTACGTCACTGCCGGTAACACCGCGGTCGACGACCGGGTGTCGCTGCTCTTCATGGACTACCCACATCGGCAGCGCCTGAAGCTGCTCGGGCATCTCCATCCATACGAGCCCGACGAGCGCCCGGACTTGGCGGAGCGGCTGGCGCTGCCAGCATATCGGGCGCGGGTCGAGCGGTTCGTCACCGTCGCGGTCGAGGCATTCGATTGGAACTGTCCGCAGCACATCACTCCGCGCTTCACTGCGGACGAGGTCGAGGCCGCTGCGGCACCGCTGCATACCCGCATCGCCGAACTCGAAGCGCGGCTGTGCACGCAAGGGGGCGGCGATGCCCGGGACCGCAGCTTGGAGGCTCACGATGCCTGATCTCAGCCTTGAGCCGCGCGCAGCGCCGGCCTCGGAGACGGTACTGACCGCCCACGTTGCGACAGGCGCCGCACCTGCGGTGCGCGGCGGCTGGCGCCAAGTCGAAGCCCTGCCGGTCGGGCTGTTTGCCTCCGTCATGGGCTTGACCGGTCTGAGCGTGGCCTGGACCCTCGCCCACGCCCGCTATGGGACGTCTCTCCTGATCGGCGAAATGATCGGATGGGTGGCGGTCGCCGCCTTCGCGGCGGTGGCGTTAGGCTACGCGGGCAAGCTTGTCCTCGCCCGGCAAGCTGCAAGGGCGGAATTCTACCACCCCATCGCCGGTAACTTGTTCCGCACACCGCTGATCAGCCTGCTCCTCCTGCCGATCCCCCTTGCGCCGGTAAGCCTCACGGCGGCGCGGGTCATGTGGGTCGTCGGCGCAGTCGGAATGAGCATGTTCGCCTGGTTGATCGTGACCCGCTGGCTGGGCGAGCGCCAACAGGCGGCCCACGCCACGCCCGCCTGGATCGTGCCTGTCGTTGGCCTACTCGACGTACCGCTCGCACTCCCCATGCTCGGTTTGCCGCCGGACGTTCTGCCCGTGCACGGCGTGATGGTGTTTGGCCTCGCCGTAGGGCTGTTCTTTGCGGTGCCGCTGCTCACGCTGATCTTGTCGCGGCTCCTGTTCGAAGCGCCGATGCCTCCGGCGCTGCAGCCTTCGCTGCTGATCCTGGTCGCGCCCTCCGCCGTCGGCTTTTCGACCTACGTTGCCGTAACCGGTGCGGTCGACCTGTTCGCAGAGGCGCTCTACGCGATCACGCTGTTCCTGCTCGCTGTCACCCTGCCGAAGCTCGCCCGGTTCAGCCGAAGCTGCCCGTTCCGCGTCTCATGGTGGGCCGTCAGCCTCCCATTGGCGGCCTCGGCTGCCGCCGCGCTGCGGTTGGCAGGCACACGGCCGGGCTGGGCCACCGACGGCGTCGCGCTGGCTCTACTAGCCCTGGCGACGCTGGTAATCCTTTGGCTGCTTGTGCGGACGCTCGCCGGTCTTGTGCGGGGGGAACTGCGTACGCTGTCTCAATGAGGGCTCACCTTCGAAGCTCAGTGGAGGCCTCGATTTCTGTAAGTGGGCCGGTGTTGCTCAATGCGGCAGCTACTTTTGGAGAGCCGAATGCGGTGGGCAACCGGCTTAGATGGCCCTCCAACCTGAATGTCGGCTTCGGGGCGATCACCCTGTGATGGCTCATCAACCGAGCAATCATCTGAATAATAACGCTTGCCTGTTGATAAAACGATAATTTCTCCGACGATGGAGCCGGATTATTTCGACCGAAATTCGTCGTAACAGCTTCGCTTAAGCATTGTTGGGTGCGAATGTTTGACGGTTAGACGTCACGATCTTGCTGGATTTGGCTTAGCGTATGTGCTAGACGCCCTGGTGATCCGTAATACCCCGAAATTCTAGAGCGTGTTATGAA
>NZ_BPRB01000411.1 GCF_022179685.1 Methylobacterium trifolii
TCCCGCACGGGAGAGGGGGTCCGCACAGCCCTTCGGACGACCTCTCCGGTTCCCCTGCTCAGATGTGTGAAGCAGGGAGCCACTGCGAGCGAGGGTCGCGCGAGGAAGGAGCCCGTGCCGGAGTCTATCCGCATCGGGGACGACAACGAAAAGCCTCGCGCGGTCGGCGGACCGCGCGGGGCTGGGGTTTCAGGTCGGACGACCGCGCGGGGCTGGGGTTTCAGGTCGGACGACCGCGGAGAAAAACTACTCGGCGGCGACCCGGTGGGCGTGGGAGCCGTCCGTGTAGGTCTCGGACTGGAGGCGCTTGTGCGGGGCGGCGCGGCCCGGCAGGGGCGGCAGGGCCTTGGCCTTCTCCAGGTCGATGCCGGCGCCGTCCGCGACGCGGCGGCCGTAATCCTCGTCCGCGTGCCAGAAGTGCCAGACCATCCGGAGCTGGATCGCCTCGGGGCACTGCTTCATGTCGCCGACGAGGTTGGCGATCAGGTCGTCGCGCTCCCAATCCTGGAACGAGCGGTAGCGCACGCCGGCCTGGGCGTAGTCGTCCTCGGTGCGCGAGGTCTGGTAGCGGCCGAGCTGGCCTTGGACCGGCTGGTGGTAGTCACGGGCGGGCTTCGGGGCCTCGGCCAGCCCCTCGCCGATGGTGGAGGGCTCGTAGTTGATGTGCCGGTTCTGGCCGTGGCCGTCGACGCCGTAGGTCATCTGGCCGTCGCGCTGGTTCGAATAGACCTTCACGCCGGGCTGCGGCGCGTTGATCGGCAGCTGCAGGTAGTTGGCGCCGACGCGGTAGCGCTGCGTGTCCGAGTAGGACAGCGTCCGCCCCTGGAGCATCTTGTCGTCGGAGAAGTCGATGCCGTCGACCAGCACGCCCGTGCCGAAGGCCGACTGCTCGACCTCCGCGAAGAAGTTGTCGGGTACGCGGTCGAGCACCATGCGGCCCACCGGCAGCAGCGGGAAGTCCTCGACCGGCCACAGCTTGGTGTCGTCGAGCGGATCGAACGACAGGTGGTCGTTCGGGCCGTCCGGCATGATCTGCACGCAGAATTCCCACTCGGGGAAGTTGCCCTTGGAGATGTTGTCGTAGAGGTCGCGGGTGGCGTGGCCGACGTCCTTGCCCTGGATCTCGGCGGCCTGGGCCGAGGTCAGGTTGCGCACGCCCTGCTTGGGCTCCCAATGGAACTTGGCAAGCACCGCCTCGCCGGCATCGTTGACGAGCTTGTAGGTGTTGACGCCCGACCCCTCCATCTCCCGATAGTTGGCGGGGATGCCCCAGGGCGACTTCAGGTGCGTCACCATGTGGATCGCTTCGGGGTGCTGGGCCACGAAGTCGAAGAAGCGCCACGCCTCCTGCCGGTTCGTCACCGGATCGGGCTTGAACGCGTGGATCATGTCGGGGAACTTGATCGCGTCGCGGATGAAGAAGACCTTGAGGTTGTTGCCCACGAGGTCCCAGTTGCCGTCCACCGTCTTGAACTTGACGGCAAACCCGCGCGGATCGCGCTCGGTCTCAGGGCTCTCCTTGGCGCCGGCCACGGTGGAGAAGCGCACGAACATCGGCGTCTTGACGCCGGTCTCGTTCAGCACGCGGGCGCGGGTGTACTTGGAGGCCGGCTCGTTGCCGATCTTGCCGTAGGCCTCGAAGTAGCCGTGGGCGCCGGCGCCGCGGGCGTGCACCACGCGCTCCGGGATGCGCTCGCGGTCGAAATGCGTGATCTTCTCGATGAACTGGTAGTTCTCGAGGGTCGCGGGACCGCGCTCGCCGACGGTGCGGGTGCTCTGGTTATCGCGGACCGGATGGCCCTGACGGGTCGTCAAGATCGGACGCTGGTCGCTCATGCCTGTCGTTCCTCCGTGCGGTGGACGCGGTCCGGCGCGGGATGCCGCAGCCTGGAACCGTTCTGGACACGGGTTATGAACCTCGTACGACCCATTGGCAAATGCATCGTCGCAAACATCGTGATAGATGCCGTCTATGAATATCGCCGGCCTGTCCCTGCGCGACCTGGAATACGTGGTGGCCATCGCCGACGAGGGGCATTTCGGCCGGGCGGCCGAGCGCTGCAACGTCAGCCAGCCAACCCTGAGCGTGCAGGTGCGCAAGCTCGAAGCCGCCCTGGGGCTGGCGCTGTTCGAGCGCTCCAGCCGGCGCGTCCTGCTCACGGCCGCCGGGCAGGGCATCGTGCGGCAGGCCCGCACGGTGCTGGCCGAGGCGCAGCGCCTGCTGGCGCTGGCCACCGAAGGCCGAGGCTCGCCCCTCACGGGCCGGCTGGTGCTGGCCGCGATCCAGACGCTCGGCCCCTATTACTTCCCCCTGACGCTGCGCCTGCTGCGCCGGGAATTCCCCCTGCTTTCGCTCTCCTTGAGCGAGTTGCGCACCGCCGAGATCCTCGACGGCCTGCGCGAGGGACGCATCGACGCCGCCCTGGTCTCCCTGCCGCTGCCGGCCGCGGGCCTGGCCGTCGCGCCGCTGTTCGTGGAGCCGTTCTGGCTCGCCTGCCCGGCCGAGCACGCGCTCGCCCGGGTGGACGGCCTGCGCACCTCCGACATCAGCGGGCCGGACCTGCTCCTCCTGGACGAGGGCAACTGCCTGCGCGACCAGACCATCGCCGCCTGCGGCGCCGGCGGTTCGGCCGGCCGCCACGCCACCAGCCTGGAGACCCTGCGCTCGATGGTGGCCGCGGGCTCGGGCTACACCCTGCTGCCGGGCCTCGCCGTCCCGAGCGGACCCGATCCGAGCGGGCTCACGGTGACGCGGGGCTTTGCCGCGGACGGGCCGGGCCGCACCATCGCGCTGGCCTGGCGCGGCAGCGACCCGCGGGCCCCGGGCCTCGCGCACCTGGCCGCCTTCCTGCGCGCCCATGCGCCGGCCGGCACGCAGGCCTGCCGCGAGGAGGGGGATACGGCCGCCCCGCCCTGTCGCGCGGCGCAGCCGTCCCGCCGTGACAGGGGACGGGAAGCGGTGTAGCGCGGCGCTTCCCGCTCCCGCGCCGTCCGGCGCCCATCCGGCCAGCCTCCGTTGCCCGCCTTCCGCACGATCGGCCTCTGGGCGGCGCTCGTCGCCACCTCCGCGGTCCTCGCCCTCGGCCTGCACCTCGCGCGCTTTCCCGCAGCCCTGCTGATCGGGCCGATGGTGGCCGCGATCGCCTTCGGCGTCTGCGGCGCGCGCCTCGCCGTCCATCGGGCGGGCTTCCAGGCGTCGCAGGCGATGATCGGC
>NZ_BPRB01000412.1 GCF_022179685.1 Methylobacterium trifolii
GATCGCCGCCGGGGCGGTGCGCAGCCAGGGCTTCGACGTCAGCCTGGTTGGGCAGGTCACGCCCGAGTTCCGGGTGATTGGCGGATACGCCTTCATCGACGCGGCGGTCACCCGCGACGAGGTGCTGAGGGTCGGATCACCGCTCCTCAACATTCCACGTCATAGCGGCTCGCTGCTCGGGATCTACGAGGTTCAGGCCGGCGACTGGAAGGGTTTTGGGATCGGCGGTGGGTTCCGAGCGGTCGGCTCCCGGCTCGGCGACAGCGGCGTCGAGAGCTTCCGCTTGCCGGGGTACGTCCTGACGGACGCGCTGGCCTACTACCGCTACGAGAACCTGCGCTTCGGGCTCAACGTCGACAACATTTTCGACGAGACCTACTACGAGCGCTCCTACAACACCTTCTGGGTCGGCGTCGGTGAGCCGCGGCGGGTCACCGTCAGCATGACGGCACGGTTCTGATGGGCGAGCGTCCGGAGCCGCCGGAGGCATCGACCAGTCTATCGCTCCTGTCCGGCCGCATCGCCTCCATCGATGCCCTACGCGGGCTGGTGATGGTGCTGATGCTTCTCGATCACCTGCGCGAGACCTGGTTCCTGCACGTACCCGTGGCCGACCCGGTCGACGCCCGAACCGCCCTGCCGGCCGTGGCCCTGGCCCGCCTCCTCGTCAGCCTGTGCGCACCCATCTTCATCGCGTTGACCGGCGTGGCTGCGTACCTGTTCGGCACCCGGCACACGCTGGCGGAGACGCGGGCCTACCTGCTGAAGCGTGGGCTCGTGCTGATGGCGCTTGAGGTCCTCTACCTGTCGGAACTGTACTGGGGCGTGGCCAGCCCGACGCTCTGGCTGCAGGTCATCTGGTGCATCGGCGTCTGCATGATCGTCCTCGCGGTGCTGGTCGGCTTGCCACGTCCGATCCTGTTCACGGTGGGGCTGCTGGTCGTCTGCGGCCACAACCTCCTCGACCCGATCCACCTCCAGCCTGACCAACCGTTCTTCGCGGTCTGGGCGATGCTGCACCAGCGCGACGTCATCGCGTTGCCGTTCGGGCTGGTCGCCAAGACGACCTATCCGGTGCTCCCGTGGATCGGCGTGATCGTGCTCGGCTACGCAATCGGCCCGTGGTTCCTGCCCACCGTAGTGGCGCAAACCCGCGAGCGCCGGTTTCTGGCCCTTAGCTGCGGGATGCTCGTCGCTTTCATGGTCCTGCGTCTGGCGAACGGCTACGGCGACAAGCCCTGGTTCGTCGTCGAGGGCGACGCGCTTCGAACCACGTTGAGCTTCGTCTCGCTGACGAAGTATCCCCCCTCGTTGTTGTTCCTGCTGCTGACGCTCGGGATCGGGGCGCTGCTCCTGGTTGCCCTTGAACGGATGCGCGACGCCCCGGTCGTCTCGGCCCTGGCGGTGTTCGGCGGAGCGCCGTTGTTCTTCTACCTGCTCCACCTCACGATTCTGCGGCTCCTGTACCATGGCGCCGTCGCCATCTGGGGCCCGACGCAGGGCACGGTGTTCGGCGTTGCGAGCTATGGCTGGGTGCTGGCCTGGTACGTCGGCCTGGTCGTGCCCCTCTACTGGCCGACGGCTTGGTTCTCGCGCTTCAAGGCATCCCGACGCGAGATCGCCTGGCTCAGGTATCTCTAGTGGATGAAATCTGACGGATGGAGCCCGTTCCCTGGGCCCACGCCCGGCCCCTTGCCGACCCTCGGAAGGTCCGCT
>NZ_BPRB01000413.1 GCF_022179685.1 Methylobacterium trifolii
GTGCTGACGTCGGACAATTCCCTACCAGGCCAGCAAGCGGGATCGGCTGGCATGTGCATAACTTCTCCGGTCAAGCTTCGACCACATTTGAGGTCCGCAATCATTGCGACGCTACGAAGGAGCTTTCGATGACGATCCTTGATCCGATCACTGGCAAGCTGGTCACGATCAACCTGCCGAAGCCGCGCCCCCGTTAGCACGCGCCAAGACGCCGAAGTCGCCGAGGGCCATGCGCACAAAGGCCCGCTAGGGCCGCGGTATCGACCCTGCAAAGAGGCTGACTCCACAGGCGAGTTCAGCATGATCGACCTCAGAACTTTGATGTAGGGCCTCGCGGCGACGAGCCTTTTCGACATCGCCACGGCCCAAGCACCCGAGCGCCTGACCCTATGGCCGAACGGGCCTCCCAGCGGCGGCGGGCCAACAGGTCCGCTTCTTCGTAGCTGAACCGGGGCCGTGAGCAACGTGGCGACCCCGGTCCTCGAGGTCTTCACTCCGCAGACGCCCAACGGTGCGGCCGTCATCGTCGCGGC
Source organism: Methylobacterium trifolii (assembly GCF_022179685.1). Classification (GTDB taxonomy): domain Bacteria; phylum Pseudomonadota; class Alphaproteobacteria; order Rhizobiales; family Beijerinckiaceae; genus Methylobacterium; species Methylobacterium trifolii. The sequence continues at coordinate 534 of NZ_BPRB01000413.1, forward strand.
CGTCGGCGGCTACAGGCAGATCGCGATGGGTTCAGAGGCTTTTCCGGCCGCTGACTGGTTGAATGAGCAGGGCGTGGCCGCGTTCGTACTGACCTATCGCTTACCCGGCGAAGCCTCGGTGTCCGGTCCGCGCGCTCCGCTCCAGGACGCCCAGCGTGCAATCCGCACAGTTCGCGCCGAGGTGCAACGGCGCCATCTCGATCCAAAGCGCATCGGAGCCCTCGGTTTTTCGGCGGGCGTCCATTCGCTCGACTTGACTCTCTTCGAATGCAACAGAGTCGCTCAGATGCGTTTTTGCACGACAGAGAATCGAAAGGGAGTACTCTCGCAAATGTCCCGTAAGGGATCTGGGAGGCGAAAATGTCCGCGAACTAGAAAATAGTCAAAGAAGACTTGGATTGGAGCCTGAACTCAAGTGAGGATGTAAAAGGCCGTGAAGATCTCAAGACCGCTTTTGAAAAGGACAGCGAATCATCAATGGGCGCTGTCATCGCAGCTTACAGACTTGGACAGCGCGACAATCACAAACTTTCTAATCTATCAAGATGCGCCCACGAGGACGGAAAACGCTTATACAACATTGGACGCAAAATAATTGGCTTAAAGGCAAATTAGAAATTCTGATAAATTATTTTTAGCGTCGTAGAAAGCAACAAAGCACCAGTTGGCGGCCTTCAGTGATTTAGATTTGTACTAGGTAAAATATAAACTCGGTGATTATTATTTGTAAATGGAGTATGTTGCTAGTCAATCAACGCTTAATATATTGTGAATGCGAAGACGAATCTTCCCGTTGCGTCGCGGTTCGCCTGCGCACAAGGTGATACGGATTGTTGCCGCTAATCTGGACTTAAAGCGATGGCATTGTGATTTCAAGGGAGAAGAACGAGGTCAAGATCAGTGTTGAGATGGCCTGCACTCCTGAGGAGGCGCGAAAATATGGGCCATCCAGACGTTCAGTCGATGCAAACGGCCGTTATGGCTGAGATGGGAAAGCATGTTTTAGATGAAATGGACTGCCTCTCGCCAGAGACATTCATGAAAACCTGTGCGACGCCAATCTTTCAAGGTCCTGAGCAGTTGCAAGCTGCTTTCATGAAAATATTTTAGCAGTTCTTGGCTAGGGAAAAGGCGAGCGCGAAGTAGAAGAAACGTGATACACTGTTCGATTTATAACTACTGTCTCGGTGTGGGGGGGCTTTTAACGCTGATTAGCGGCATTTCTGCGGAATAGTGTTAGCCGCGTCCAAATCTTCGCCAAAAATGTTACGAATGATAGGGCCGCGATTTAATTGGACGACTGGGACAAACGCCCACCCTACGATATTTATTAGCACTCTCATTGAATGAGTGCTAAACCCCTTTTGCGAGGTTAGCTGTAGGATTCTTTTACGGCAGCCTCTCCTGCGATTTCGTGCCGTACTGGCGTCGGATAGTCGGCAGGAAACCGGACCCAAGACATGAAGTTTCGCCCCTTACACGACCGTGTCGTCGTTCGTCGAATCGAAGGCGAGGAGAAGACCAAGGGCGGCATCATCATCCCGGATACCGTCAAGGAGAAGCCACAGGAAGGCGAAGTTATCGCTGTCGGCCCTGGCGCCCGCGACGAGCAGGGCCGCATCAATGCCCCCGACGTGAAGGCCGGCGACCGCATCCTGTTCGGCAAGTGGTCCGGCACCGAGGTCAAGATCGACGGTCAGGACCTCCTGATCATGAAGGAATCCGACATTCTCGGCGTCGTCGCTTAAGGCGGCACGACGCCCGTTTGCGATCTTGCGAACCCACCCTTTGAGGCGCCCGATGTGGCGCGCCTCGGGGTCGATCTATAAATGAAGAGACATTCCCCATGGCTGCCAAAGACGTTCGTTTTTCCGTCGATGCTCGCGAAAAAATGCTGCGCGGCGTCGAGCTTCTCGCCAACGCGGTGAAGGTGACGCTCGGCCCCAAAGGCCGCAACGTCGTGATCGAGAAGAGCTATGGTGCACCGCGTATCACCAAGGACGGTGTCACCGTCGCCAAAGAGATCGAGCTCTCCGACAAGTTCGAGAACATGGGCGCACAGATGGTGCGCGAAGTGGCCTCGAAGTCGAGCGACATCGCCGGCGACGGCACGACGACTGCGACCGTGCTGGCCGCGTCCATCGTGCGTGAGGGCGTGAAGTACGTGGCTGCCGGCATGAACCCGATGGACCTCAAGCGCGGCATCGATCTGGCCGTAGCAGCGGTCGTGAAGGACATCGGCGAACGTGCCCGCAAAGTGGCTTCCTCCGAGGAGATCGCGCAGGTCGGCACCATCTCGGCCAATGGCGATAAGGAGATCGGCGAGATGATCGCCCATGCCATGGAAAAGGTCGGCAAAGAGGGCGTCATCACCGTCGAGGAGGCCAAGACCGCCGAAACCGAGCTCGACGTGGTCGAAGGCTGTCCGACGTCAGCACCT
>NZ_BPRB01000414.1 GCF_022179685.1 Methylobacterium trifolii
CCCTCCCCCGCAAAGGGGTGGGGGAAATGCCAGGGAGTTTGTACCGATGCGCTTCGGGCTCGACGAGGATCAGGCCGCCATCTTCGAGATGGCCGCGGGCTTTGCCGCCGAGCATATCGCGCCGCATGCCCTCGAATGGGACGAGCAGAAGACGTTCCCCGTGGCGACCCTGCGGGCGGCGGCCGCACTCGGCATGGCCGGCATCAGCGTGCGCGAGGACGTCGGCGGGTCGGGGCTCTCACGCGTCGATGCCGCCCTGATCTTCGAGGCCCTGAGCCAGGGCTGCCCCACGGTGGCAGCCTTCCTGTCGATCCACAACCTGTCGTCCTGGATCATCGATACCTTCGCCGACGAGGCCCAGCGCACGCGCTTCCTGCCGGCGCTCACCCGGATGGACCGGATCGCGAGCTACTGCCTGACGGAGGCCGGCTCCGGCTCGGACGCCGCCGCCATGCGCACCCGCGCGGTGCGCGACGGCGACCACTACATCATCGACGGCGAGAAGCAGTTCATCTCGGGCGCCGGCGCCAGCGACCTCTACCTGTGCTTCGCCCGCACCGGCGGGGACGGCGCCAAGGGGGTCTCGGCGATCGTGGTCGAGAAGGACACGCCCGGCCTCTCCTTCGGCGCCAACGAGCGCAAGATGGGCTGGAACGCCCAGCCTACCCGCGCCGTGCGCTTCGACGGCGTGCGGGTGCCGGTGGACAACCGCATCGGCGCGGAGGGCGACGGCTTCCGCTTCGCCATGGCCGGCCTCGACGGCGGGCGGCTCAACATCGCCGCCTGCGCGCTCGGCGGCGCCCAGTCGGCGCTGGACAGGACCATCGCCTACATGGGCGACCGCCGCGCCTTCGGCCGCAGGCTCTCCGACCTCCAGGCGCTCCAGTTCCGGGTCGCGGACATGGCCACAGACCTGGAGGTGGCCCGCGCCTTCCTGCGCCACGCCGCCGCCGCCCTCGACGCCAAGGCGCCGGAGGCGACGAAGCTCTGCGCCATGGCCAAGCGCCACGTGACGGATGCCGCCTTCCGTGTCGCCAACGACGCCCTCCAGCTCCACGGCGGCTACGGCTATCTGGCGGAATACGGTATCGAGAAGATCGTCCGGGACCTGCGCGTCCACCAGATCCTGGAAGGGACCAACGAGATCATGCGGGTCATCATCGCCCGCGCCCTGCTCGGAGGACGCTGATGGACGACGTGATCGTCGAGGGCGCCGGTGCGCTCGGCCGCATCCGCCTGAACCGGCCGAAGGCCCTGAACGCGCTCACGCACCCGATGGTCGGCGCCATCGACGCCGCCCTGGACCACTTCGCGGCCGACCGGACGGTTGCGGCCGTCCTGCTCACCGGCGAGGGCGAGCGCGGCCTGTGCGCCGGCGGCGACCTGCGCTCGCTCTACGACAGCGCCGGCACCGGCTTCGCGGAGAATTTCTGGCGCGACGAGTACAGGCTGGACGCCCGCATCGCGAACTTCGAAAAACCCGTCGTGGCCTGGATGGACGGGATCACCATGGGCGGCGGCGTCGGCCTCTCCGCCCATGCCCGCCACCGCATCGTGACCGAGCGCTCGCGCATCGCCATGCCGGAGACCGGCATCGGCTACCTGCCGGACGTGGGCGCCACCTGGCTCCTGCCCCGCGCGCCCGGCGAGACCGGCACCTATCTCGGCCTGACCGGCGAGCCGATTGGGGCCGCCGACGCGATCTTCGCAGGGTTCGCCGACGCGATGCTGCCCGCAACCGCCCTGCCCCGCCTGATCACGGCGCTCTCGGCCCTCGAACAGGGGGCCGACCATGCCGAGGTGCGCAAAGCGATCGAGGCTCTGGCCGAGGCGCCGGGCCCGGCCCCGCTCGCGGCCGTGCAGGGCGTGATCGACCGCTGCTTTGCCTTCGACATGGTGGACGAGATAGTCTCCGCCCTCGACGCCGACGGCTCGGAGTTTGCCGCCCGCACCCGTGCGACGCTGGCCGCCAAGGCGCCGGCGAGCCTCGTCCTCACCCTCTGCCTGCTTCGCCTCGGCCGCGGGGCGCCGACCCTCGAATCCTGCCTGGAGCGAGAGTTCCAGGCCTCCCTGGCGGTGCTCGCCGAGGGGGACTTTCGCGAGGGTATCCGCGCCGCGGTGATCGACAAGGACAAGGCCCCCCGCTGGTCGCCGGCCACCCTGGCCGAGGTCGACCCGGCCCGGATCGCGGCCTGGCTGGAGCCGCGGGCGGCGCCGGTGTTTGCGAATGGGGACCGCGCATAGGGGCGCCGGACTCGTGGTGCGAATCCCTCACCCCTTTGCGGGGGAGG
>NZ_BPRB01000415.1 GCF_022179685.1 Methylobacterium trifolii
TTGCGGTACAGCTCGATCAGGCGCTGAGCCCCCTCGACCTGCGCTTTGAGCGTGTCGAGGCGGGTGCGGAAGGTGAGCTCCTCGTCTCGCAGCAGGTCGCTACTGCTCTTGTCTGCGGCGAGATCGGCTGGAAAAGCGATCCGCTCGCGCCCATCGAGTTCAGCCGCCAGCCGCGCTTCCTTGGCCCGGTTCGTCTTGATCTCGAGATCGCGGACCCGGTAGTCGCCGTTTGCGGAGATCGCGTCGCGCTGCATGCGCACGAGGCCGGCCTCGGTCGGGCGGTAGAGGCCGCCGGCGATACCGATCGCCTGGAGCACTGTCATGCCGGGGCGGAATGGATACTCTCCGGGATGGTCGACGAGTCCCAGGATGTAGAACGGTCGGAACTGGGAGACTTCGACCGAGGCGGCCGGCAGGTCGACGAGGCCGACTCTTTCACGGAGCCTGCGAGCGATTTCGGCAGCCAGCTCGTCCGTGCGCAGGCCCGCCGCCTTGATCTCTCCGATGAGGGGCAAGGATAGGTCGCCGGCACCGCTGATTACGAACTCGCCGACGAGGGGCGTCCACTCGAAGAATTGTCCGATGCTGCTTCGCCACTCCACCACTTTGATGCGGAGCTTGTCCTGGGGGCCGAGCGTGTAGCCGGCCCCGAAACCGCGCGATGGGGCGAGGGCGAGACATGCGGCGATCAGAGCGCACGTAACGAGGCGGCGGGGGGCCGACGGCATCGAAAACCTCAACGGCGTTGGACTGACAAGCGCGGGACGAGAGCATGGAGGGCCGCGGCGGCGGCGAGGCTGCCGACCCACAGTAGGCTGAGCGCGCACCCGAGGGCCGCGTTGACGCATGAAGCGACCGGTCCAGGCGTCGGCCGATCATCGAACCAAGCAGCTTCGTCGTCGCGCGGGTCGTCCTCAACGGTGCGCGACCAAGACGACAGCTTCACTCCGGACATCGCCCGAGATTTCAAGATCAACGTCACCACCATGCCACGTACTTCCTGTCGAAACCGCCTCGCGACGCCTCCCATCAGCTTTCACCGGCAGTGCGCACATCGGCCTTGTTGAGGACCACCCCGAGAACTGCGACGTTCGAGCCGGCGATGGCGTTGAGCATTACGGACACGTCCTCCACGGAGGTCACGCCGCATTCGATGACGAGGACGACAGCGTCGAGGTGGACGCTGATGGCGCGCGCATCGACGGAGGTGCTGAAGGCAGGCAGATCTATGATCGTGAGATCGTACTGTTCCTGAAGGCCGTCGAGCATCACACGCATCCTCTCTGATCCAAGGTGAAATCGCGTGTCGAGGGGGGTGTCGTGGCCGCTGGGCGCGAGGAGCGCGTAAGGCACCCGCTCCGGGTGTCTTATTGCCGTCGCGACGGGCTCCGACCCGTCGAGCACTTCGAGCAATCCCGCGCCGCCCGACGTCAAGTGGCTGAGGCCAGGACCTTGAAGGTCAGCGTCAATGACAAGAATCCGCCGGCCGGACAGGCTGTAGAGGACCGCAAGGTTGCTCGTCAGTGTGCTTTTGCCGGCTCCCGGCTCGGCCGAAAGAATACCTATGCGCCGGATGCTGCGCAGCGCCCGCGCCATGTCGAGGGAGGTCTTGATTTCCTGAAGGCTCTTGCTGAATCGGGACTCAGGCGCCTCGACCACAGCTACGAACGACGCCTCCGTACGCGCCCTGCCGAAGATCGGGGACTGGACGACACACGGCACGATGCCGAGGCAATCTAGATCGAACGCGCGCCGTACCTGCGACGCCGAGCGAATGCTGCGGTCGAAGGTCTTCTGCACCATCGCCGTCCCGATGCCGGCGCCGCCGCCGAGCAGCAGAGCGAGGGCCATAACGAGGATCGTGCGCGGCTGGCTCGGGGCGAGGGGCGGAGTCGCATACGTGATGATGCGCGAATCAGATACTGGAAAGGATTCCTTCTGAACCGTCTCGTGGAACTTCTGAAGGTAGCTTTCGTACATCCGGCGATAGGCCTGCGCGACGGTGTCCAGTTCACGCAATACTACCTGTGATTCCTTCGACTGCGCCGCGGCTCCGACCATCTTGGCGAGATCGTTCGTCAGGGAGTTCTCGCGGGCTTGAGCGATCTCGTAGTCGCTGCGCGAGGCCTCGCCGATCCGGTTGAGCTCCTCCATGATCGCCTTGCGCTGATCGGCCATCTCGGCCCGGCGGCTTTCTGCCGCGGGGTGAAACGTACCGTAGCGCGACGTCATCTCGGCTACAGACGTAGCTGTCTCAATGTAGCGCTGGCGCAGGGTGCTTATGATCTGGTTGCCGAGGGACTCGGTGACTGCGACGTCCGGGCTTCCGGAGGCGAGGATCTCGTTGATCCGCGCGATGCGCGCCTTGGCCTCGGC
>NZ_BPRB01000416.1 GCF_022179685.1 Methylobacterium trifolii
CCCTGCGGCATGCGCAGGGGAAAAATCAGTGACTATGGCTTCGAGACTCGCTTCGCTGTTTGGCATTTGAATATCGATTTCAATCTCCAGCTTTCCGGCCGTCTCACGGAGGTTCGTTATTTGACGCTCCGAAGTCGGACTTTTTGGATTCCCTACGACGATAAAATTTCTAGCATGTGGAAGTAATTTATGCATAAATTCTAGTCTTTTCGAGCTCACTTCTACACTAAGGCTCGAGATGCCCGTAAGGTTGCCACCGGGACGGGCCAAACTATCGACGAGTCCGAGCGCGACCGGGTCTCCGCCGAGTTCGAATACGATCGGCAAAGAGGTCGTTGCTTTTTTTGCAGCGAGCGCGACGGAGGCGCCGCCAGCAGCGACAATCAGCGAAACATTTTGCTCGACTAAGTCCTGGGCCAATGCCGATAGCTGATCGTATTTGCCGGCAGCCCAGCGGAATTGAATGGCGAGGTTCTGCCCTTCGACGAAGCCGGCGGCCTCGAGACCAGCCCGAAAAGCTTTGAGGCGACTGGCATAGCTCTCGGGCAACTCGGAACCAAGGTAGCCGATCACAAGACCTTTACGCTCCTGGCTTCTTGCCATGGGAATGCCGGCAGAAAACAAAGCCAGCAATGTAAATATATTTCGCCGTGATATTGAATGAGTCGACCAATGTGGAGACCTGTCAGACAACGGAGATTTGAAGTCCATGAATATTCGCATATGATCTTCGAAATTTCGCTTAATCATATCTGACCTCATCATTAAAACAGGAGGATTTAGAGAGTCCGGGTACTCATTGATCATGCGATATCGATAAGGGGCTGCGCAAGTTCGACAGCCATAAATATTTCGCGCGCGTCGCTGGAGAGCGCGCCATCGAAACGTTCGGCGTCGCCGGGTCTATGGTGAGCAATGGGCTCCCGTTCGATCGGCACGCTCGACGGGTGTTGGTCGCGCTGATGGGCAGGTTACGATCGACGGCGCCGAGGTGGCGGATGACGCGATACGAGCCGGTCTCGGACCGGGTTTCATAAGGTGCGTGCGAGCCCTCCGACGAGGATCACGGCGGCAAAGAGGACGAAGACGGTCGGCGCCGAGGACGCGGTGACGTTGTCGTCGCGGGCCATCCGGCGGCAGCGGCTGATCCAACCGAACGCCCGCTCGATCACCCTGAGCCTCGTGGACGGCGCAGCCTGTCTGTCCATCGTCCGGCTCGACACTCTCGACGGTGATGTCTTCGACCGAGCCGACTCGGTCTTGCCGGTCGGCGCGGTCGGCGCGGTCGGAGATGCCGTGAGCAGGGAACCGCCAGGGTCCGCGCAAGGTGCGTAGGAAGGCGGTGTCGCCGTGGCTGTCCGCGAAGGTTGGCAGGCGAGACGGCGGCCACGAGCAGGTAGCCCTGCGTCCTCATCCTTGTCTTAGACTCTGTCCGGCATCCTGTTGTTTCTCGACGGAGCGTTCGCGTCATGAGGCGAATGGAGGCCAGGAGGAGGAAGGCGCGTGCCTTGCGGGTCTTGCAGTCCCGATCCTCGCCCGGACGCCGGCAGCGATTCGGCCATCCGATCGTGCGCTCGACGATCCAGCGCTCGGGCAGCACGGCAAAGCCCTTGGCCCGATCGGTGCGCGTGACGATCTCCACCGAGATCCGTCAACGTTCCGGTGTCGAATTCGCCGTTGGAGCGTTCGGTCCGTGCGTGCAGAGACCCGCACGCGGTCCGCCCGTCGGCCAGACGGTCGCCGCATACGCGCCGACCGACACTCTGCGCAGCCGAGCCCCCTGGACCGTCCACGGAGGCGGGGCGATCCCAGGTTGTTTCCACGCACGGGTGACGGGTTTGCCGTATCCGGGCCGGCAGGTCGATCAGCCCGTGGCTCGCATGCGGCCGTTCAGAACCGGTAGCCGAGGCCGGCTCCGACAATGAGCATGTTCATGTCGGCCTTTACCTTCACGCCTGCGAGTTCGTATGCCTGCTGCGGGAGAAAGACGTATTTCACGGTCGCGTTTGCGAACCAATTGCCGGTGAGGTGATAATCGAAGCCGGCCTGGAGCACGGGGCTGGCTTGGGACTTGAGCTTGAAATCCGGGATGCCCTTGCCCGGCTTGATGGAGAGGGGCGTGGTCGCGGCGACACCGACCCCGAGGTAGGGATTGAGGCGCGCGTTCGGCAGAAAGTGGTACTGAACGATCCCCATCGCGGCTGCGTTCCAGATCGATCCGATCGCGATGTCGCCCACCAGCGAGTTCCGGATGAACGGGCGGGTTCGAACCGCGCCGGCCTGCCCTTCGATGGCAACGTGATCCGTCAGGAAATACGAGACGTCGAAGTCCGGGAGGATTGCTGCGGGGGTGTCGATCTGCCCCCCGATGAGATCGATGTGCGAGCGTCGCTGCGTGGGGATCGACCCACTGATACGGCCGCGGACGAGCCAGTCACCGGCATGCAAGCCCGCCCCTGTCTGCAAGCCCGCGTCCGTGCCGACGGAGTTCGCCTCCGCTCCGACCGGAGAGACCGGCTCCGCCGCCTCCGTGGCGTGCGCACTCAGACCGAACGCGGAAAGGCCGACACAGACCAACGCCAGGGGAAAGGTGCATGCCGACATGGGGACGTATCTCGGAGATCTGGGCGGCACGATAGGCGTCCCTGATGCGGGTCCCAGGTCGGCGACACGTGCGGGGGCTGTAATTACCCACCCCTTTG
>NZ_BPRB01000417.1 GCF_022179685.1 Methylobacterium trifolii
TAAAGGCTCCTCTGATGGCACCCCTCGCCATCAGAGGAGCCTTTACGTGACGAGGCAGATGCTCCTTTCAAAGCCGGCTCCTTTTCGCGTCCCGCGAAAACAGAACGCTAAGCCTCTGATCGACCTAGTGTAATCCGCCACATGCCGTAAACGCCGCCCTCACGCCAAGAACCGTCAAGGGCTTCATCACCCGCGCAGCGGTGCAGTTTCGCCTTGCCGTCGTGGGTCAAGGAGGTCAGGCTGAAGTGATCAGGACCGACCTCTTCACCCTCGTACATCCAACCCCCGTTCGCACCGTTGGCATCGACAACGATCCGCCCGTCGCTGATGCGAACGACACAAGCCTCGGTCGCGGAAGCCCGTCCATCGGCGTAGAATGTCTCGCACTCGCTATCGTCCCAAAGGCTCATAAGGCGCAGCCCTCCATACCGAACACTCTTGATGAGGGGTGCCACGGGACACCGCAGTTCCGCAACGAAGGATTCAAGGTTCTACACTCTCAAGGAAGAAAGGCGGCGAGCAAAGCGCCCGCCGCGATGATCGTTGTTTTCAGTTCGCGCAAAACGGCCGATCTTTTTACCGCCGAGATCGAGCACGCTCTTCCCGCCGCTGCCGATCTCGGAAAGGTGCGAGCGCCTCAGCCCGGATAGTGCGATACAAAGCAGTTCCTTCCCGGTTGCCGAAGAACAATTCGTCGAGCTTCCGGTGGCCCATGACATCCATGAGGCGGATGCGATGGCCAGTTTGCAGCCAGTCCTTCTGCGAGTGCAAGCCGGGGGGTTTGACCTCACCGGTCGTGGGACTGGTCCACGGTCGCTTGAAGTACTCCACCCGCGTCATCTTCTGTGGGGCTTTCATCATATAGAGAAACTGCCGAGTGAGGTCGTCATCCTCTACGGCCTGAACATGGGCGGCTGCCACCCCCTCCATCATGCTGGTATGCCGCGCGCGAAACGGTGCGAGGACGCGCGAGACCTCCTCGGCGTGGGCTCCCCACGTGATGAGGTGGCAGTGCCACGCGACCCAGTCGTGCCGACTTTGCCGACCCGGCCGCCAGCGCCAGTAGAGCGCGGCCTCGACCATCCCGATGAAGGGGATACCGCCGAGAGCTTGCCGGGCCATCTGCTTGAGCACGTGCACGTCGAAGTTAGCCGCACGCCCAATGCGCCGCCACAACGTGTTCTCCTCGCAGGTGCCCGGTCGGCCGTCCCCGACCGGGTGGGCACAGCGGGCCGGAACGAGGGTAACGAAGCAAAGGGGTCCAAGCTGCACGTCCGCGCTCGCGAGCACATGCGCGAGGCCAATTCCAGCGAAGGCAATCCGCGACATGCAGTTGTTAGCGTAGAGTTCGTAGTCGAGGTCAGGGTCGAGCGTCTCGATCACGTCGGGGCGCGGGAGGGCGGCATGGTTGGGTTGCGGGCGGAGGACGTAGTTGACCATCTTGACGTCAGCCCAGTGGTGACCATCGGCGAAGGTTTGAAGGTCGGGCCATGCGTCGGGGGGGTTGTCTTTC
>NZ_BPRB01000418.1 GCF_022179685.1 Methylobacterium trifolii
TCGACCCACTCGATAGCGGTTGTGCCCGAAATGAACGACGATACGTTCATCGCCGCTCTGAAGAAGGCTCATAAGGAGAAGATCGTCCATAAGGAGGAAAACTACCTGATCAGCCCGGCGGTTTTTGACACGACTTTGTCTGAGACGACCGACCGTGGTTTGGCCAATGTCCTCTCCGCCAATGGCATCTGGCTCGATGTGGATGCTGGTGACATGACCCATAAGGATCTCGCGGCAATCTTCCCGCATCAGCGGACTGTGGTCTTCAACAGTTTCAGCTCGACCAAGGCCGAACCCAGGTACCGTGTTTACTTCCCTACCAGTCGGACCATGTCGGTCGGTGAATACCGTTCCATCGTCAACCAACTGATCCAGGTCGTCCAGGACTGCGGGTTCCCGTTGGCCAAGCGAGATCCGGCACGGCCGGGGCTGAAGGCTCACGGCATCGATCTGACCAAACGCCACGCTGCATCGCTATTCTACCTGCCCTGTCAGCCGAAGGACCCAACCGGCAAAATCTGGAAGGACCATCACGGTGAAGGTCGCAAACCGCTCGACGTCGACAATTGGCTGGAAGACGCCATTCCAGTCGAGACACAGGATTACGGCGCAGAGGCTGTCCAGGCCTCGCCGGAGAAGCAGACGCGTGATCGACCCATCTTCGATCAGGCAAGGGTGGACGATGCCATGGAGCAGTGGAACAGGGAGGGTGTGCTGCCGGGCAGAGGCGATGCCGAAATGTGGGCCCTCAGTCAGAAGCTCAAACGGGCGGGCGTTCCGTTCTTCGATGCCGAGGCGATGCTTCTCAGGGCTGCACGTGCTGCACACACGCCGCAGGACCGCCTTCGGCAAGCGAGAGCCATCATGCGAGCTGCCCGGTCTTCATGGCCGAGGTATTACCCTCACTGCGTCGTCACGGCGGTATGGGGGGCAATCCCATAGCCACCATTGCATCCCTTACCGCACCTCGAACCTGACTTGACGGCCCAGATCAGCCTCCACTCGGATAATGGGCTGCTCCCCATGCTTGAGTGCGATGCCATCCTTCAAGCCCAGGTGATCAGCAAGCTCAGTCCCGATCACCACCTCTCGCAGCCCCAGTCCCACCGATGCACAGCGGTCGACTATGGCCGCGATGATCAAGGCCGCCCCATCGCCATCGTGGTTCATAAAGGTCAGCGGAGCTGCGGGCCTGAAGGATGCCAGCATCTGGACATACGCCTCAGCCAATTGGTCTGTGCTGGCCACACCCACCCCCTTCGCCGCCCACGCAAGCGGATCATAGACGAGTTCGGTTCGATTAGCGGGAGGGACGGGCTACCTCCAGCCGATCATCCGATGGCGCCTCACACATTTCTGCCGGGTCAACGGCTCGGCTTGGTCTTGCTTTTGGGCGTCTACATTCTGCATCTTGGCGCCGAAGAACGCCCCGGACCCGTCTTGCCCGAAATCCCCGACTACCAGACCCTGATGCTACCGGTCCTGCGTCTTGCAGCCGAAGGCGAAACAACCATTCCGAAGGCGGTGGAGTGCATCGGCGCCGAGTTCGGCCTATCGCCGGACCAGATGGCCGTGCCGAGCCTGGCGTCGCCACGTGAACAGCGGGCCCTGGGCGATCCCGTGTCGGCGCGCCACCGAACACACCGACACTCCCGCCTCGTACGAAGCTTTGACGATCCGTGCCTTATCCTCGAACGAGCAGCGCCGCCGTCGTTCGGCCCCCTCAAGCACCTCGACCCGCATCGCCCCGACCCACTGACCTTAACGCCAGCATTAAGGTCAGGCTCCAGCCCGGTGCGCGATGCCGTCGAGCACGGCCATCACCGGACGCGTACGATAAATGCGATGGGCGTCTGTTCCAGCCACCACATGGCTATGGACAGATCCCTGGCTGGCCCGGATAGGGGTGACTGGGCATCCTGGCGGCGATACCCATGCCGCTTCGATACCCCCAGGTGAGCTAAAGATGGCTGTGATCACACGCCGGCGGACGGGCGAGTTTCTCCGGAAGCTGTTTGAACTGCTCATCACTGACCCGAGCGGTGTTAAGGCCAGCACCCTTGTCGAAGCGGTCGGGAACGCCTTCAGCCTGACCGAATATGAAAAGGGTCTTTACCCGTCCGGGGGGCAGCGTTTCGAAAAGATTCTACGATTCGCAACCGTCGACTGCGTTAAAGCTGGCTGGCTCCAAAAGAACAAAGGCTTGTGGCTCGTTACTGAAGCAGGGCAGAAAGCCTACACCCAATTTCAAGATCCTGAAATATTCTACAAAGAAGCCTGCAGGCTT
>NZ_BPRB01000419.1 GCF_022179685.1 Methylobacterium trifolii
GCCGTGCCGGCGCATCCTCCGGCAGGGCCGCCAGACGGCGCTCATCCCGGGCGATCTCGCGCTCGAACAGGGCCGTGCCATACGCGTCCATCGCCTTGGCGGCCGCCTCGACGCGGGGGACGAGGATCGCGTGCTGCTCGCGGGCGAACTTGAAGCCATCCTCCTTGAACTCGCGCGTGGTCTGATAGCGCGTGAGCGCCTTCAGGATGGGATTGACCTCGCGTAGGGCGGCCAGCAGCCGGGCGGCCTGAGCATCCACCTCTGGCACGACGCTCGGCAAGGCAACGGCCTTCTCCAACTCGTCGATGACCCCGTCGAAATCCACGATGCCGAAGTGGTACCAGGCGTTGGCGCCGAGCTTCGTTCCGAGCTTGAGCACCCGCTCGTTATCGCGCCGGTAGTCAGCCAACTGCTGCTCCAGGGGATGAGATCGGACCAAGTGGTTCTGGGCCTCGGTGTAGGCATTGGCCTTTGCCAGCGCCTGAGCCTCGGGCGTCTGCGCCGGCGCCGGGCGGGCGGTCGCCCGAGCCGAGCCCGGCGGTGGCGGCGGGCTCTGCAACAGGGCCTGGGAGGCCGCGGGTGCGGCGGGAAAATCGCATTTGAATGCGTCGACCAAGCTTTTGCGCACGGCCTCATGAGCCTGGGCGCACTGATAGGCCACGGTCGGACGCGCCGCCTCGTTGCGCAGGACCGAGTCGCGGAAGCTCTCGCGCATCGTATTGATGCCCTGGCGGATGCCGGGGCGAGCGGCTTCCGGTACGCCGGGGCTGGCGGCGCACTGGGCATAAGCCTCCAGGAAGGCGTCGCAGCTCTCGACGCCCACCGGTGTCACCGGCGTGACCGCCACCACGGGGGTGGCCGAGATCCCCCACAGGAGGGCCAGCGCATAGGCCGAACGGTGAGACATGCCGAGCTTTCTCGTGGAGGCTGTGCTGCGCATTCTGGTCCTCGAAGTTGAAGCGCCTGGCCATGGAACGACGACGCAAGAGATTGCGGAGGGCGACGTGGACCTTGTTGCATCGACTAAGTCGGGATTGTAGCCGAGGAGATGGTCCGAACCCTCCTCGGTGATGCCTTTCCTCATAATTACGTGGGCCTGGCTGGTCTCCGCCGGGGTTCTTCATCCCGGGGCAGTTCGGCAATGCTGGATGACCGCTTTGTCGATCTGCCGCCAATTAGCGGACAGACCGCAATCCACCCAACCCGGTCGTTGACCTCTGCCTCAACAGGCCGGGAGCGGACCTTCCGAGGGT
>NZ_BPRB01000420.1 GCF_022179685.1 Methylobacterium trifolii
GGGGTTCTTCGAGGTGTCCTCTCGGGCCGTCTCCGGTTTCGGCCCAGGTCGGGCATGCCGAGGATCGTCCGGGCTTCCCGGACGCAGTTATTTGTCGGCCGCCGCTCAAAGTCGGCTGCGTGTGGCAACCGGACCTTGACCCTTCGTCCAGAAGCGGACGCCCCGCTCCCGACCAGACCTCGCTGCTCGCAGCTTTCCGCCGTGTCCAGAACGCAGTTGTTCGTTCATGCAGCCACAGCGATGCCGGGGGGCTGCCAAGTGCCCTTCCCAACCGGCAAGATTGAAGGCGGCGACTGCTTCGGCCAGTAGAGGCGCATCACGAGATATATCGGCCCTGCGGGGGCGGGAAGCCAGTTGGCCTCGTGCTCGGCACCGGGGGACTTGTTCTGGATGTAGAGCGTCAGAGCGCCGTCAGCGTCCCTCTTCAAGGTGTCCATCATCGGCGTGTTGATGAGATACCGATCGATCGGATTTTCGATGAGAAGCTGCGTTTTCCCGTCGTACATCGTGATTGACCAGAATGCGTCAACGGGGGGAAGGTGGTCAGCCGCGAAGGTGATGGTGTAGTTGTTGGTGGCACCGTCCAGCGTCTTGCCGCTGCTGTCCGTTCGCGTGAACGGGTACATCGCCTCTTCCGGCGAGTTGCCATAGATGCCGCCTTGCGCGGCTGCGGCGCGCATAAGCCAATCGCCGTCGAAGTGCTGGCTGTCTCCGAATAAGCCGCTGACATTCCATCCGTTTATGACGGTACCTGCCTTGGTTAAGGCAGCTTCAACTTTGTCCTGACCTTGCTTCATGCCAAGGCCGATCTCAATTTTGGCTTCTAAAGGAAGGTCTTGGAACTTGAACGTTTTGCCGGGGCCAACACCGATGCTGGCAAGCTTTGCTCGAATGTCACTTTCGTTGGCAGCAGCCGGTATAAATTCAAGCATGAAATCGAGGTACTCGAAGAAGTTTTTCTTTGCGAGTTCCTTGGTGAATATCGGAAACGTGACGGTTGGCGCGGCCGGTGGGGACGGCTGCTTCAGATACGTGGACAAGGGGACTGCCCCAAAACCGGTCTGCACCTGCTTCAGGTTGTCGAGATCAGCAGGCCCGAACAGTTGGGTCCGGAAAATCGCGATGGAAAGCGTCGCGCCGGAACGGAAAATCTTGCGAATGCCTGGAGGCGTTTCACCCTTCCAATCGGGACCAACGACCATGTAGTCGCCCGCATCGGTGCCGGTCGCACGAGTTCCGATGTAACCGTAATTGTAGGTACTGCTGTCGCAAAGCTGGATGGAATAGTAGCGCCGCCGGTCAATCGCAGGAACCGAGATCACCATCGGTTCAGCACGCAAATCCATCCATAGAAGCGAGTAGGGCGTGTCACTGTTTGGCGTTACAACCGCTGTGTCTTTGTAGGTAAAGACGTTGGCCTCGTTTTTCAAAACGTTGAAGGGCGCCTTGTATTGGCTCGATGATTTATCGACAACGAATTCGTACATTTCGCCATAGTTCATGACGATCGGAAGACCAAAAATCAAACCGGCTTCGGCGATGTCTTTCGCTGCGAAAAATCCAGGTTCATGGGACGCGGCAGAAAGCTTTGCAGGTGCAAGGGCCGTCAGATAGACCGAGGCAGCAATACCGCCCAGGAGTTCTCGTCGAGTGGTCATGGGGGCACCCTCGTAGTGTCTGGCGCTCGACACTAGTGCACTGACTCAGA
>NZ_BPRB01000421.1 GCF_022179685.1 Methylobacterium trifolii
TTCAATGGGGGCTGACCACAACGACAGGCTCCTGCGCTAGACCTCGGGAAAAGCAGATTGCGGCGATGATGCCCTGCATCGGCTACCCTAGTTGCCGGGTTTTCGATTGAGACTTGCCGCCGTCGACGCCTTCACTCCCGTGTTCTCATCCGAACGGGAGCCCCAATGTCGAGCCTGTCCGAGCGCAAGGCTCGCCTCATTGCCCAGAGCGACCAGCCCTACAATGCCGGACCGCCTCTTATACGAATCGACGTGGGTAAGGACTAACGGGTTTGTGCGGTCGGGCCCGATGTGATTCGCTGTGGCAAGCCGGAGGTTTGCCATGTCGAAGGCTTTGGGATTGCGCGCGGATTTTGATGCTGAGGCTCTGCGACGGTTGGCGCGCGCGAACCAGAATGCGGGCCAGAGCAGGCGGCTGTTGGTGCTGGCCTCGATCTACGAGGGCGGTAGCCGCACGCAGGCGGCCAGGAGCGGCGCGGTTGGGTTGCAGACGGTCCTGGATTGGGGGCTGGCTTTCAACGTGGCCGGTCCGGATGGCCTGATCGAGCGTAAGAGGGCGGGTCAGCGCTCTAAGCTCGACGCTGCGGCAGGCGCTGACGGTGGCCATCGACCCGCCTTCGTCGTCAAGTTCATTTCCCTATCTGCCCGAAAGCGGACATCTTGCCAGAGCCTGTTGCTGACCGAGACTGGCCGACGCCGGTCTATGAATACCGAGTATCGAGCCGCTCGCAAGCAGACATTTGACGCGGATAAACCGATATCTTGAATTATAACCAATTTAAATCCAATAAGCGCGCCGTGAAAAACCGGCCAGCAGATCGAAGCAAACGCCTTTATCCATTCGATTTATCAACTAGAGAATTTTAACCACCTCTGTCTATTCCATCATTTTCTAGCATAAAAATAATGAAAATTACGACATTAATCTTTCAAAAGAAACTATAATCGACGGCAAAAGGCCGTCAATTGAATAGCATAATCGTCGTATATAATTTTCCACTTACCAAGTTTAACATGCAAATCTTAAACTGCATCTTCGAAAACTATCCTAAATCCAACTAAGGGCGAAGCTAGAACACCCCTTACTCGTTTGACAAAAGTGATGTGCAAGCCTCCCACAATTTCCGAGCTGACAATCTGCTTGCGACGTATTCTTACGTCTAACGAAGGACCAATCCACTCCCATATTCCGTCGGATATATCCTGATGTCCATACGGGCTGGCTCGCTCCGGATAAACACCGACAGGGTCGACAGGCGCCAAAAACCTCGAAACGAAAGGTCCGCTCCACCTCTTCAGGTCTCGATTCTCTACTGGCGCCAATCCCGTCATCGAGCGCCATTCGTCGCAGGAAGGGAGCCGAACGACTATTTTGGACCACCTTTTATGCTCGGAGCGCATTTGAACTGTTAGCCATCGGCAATACGCATCTGCTTGCTGCCAATCGACACCCGAGACAGGGGCATTTAAAGTATCTTGCTGCGTGTCCCACATCACGGGAAGATGGTCCGCTTGCCACTTCATCGCTGACCCTGCGTGACCTCCAGCAGCGGTAAAATTCAAAAATCGGCCATACTCCTGTACTGTTACAGGGAATTTCCCAATTTTAACTCTTGGGCTTGCAGTTTCAACGGCGCGGCGTCCCGGTGGGCCGTACAAACGAAAGTCTTTCTTTAAACTACCAGCCGCACGAAGCATTTCGCGGCGATCCGCAATAGACATTGTGAGCAGATTTGTTTCGGTCAAGTCGATATATCTTCTCAAAGCGTCTTCGATCTGCTTCCCATCATCTGACGTAAATTTTGCGCCCTGTGCTTTTCCCGTCTTCAATATCCTTGCTAGCAGGCTAGTCGCCCTTATGTTTTCGATGGACGATGCGCCGCGCGGCAACTTCTCCCTAAATAGAACCTGCAACATGTCCCCGTCTGAAGTAGCAAGGAGCGCAATCAAAAGATCTGCCACTTCACGGAAACGAACATCGTACAATATCTTCTCAACTTCCAGAGGAATGGAACCGGGACTCTCGTACAACTTACGAAATAACCAGAATGCAGCGAAATAATCGCGGATGCTTTCGTGCCAAAAACTGATTTTACCGTCAGATACTACAAGACAGTTATTTCCGAAGGCCTCAATGTGGAGCGCTTTCTCCGCATCAAGCTGATTTATACTCGCCAGCTTTGCAGCGGCTGCCGCGGCTTGATCCATCGTGGTTCGAGAACTTATTGATCCGACGACGAATGAGAACGCCACCGACTCCAGCGCAAGTTTAGTCGTCTTTAGATCGATGTTTTGACTCTCCCGGATCAACGAGCGAGACTTGAGAAGCCAATTAACGACCTGAGCGAAAAGTGCCACCCGATTTCCTGGCGTATTCCCTGTGCCGATGTAGATTGAAGCAAGGAGGGCTAATACCAGTGGAGATCTAATGAAACGCTGATCAGAGCGTTCTTGCGCTAACAGTTTATCGACAGCCTGCGAAAAATCTTTTCCTGACCTACTTTTATCGACCGATATGATTGCGGCCCAATTTGACGTCAGCTGATTGATTTCTGCAGGCGACAAGCTTTTTATTATCGCAAAATTAAAACCCCCGCCCAAAAGAGCTTGTGAATCATAAACTCTTGAGGTAACTATGAAATAACATTCACTCCAGATCTTGCGAGCCCTAAGAATTAACTCGACCAGCCTTGAGCGACGGGCTGGCTCAACTTCGTCAAGTCCGTCAAGAACGAAAACAACTGAGCCGCCACCCAGGAGAGCCGTAAAATGATGTAAGTTGGCCTCGCCAATTGCTGGCGAAGCATATCTAATTAAGCTTTCAACATCGTCCAATTTTTCCACATACCGCAGGTCTGTGTAAATA
>NZ_BPRB01000422.1 GCF_022179685.1 Methylobacterium trifolii
TCATCTGACGACGGACAGTCCCCACGCGTCCACAGGTGCAATGGATCACGACGCCATAGGCGCCGGCCGTGCGGGCATCGGAGACCGTGGCCGGCGGTTGCTCGATCTCGGCCTCATCGTACCAGCGGCGGGGGTTGCGGCGTGCGGGCGGTATGGGATCGGTCATCGCCGGTCCGGCCGGGCCAGCAGGATCGCGGTGCGCACCGCGACTCGCTTTACAGTCAGGAGGTAGTGCCCGGAGCTTCGAGCGCGAGAATGCCCATGCCGAGCCGGCGCGGGTTCGGATCAAATGCAGGCGTGTCAACCGGATCGAGGATCCGAAACGCAACCTGAACTGCATCCGTGCGCCCAGGAAAGCGCAAGGTCTTCGACGTAAAGCCCGCCTTGGCTGGATTGGCGAAAGCCCATTCATCCTGTGGGCCGCCATCGATGATCACGCAGACGCGACGGGTGTCTTTCTCGTCGTGATCCGCTGGAAAGGCATGGAGGCACAAGATCCGTACGCCCCCCCAAAGACGTACGAGGCTTGCCGGTATACGGAGGATCGCCTGCGGCCCGTCTGACCAAATCCCCCACGTCTCTGGGTAGCTCCATCCTTTGACGCAGAGAAATCGGACCAGGTCCGACGCATTCGTCCCGAGCGAGAGTCGGCGAGGATCGTCTAGCATCCGGGCAGCGTGGCTGTCGAACCATTCGGCTATGGTTGCTTCCTGGCTTGCGACCGCATCGAGGCGGCGATGCAGGGCCTCAAACTCTGCGGAGCCAACCATCCATCCCGCGGTAACGGCTGCCAGTTCGGCATCATCGCTGTTCGAATCAACCTTGCTTGGGCGCGCCTCCGCCATCGCCCGCTGATAAACGGCTTCATACTGTGCCCGGACGCCATCAAGTGACAGGCGTTCCCTAACGATCTCGCAGACGATCCGAGCGTCATCAGGATTGTAGGCGGCGATGGCGCGCTCGAGGGCCGCGACGGTTACCGGTTCCTGGAAAATCCGGCGCCCGAGAGGCGAATTTGGAAAACGCTGCGCCTCGTCAGGGCCTATCAAGCCTCCGAAACCACGTTCGTCACAGATGACCACAGCAGCGCCTGAAGAAGCGGCCTCGACGGCACTGCGCGAATGGGCGAAGACGATATCGGCTCGGCTGATCCGCTCAGGTAAGTCGCCAACCGTCCGGCCGACCCCCGGCCCGACAACGTCGAGCTCCAGCCCTGCTGACGCGCAGGCCGTCTCCACGAACTGTATCCAATTCGGGCTGGCTTTGACGATCGCCAACGCCCGAACAGGCTTTGGAGCGAAGTTCTGCCTTGCCGCGATCGCTTCAAGATCGACGCCGTTCGGGAGCAGGACGATGCGGTCCTCGGGAATGCCGTCGACCACAAGGCGCTCGACGCACGCTGCGTCGATAGCGACATATGCACCGACGCGCGACAACAAGATCGGTGCATCAAACGGCGAGGAGGAGTCGTGACAGACGAAAATCGCGGGTGCTTTAGGGAACCGAATTAGACCTGGCAAGACTGCGATAGTGTGACTGCCGTGGATGATATCGGGGACGAAGCCTATTCGATCAATCCGGTTTGTCACTGGCACTCCACGCGCCATGATTTCCCGGGCGAAATGCCCGAGGCGCGGACTGTAGATCGCAACGCGATGACCTGCCCCCCGCAGCGCCAGTGCTAAATCCATCGTGGCGACTTCCGTGCCCGTCCGATCGACCAGCTGCAAATTCGTCATTAGGATCGATAGGCGGTCACTGGTCACGCGAATTGGTCCACTTCAATGTCGAGTTGTGTGCCCTGTTCGCTTGGAGCTATCCGGCTCCTCATGCTTTCTCCGGCCACACGACAAGGATGGCGTTCGTCGTCATGGTCCGTTTGCAGTTGGCAGACTGGCCCAGGTCCGCGATCGTGTTGTCCGTCCTCACATGAAATTTCACGGCCTCGGCGAGGTCGAG
>NZ_BPRB01000423.1 GCF_022179685.1 Methylobacterium trifolii
ACCAGGATCGCCTCGCCCGGCGCATCGCGTATGCGGCGGGCGAGGCGATCCTGGTCGAAGGGTCGCTACGCCAGAACATCCTGTACGGCGCCGGCCCGGAGATCGCTCCGCACGAGGCCGAGTTCGTGGCCCTGCTGCGGCTCACCGGCCTCGACGCCTTCGTCTACGCCCGCGGCCTCACCGGCCGGGTCGACCCGGTGGCCGAGCCGGCGCTGGCCCAGGCCATCGTGGCGGCGCGGCGCACCGTGCGCGCGGTGCTCCAGGCCGAGCGGGCCGAGCGCCTGGTCGAGCCCTTCGACCCGGCGCTCTACAACCATCAGGCGAGCATCGGCGAGAACATCCTGTTCGGCGAGGCGGTTGGGCCGGCCTTCGCGCAGGGGCGGCTCGCCCGCCATCCCTACCTGCGGGCGGTGCTGGAGGCCGAAGACCTGAGCCGGCCGCTGATCGAGATCGGCCTCGCGGTGGCCCGCAGCACCGTGGAGATCTTCTCCGACCTGCCCAACGACCACCCCCTGTTCGACGCCTATTCCCTGTTCCCGGCGGCCGAGCGCGGCTACTTCGAGGACCTCGTCGTGCGCCAGCCGGGCGCCTCGGGCCTGCGCCGCGGTCCGGCCGGGCAGCGCGACCGCGAGCGGCTGATCGGGCTGGCGCTCCGCTACAGCGAGACCCGCCACCGCTTCGGCCTGATCGACGCGCTCTTCGAGGAGCGCCTCGTGGCCGCCCGGCGCTCCTTCGCGGGGATGCTGCCGCCGGCGCTCGCCGGCGCGGTCGAGTTCCACGATCCTGCGCGGGTCAACCCGGCCGCCGGCCTGGAGGAGAACCTGCTGTTCGGGCGCATCAGCCAGGGCGAGGCCGGGGCCGAGGCCCGCGTGCGCGCCCTGGTCCGGCGGGTGCTGGTGGAGGAGGGGCTGGAAGGCTCGGTCTACCGCCTCGGCCTCGACAGCCGGGTCGAGCCCGGGGCGGCCGGCGGCGCCTCCCTCGGGGAGGGGGCCATCGGCCCGCGCGAGCGCATCGGCATCGACCTCGCCCGCTGCCTGGTCCGACGCCCCGACATCGCGGTGATCGCCATCCTCCTCGACGAGCGCAAGCCCGAGAACTTTCGCGAGCGGCTGGCCCAGTTGCGGGCGGGCCGCGCCGGGGCCGGCCTGATCGTCTGCCTGCCCGACGCGGCCGACCTCTCGACGCTGCCCCCCTTCGACGCGGTGATCGGCGTGGAGAACAACACGGTGGCCTAAGCATCATTCCGCGAAGCGTCCCACGGTTCGCGGGAAAAAATGATGCGTCCTCAAGGCGATCCAAGCAGGGT
>NZ_BPRB01000424.1 GCF_022179685.1 Methylobacterium trifolii
CCCGGGGCGATGACGGCTGAAGCCATCGACGCGGGCACCGCCCCGCCGCCCGGACCCGACCGATCAGCCACCGGGCGGGCCCCCTGGAGCAGCCCCGGATCGCTCCGCGACTGCCGGGCAGCAGGTGGCGGCTATTGAGCACAAAACAGGAACATTGTCAATGGATAGGTCGCACCTTGGCGCATATCCCTATGTGATGGCACGCGCACAACGGAGCTTATGGAACGCCGCGGTCAAATTGCTTATGCAGCGGCGCAGGTAGCCAAGACAGCGGTCAATTCCTCATCGAGTGGCAGAAGTAAATTTATGATTTTCTGAACGCGGTCAAACTCGCCTTTTGGGTCGATCTCTTGCTGGACGAATTTTGCCGAGCTGGTGTGTGCAGCCTTGCCTCTTTGTTGTCCAAAATCATCTATCTCTGTTAGGAAAACACCATCGATTTTTTTATGATCCACGCCTATTGGCAAGAGCATAGACAAGATATTTTTCTCTCTGACGCCGTGATTGTCGACCGATATTTGTTTTATGTACTGTGAGACGGCGTCGTTGAGCTTTTCGTGCACATCTATTAGAGCAGGCCACGCTTTCCGCTGGTTTTCTCCTGGGGCGCTGTATGTATCTGGAGGAGGCCTCATTTCTCTGCCGCTAAAAGCAATTAGGCACATTGCTGTTGCTGATACATGGTTCTTATCCTTCCAAGATGCCCATGCTACTTTTGCTATCTCTGTCACTCTTTCTTCCAGAAATTCTTCGAATTCGGCATGGGCTAGCACTCTAAAACCCAGGGCTTTGACAAAAACACTCTCGTCTTCATAAGTACCTGTTGCGTCAAATTCCGCGGGCAACAGATGCGTTCTCAAATAAGTGATTTGCTCTTTAAGACGCAAATATTTAGTGGAAGGCACAGCTAAAAGCCCGCAAAGGATATTCTTCCATCGATCATTTTTGGCGGCTTTGCTGGCAAGCCTATAATGCCATGAAGCGCCTCACCCCAAATTCTTAGCCTTGCTTCAGTGTGAGGCAA
Organism: Methylobacterium trifolii; assembly: GCF_022179685.1. Classification (GTDB taxonomy): domain Bacteria; phylum Pseudomonadota; class Alphaproteobacteria; order Rhizobiales; family Beijerinckiaceae; genus Methylobacterium; species Methylobacterium trifolii. The sequence goes on from NZ_BPRB01000424.1 coordinate 1,025, forward strand.
ACCCGCCGTATCACTTTCGATAGATTCCGCAAATTCTGGGGTTTTGAGTACTCCACTATACGCTTCAATAATTTTTTGTCGATTTTGCAGCATTGCCTCTCTGATACGCGGTTCCACAGCATAGAACACAAGAGCGTCAAAGATCGCTCGATTGAACGATCTGGATTTTTCTTTCCGGGCTATCTGGTCTTCCCCAAAAATATCAATGAGCGCCTTTGTGGCTTCCTTGAAACTACCTACCTGCTCTTTGATAGCGTTCTCGGATTATCCCAACTATCATTGAGCTTTTGACAACTTTCATCAAGGAATGTTTTCATCCTACCGGGATAAAGCTCGACGAAATTATGAAGTGCAAGGAATCTAACTAGCAACTCCACATCTCTCATTCTAGGATCTGGTGTCTTCCTCGATAGCAGCGTTTGGATCTCCGCTGATCCTGCTGCCGCGTCATCGACATAATCGGAAAAAGCGCCGGGGACGACAGCTTGTCGCAACTCTTGAGGAGACAGTTTCACACTGCCGGTATTCAATCGAAGAAACACCAGATGCAAAAAATCTGTGTTTGGCCAATTTCTGATCACAACCGTTCGTAGAGTGTGATTTAAAAATGCGTTTAGATCGTTCGACAGAGCAGGGTCTTCAACTAAATTCTTGTACTTTTTCCTAGAAAGATCGGTTCGTGCCTCTAGCCCTAAAAGAGCAAAGTTATTATTCTCGCCCTCCGCATTTCCTACGAATTGTAGTAAAGACAACAACCGCTGTTTGCCGTCCAAAACAATGTACTTCCCACGCTCTGTCCGTTTTTCCGCAAGAACGATCTGAGGAATGGGCAGACCTAAAATAATTGACTCTACGAATCTGCTTTTACGCAATACACGCCAAGCGTCTCGGCGCTGGAAACGCGGCTTCATCTCGATGTTCCCGCGCCTTGCTTGGGATATGATCGTCTCTACTGTCCAATCTGTGGAGTAGAGGACAGCTTGCGAAAAATTGGCAACCTGCGTTGCATCAAGGACTGCATCGCCTTCGTCTGAAAACTCGAGATTGTCGTCATCTATCTGCACGCCCTACCTCCTCAGACGGCAAACTCGCTATCGTCCTTCATAACTACAATCGAGGATAAATCCTACTGAACATGCCACCGATAGCTTTGCACACGCGCGAGGTGTGCGCCACCGGCGCTGATGCTCCTGCCCGTGGTGAAGCATATGCCAGCTGTTATCGAACGCGGCGAGGTTGGCGTCTGCGTCGTGGTTGCGGTGGCGCTCTACCAGTAGGTCGCGAGAACCTCTCCAATCAGGTTGCGCTCGATCTCAAACAAATTCACCTTGCCCCTGCGCCGGTCGTAGAGCTAGTGCACTGACACCGACATTCGTACCAGGAACCCGTTTGCTAAGTGCCTGAACAGACAAATCAATTCGCGCCGCGCGGTGTACCTTTTGTCGGCGTCAGTGCACTAG